>JAPPFH010000124.1 GCA_028875185.1 Chloroflexota bacterium | reverse complement strand
AACTCCCATTTTGGATATCAGCCCATTTCTAGCAAATCAATTTCACATAAGACGTTTGATATAAAAGCATCAAAGCGCTCGCGATCGCCCGGGCGCAGCAAGCCAAACTGCTCGCGATAATCCACCAGCTTCCCAATCTTGTCGGCTGGGATCGCCCTTAGGTCGCTGCTCAACTGCAGCGCGCGATGAATGATTCCCGCGTTGTGCTCCAGCGATTCCAGCAGAAGGTAAGCATCCCAGAGTGATTTTGCTACAGTGAGCGAGCCGTGGTTGGAGAGCATGATCACATCATGCTCCCTTATCAGGGTGGCGATGGCGTCGCGGTTCTCCTCGCTTGAAGGCGTCGAATAGGGAGCGGTCGGGACCATGCCCAGCAGCACAACCATCTCTGGTATCAAACACTGCTGAAAGTCGAAGCCAGCCAAGGTTAGCGCGATCGCTGTCGGCGGATGGGCATGCGCCACCGCCATGACATCATCCCGCTGCCGATAGCATTCCAGATGCATCGCGCTCTCGGATGTCGGGCGCAGCGCCGCATTCGCCGCAGTCGGGACATCAACACGCTCGCCAGCGAGATCAACGATAATGAGCTGCTGCGGCTCGAGGAATCCAGTCGCCAAACCACTTGGGCTTAAGAGAACGCGGTCGTCAGCCAGACGAGCGCTTATATTGCCGCCCGTTCCATCGACATAACCCTGGCGGTACATCAGCCGCCCGACGCGGCAAATCAGCTCGCGCAGTTCGCTCTCAGATTGCATTGGCTTTCATTCTTTCTGGATTATCGTTTGACTGTGACCACCGAAGTTCAACTCGACCCTTCGCCATAAGTCGAACTGCGTTTCTGTGCCGAAGTCGACTGGCGGCCATCAAGTTGACCATCACCATAAAGCTTTTCCCACAGCGCATCCAGCGTTGCCTGCTCGAATTCGGCAAAGTGGCAAACATCGCAGACAAACGCCTTGACATTCGGAATACTGAGCAGGCGCCCGTGATAAATCTCGGCAAAGGTCGTATGCCTCGGCGTACAGCGCCCAACGGTGCAGCGCGGGCAGGCATAGCCCGTCGTTCTTGGTTCGCTCATCGCCCCAACCTAACTCGGAATTATGCCGATTGACTGCGGGGGGAAATAGCGAATGATGACCCGGCCGACGATGTCCGGCAAAGTCACCGGTCTCCTGAACGCGCGAGAATCATTGCTGTTGTTGCGATTATCGCCCATCATGAAATACTCGTTTTCCTCCAATTCCCAGATCCGGTCTTGGCAGCGGCGGCGGCAAACTTCGTCTTTGATGTAGGGCTCGTTGAGCGCTTCGCCGTTGATATGAACTTTCCGATCTCGTATCTCCACCGTTTCACCCGGCAAGCCGATGACGCGCTTAATGAGCATGACGCCGCGCTCCCGCTCGCTCGGATTCACCGAATTGAACACCAATATATCCCGCCGCTGTGGCGATCCCAGCAGATAATGCGCCCGGCTGACGACCAGTCGATCATTGCCGTAAAAGGTCGGTTCCATGCTATGCCCGTCAACCAGCGACCGTGGTATCGCCAGATCGAATAAAACCGTCACCGCAACGATGAATACGAGCGTGCTGACCAACTCGATCAGCAAGCCTGGCGTCTTCAGTTTAGGGCGCGGCATTTCGCCTGTATGGCGGCCAAACATTCTCGCTCCTTCAGCGCCGCAAGCGCGAACTCCCCACAGCGCTTACTTGACAACTTGTAAGATTATAGAATTGAGCTTAACCCATCGCAATGGATATTGCCTGCATAAAGTGGCGTCCATAAGAATTTGACGGACGATCGCGCCCGCTTCAATTCGCTGTCCTTTCAACTGCGCCGGCAGTCCGCCTGTCGTCGCGGGCGCGGAAGCTCATTCGAATCGGCGTCCCTTCAAATTCGAAGGCTTCGCGAAACTGATTTTCAAGGTAGCGCTTGTAGGTGAAATGCACCTGCGACGGATCGTTTACATGAAACAGGATCAGCGGTGGGTCCGCGCGCACCTGCGCCGCGTACAAGAACTTCAGTCGTTTCCTGCCTTTGGCGTGCGGTGGATGTCTTTCGATTGCCTCGCGCATCAGCCGGTTGACATCGGATGTCGCTATGCGCAGGAAACGCGCCTCCCAAACCCGGTGCGCCGTCTCCAGCACCTGATGTATTCGCTGGCCATCCATGGCGCTGATGAATACGATCGGCGCATATCGTACGAAATGGAGCCGGTCGCGGATACTCTCTGTGAAGGCGTTCAAGGTAAACGCGTCTTTTTCGATCGCGTCCCATTTATTGACGACGATGACGAGGCTTTTGTACTCGTCGATGACATATCCGGCGATATGTTCGTCTTGTTCGGTCACGCCCACGCTGGCGTCAACGACTAGCAGCGCAACATCCGCGCGCCCGATCGCCTTCATCGCACGGATGACGCTAAATCGCTCTACGCCCGCTTCAATCCTTCCCTGGCGCCGGATGCCGGCTGTATCGATCATGGTGATCTTTTCACCGAAATAGTTGATGTCGGTGTCAATTGCGTCCCGCGTCGTGCCAGCCACCGCGCTGACGATTGCGCGTTCTTCGCCAATTAGATTGTTCAGCAACGTGCTCTTGCCCGCATTTGGACGCCCAACGATTGCAATCTTCAAATGGTCATCTTCATCGTCGTCCCACAATTCGGCGTCCAGCGCGCCGAATGCCTTCACCAGCTCATCCAGCATATCACCGACTCCCAAGCCGTGAATGGCGCTGACGCCGACCACGATATCCAAGCCGAGGCGGTAGAAATCAAAGGCATCATCCGCGAGCCGGTGGTCGTCAATCTTATTCGCGGCGACCAGCACTGGTTTGTCGGACCGCCGCAAGATTTCCGCAATCGCTTCATCGGCGGCGGTAACACCAAATTGAGCGTCGACCACCAGAATAATGACATCGGCGTCGGCGATGGCGATCATCGCTTGATCAATGATTTCCTTGACGAAATCTTTACTGCCTTCCGCCAATGGCGATTCATCGCGCGCGCCGGCCGGCTGATATACTTCAATCCCGCCTGTGTCAACGACCTGGAATGCGAAGCCGTTCCAGAACGACTCCCCGTGCAAGCGATCGCGGGTCGTGCCGGGAATATCGTGGGTCACCGCGACTCGCTCTCCAATCAGGCGATTGAACAAGCTGCTCTTGCCTACGTTGGGCCGCCCGACTAAGGCGACTATAGGTTTGCGCGACATGCCTGCGCTGTGCTCCATAGCGAGTCTAAGAACTGCCCATGCATTATAGATGTTGGGCTGTGTGTAAGAAAGGGAAAACGGGTAAAGCCCGCCGCGCCCTAGGCGCCTGGCAGCCAAATGTCGCGCTGCGCGTCGCGTATAACCTGTTGCCGGGGCCTTACTCTCCAACGGGGGAGGCGGTGTCTTCCGCGGCGTCCTGCAGCAACGAGATTTCTACATTCACGACATCCGGCAGCAGCGAAACATTTTCTTCGCTAAGTTCGCCCTGATTTATCGAGATTGATGGTTCCCGGTCATAAACGCCCGGCGCGAAACCGTTCAAGTCGACTGCGACCTGAATATTTTCCACCGTCAAAGCGTCAACCGTCACCACCGGCCCGGTGACAATTGCCGATACCGCCTTCGGCACAATGGATACCGAATACTCGCCCTCCAAGCCAATATGCGCGACCAGGATATTGTCAATCTGCCGCGAATCGATGATCGGAATGATCTCGATGGAAACGCTCACTGTGCTATCGCCGCTCATGACGAAGAGGTCATCGCCTGGCAGCTGCACCGGAACCGTCGTGACAAAACCCTCCTGCCGCCCCGCTAGGCTAATTGGCTCGGTGAAAAGCGTATCGGAAATATTGGCCAGCTGTTCGGGCGCGCCGCCGACAAAGATGGATTCAGGATCGTAACTTTGGTTCTTCAAGGTGAAGCCGGCCGGCAGCGTATCGAGCAAAACATTGGGGCGAACGGCGATCTGCCGAATATCATCGCGCCGCGCGATATTCACGCTTACCGTGGCCGTCTGTGGATCCAATTCCACATCGTCTATGCTATTGCCATCGGCATCAACTGCCGACAGACGCAGGTCGACTTCAATCGGGTTGCGGCTGGCGGACAAATCCAGCTGACCGCGAACGGCGACCACTTGCCCTACCCGGCTGGCCGCGCCGCTCACGAGAACGTCAGATATGCTGGGCATCGGCGCGTCATGCCGGAAGCCGACCGGGGGCGCCGCCAGCAAGTCTATGACGATCTTCTTCTCATGCGACTCCAATGGCTCTAATTCAACGATGATCTGCGCTGGCTGGATCACGGAAACCAGCCGTCTGAAAGAATCCGTATCCGGCTGCCTCACGGTCACTTCAAGGGGGACAGTGTGCGCGCCCGGCCCCAAACGAGACAAATCGGCACGGACCACTATGTCTTCCGCCCGCCGCGCGGAGATCGTCGTCTGCAAGCCTTGTATCGTAACCGAAGCTGTGCGCAGGCGACTGTTGGTCATCTCCGCCGTATCACTGGGCACGATTTGAATCGGAATGCTGCGGAAGCTGCGCTTGGCAATTGGGTCCGCCGATGTCACCGCGATGTACCAAACCCCCGTAGCCAGAAGCAGCGACACCGCCAGCCAGAGCAAATTGCCCGCCATGTCCGATTTTGCGAAGCGCCCGATCATGGTTGCGCCTGCTGCCTGCGCCGCGTCTGCACGCGCAGCCGCAACTCCTCAGCCGATTCGCGCAGCCGCCCGCCCAACGACAGCCCAGTCTCTTCCGCCGGTCCATAATAGGCGCTGAGTATCAGCCGCAGCCGCTGCGCGTCCAAATCGAGGATCATGCGCCCGGCATTGGTTACCGAAATCTTGCCCGTCTCTTCGGACACGATCACGCACAGGGCATCGCCGACCTCGCTGATGCCTACAGCCGCCCGATGCCGTGTGCCCAGGTTCGGGTTCGGCAAATTGCGGCTGGCAGTAATTGGCAATACGCTCGACGCCGACGCGATGCGCCCGCTGTTATCGATGATCACGGCGCCGTCATGCAATTCGGTGCGCGGCCAGAACAGCGTTGACAAAAGATCGGCCGTTACCACGCTGTCCAATTGAATGCCGGTGCGAATATATTCCTGCAAGCTGCTGTTTCGCTGCAGCACGATCAGCGCGCCGTGCCGCCGATCGGACAGCTTCTCCGATGCGGCGCAAATCTCGTCGATCACCGACACGCGCACTGCCTGTGGCGCCAGACGCGTGGCCAGAAACGCGCCTCGACCCAAGCGCTCCAACACCCGCCGAATCTCCGGCTGGAAGATCACCGGAATGGCGATCACCAAGGCGGTCAAACTGTTGGCCAGCAGCCAGCTCAATGCTTCCAGGCGAAATAGAGCCGCCACTGAAATCAAGCCGATCACGACCAGCGCGATGCCGCGAAACAGAGCCACCGCCTGCGTTCCGCGGAACATGAAAGTAATGCTGTATATCAGCGCCGTAACCAGCGCGATATCGACGACGTCACGCAGTTCGACGCTTTCCAAAATTAGGAGAATTTGTTCCACAGCCGTCCTTCCGCAAGCCAGCAACAATCAAGCAATGAGCCCGCGCCCGATAGTTTAGTTATTTGTATTAACCCATTGATATGATCGTAGTTACCGTATTCTAACATCCATTACAGGTCAGCGCCGACCGATTCCCAGCGCAAATGTCGCGCCGACGGAAGGGCTGTGTCTACATGACCGTTCAATCAGCCGCTCATGCGGAAAACATCGTGGCGGCCTATTGTGCCGCCCGCCGAATCGCAGACATGACAGGCTTGTCCGCTACCTGTTTTGCTCGCTTCTGTTGGCCGGACAGTCTTGGTAAACCCGCATTGCAATGGGGGAGGATAGCCCAGACATTAAAACCGCATGAAAAGAATCGGTCTCCCTTGCCTAATGCTATGTTGATGACAGCACAGGTTCAATCCGATTGGCTATGGATGCTTCGATGTGCCAATCAGAAGCAACTCCAAGTGCGAAAATTGTAGGGGCGACTCGGCGAGTCGCCCGACGGAGCGCAAAAGATGTAGGGGCGACCCAGTGGGTCGCCCGAAAAAGCCCAAGAAAACACGTAATTTGCGACGAAATTCTGCTCGCCGCAAAACTGTCCTGTCCTAAGTGTATAGTCTTGGATTATAATGGCACTGTATCCAAGGAGCAAAAGGAAGCATTATGGGCCAGGTACTCCACCCTCGCACCGCTACGCCAGCAGGCGCGCCAAGATCGCCTTCTGCGCGTGCATGCGGTTTTCCGCTTGCTGGAATACACGCGACTGCCCGCCATCCATCACCGCATCGGTGATCTCATCGCCGCGATGAGCCGGCAGGCAGTGCATGACGATGGCATTCGGATTGGCGTTCTTTAGCAGCTCGCCATTTACCTGGTAAGCGCCGAATTCGTCCGCGCGTTCAGCCGCTTCCGCTTCCTGCCCCATGCTGACCCAGGTGTCGGTGTAGACTACATCGGCATCTGCCACCGCAAGCTGCGGTCGCGTTCGCATTTCCAGCACCGATCCGTTGCGCCCGGCGATGTCATAGGCTTGTTCGCGCACCGGTCGCTGCATCTCGTAACCTTCGGGGGTGGCGATGCTGAAGCTGACGCCAAAATGAGCGCAAGCCAGCGCCACGGACGCCGCGACATTGTTGCCATCGCCGACGAAAGCCAGCCGCAAGCCATCCAGCGCGCCGAAGTGTTCATGAATCGTCAGCATATCGCCCAGCGCCTGACAGGGGTGATAGCCATCGCTCAGGCCATTGATGACCGGGACGCTCGCATACTCGGCCAGCTGCACGACATCTTTGTGGTCGAAGACCCGCGCCATAATGCCATCGACGTAGCCGGAGAGAACGCGCGCCACATCGGGTATGCTCTCGCGTACGCCCAAGCCGATCTCCTGTGGTCCCAGCATGATGGCGCCGCCGCCCAAATGCTTCATCGCCATCTCAAAGGAAACGCGCGTACGCAGCGAAGGCTTGAGAAAGATCATGCCGAGCGTCTTGCCTTGAAGCAGCGGACTGTTCCCGCCGGCTTTCCACTCCCTCTTCAGACGCAGCGCAAGGTCAAGCAGGTCGCGCAACTCGGCGGTCGGTACACTCGCAAGTTCCAGAAAGTGTTTCATTTAGGTTCCGGATCTTTCACAGACGATCTTTTGTGCAGCTATGGACAGGTAGTATACCACATTAGAGCGCGCATAAACTCGCCCGGCAGGATCGATGGAGTGGTGAATTATTGATAGCGCGACAAACCCCCATCCCCCGGCCCCTTGCCGTAGTGCAGTGTCTACGCGCACCCCACAAGGAGGGAAGGGGAGCCGAGAAACTCAAAGTTCTCGCGGAAAAGCCCCTCCCTCCTTTTGGGGTCGCGTAGACACTGACCCGTCGGGGAGGGGTTTCTGACGACAGGACAGTTTTTCAACGAGCAAAATATCGTCCCGAATTCTACAATTTCTAGGGCTTTTTCGGGCGACTCACCGAGTCGCCCCTACAGTTTTCGCCAGGATAGATGCTTTCGAAGTCTAACTTGGGCTATAAGTTTTCGATTAGACCAAACCTGTCCTGTCCTCAGGGAGGGGTTGGGGTGGGGGTTAAGCGCGCGTACATTGCTCGGATAATTTTCCAAAAACATTAGCGGACAAGCCTTACAACACGAAACGGAACATTCGCCGCAAAAAAGTCATCACTCTCCATCCATATCGCGCCAGTTGAGGCCGAAACTGGCGTTGGCGCGCAGCGGCACGCGCAGAGCTTTGCCATCGGGCAAAGCCGCTTCCATCGTCTCCACCACCAGCGCCGTCACCGCATCAAGCTGATCTTCTTTCACCTCCAGCACCAACTCATCATGCACCTGCAAAATCATCGCCGCGTCGTAGCGCTCTTTCGCCAGGCGTCCGTCCAGGTCGATCATCGATTGCTTGAGAATATCGGCGGCCGTGCCCTGGATCGGCATGTTGATGGCGGCGCGCTCCTCGGCGGCTGTGCTGCGGCGGTTGCCATTCGCCCTGATCGCCGGATAAATCCGCCGCCGGCCGTAAAGCGTCTCCGTATAGCCATGCTCCCAGACGAATGCCTTTGTCCGGTCAATGTATTCTTTGACGCCCGGCATGCGCTCGAAATAAGTCGAGATAAAGTCTTCCGCTTCCGCCAGCGTCAAGTCGCTGTCGCGAGCCAAGCGGAAGGCGCCCATGCCATACATTAAGCCGAAATTGACGCGCTTGGCGAAGTTGCGCTGCTCATACGTGACCGCTTCCGGATCGATCCCGTTGACTGTCGCCGCAGTCGCCTGATGAATATCCAATTCCCGATGAAAAGCGTCGATCAGCGTTTCATCTTCGCTAATATGCGCCATCACCCGCAACTCGATCTGGCTGTAATCGACCGCCAGCAAAACGTATCCCGCCGGCGCGACAAAGGCCCGCCGCACTTCCCGCCCCTGCTCGGTGCGCACCGGGATATTCTGCAAGTTGGGGTTATTGCTGCTGAAGCGGCCCGTCGCCGAGCCCGCTTGATTGTAACTCGTGTGGACACGCCCAGTACCCGCGTTGACCAAGGTTGGCAAAGCATCGACATAGGTGCTTTTCAGCTTCGACAATTCCCGATAGTTGACGATCATGTTCACTATCGGGTGCTCGTCCTTCAGCGCATCCAGGGTCGCCGCATCGGTCGAGAAGCCAAGCTTAGTTTTCTTCAAACCTTCAGTCGGCAGCTTCAGTTGATCAAAGAGCACCAGGTTCAGCTGCTTCGGGCTGCCGATATTAAACTTGCCGATGCCGACGGCTTCGGTGATCGAGGCTTCCAACACGGCGATCTCGGTTTTCAGCCGGCCGCTCATCTCGCGCAGAAACTCAACATCAAGCGCGACGCCCTTGAACTGCATCTCACTGATGATCGGGATCAGCGGCAGTTCCAGAGAAGAATAAAGCGAATCAAGCCTTTCACGCTGCAATTCATGCTGCAGCGGCTCGACCAGGCGCAGGGTCATCGCGGCGTCGGCGGCTGCATAGGGCGCCGCCTCATCAATCTCAACCTCCGCCATCGACTTTTGATTCTTGCCTGTTCCCAAAAGCGCGGATATCTCGGTCATCCGCACATCAAGCGTCTGCGCCACCAAAGCCTTTAAGCCGAGGAACTTACTAATCGGATTGTTCACCCATTCGGCGATCATCGTGTCAAACGCTATCGGCGTCACATTGATGCCGTATCGCCGCAGAATCATTAGATCATAAACCGCGTTATGCGCCGTCTTGGGAATCGCCGCGTTCTCCAGTGGATCGCGCAATGCCGCAATCACCTTGTCCAGCGGCAGTTGATCGAGCTCCGATACCGGCTGGGCGAACATATCGGATTGCCCCTGCTCTCCTGCGACTCGGTGCCCCACCGGCACATAGAAGCCGCGCTCGCCGTCCACCGCCAGCGATATCCCGACCAGTTCAGCCGACATCTGATCGATGCTGGTCGTTTCGGTATCCAATGCGATCAACTCAGCCTCGTTAAGCGCGGCAGCCAGTTCGTCCAACTGCGCCTCATCGCGCACGATGATCGTCTCCACGACCTCATGCGCCTGGACGATGCCGGTCTCCGCCAGCTCGCCATGCAGCCCGCCATAAACCTTGTGCAAGCGCTCGCGCAGGGTCCTGAATTCAAGCGCCGAGAAGACATCGTCCACCGGCTTCAGTTCGAAGTCCTGCCCGATGCACGATTCGAGATCGAGCTCAATATCCAAGTCGCGCTTGATGGTCGCCAACTCGCGGCTCAAATATGCCATCTCGCGGCCTGCGCTCAAGCGGTTGCGGGGCCTCGTTTTGATCTCATCCAGATTCTCGTAAATTGTGTCGAGGTCGCCATATTGCTTCAGCAAGTCGGTGGCTGTCTTCTCGCCAACGCCAGCTACGCCCGGGATATTATCCGAACTGTCGCCCATCATCGCTTTCAGATCAACCAACTGGCTCGGCTCAAGTCCCCATTTCGCGCGAAAAGCGGGCACATCCCAGACCTTGTCTTCTTCGCCGCGCTGCGGCAGCTGCACCCGAACATGGGGACCGAGCAGCTGCAAGATATCGCGGTCGCCAGTCGCAATATGCACATCCAAGCCCAATTCGACAGCCTGCCGGCTGATCGTGCCCAGCACATCGTCCGCTTCCATGTTGGGCATAGTCAATTGCGGGATATTGAAAGCGGCGACCAGTTCGCGGATGCGGTCGAACTGGCTGCGCAAATCGTCCGGCATACTCTCGCGCGTCGCCTTGTATTCTGGGTAAATCTCCTCGCGCGCGCTCAAACCTTCGTCAAATGTGACCGCGAGATACTTGGGCTGATAATGCTCGTAAACATCCAGCAGCGTCCGGCTGAAACCGTAGACGGCGCTGGTACTCTCGCCGCTAGACGTAGCGAAGCCGCCGCGCTGCAAGGCAAAATAGCTGCGATAAGCGAGCGCGTGACCGTCGATCAGATAGAGTACGGGACGCGTTTCCATGGCAATAGCTCGGCGCAATAACCAGAGACAGAAGATGGCGCGAGTATAGCCGATGGCTTGTCATTCTGACAGGCGTAGTTGCTGTCTCGCCCCGCCTTCAAGCGCGGGCGAATTGAAGGAAGCGCTGCAATTCCCGCTCGCTCATATCGCGGCCCGGCTGTAATACCAGGTAGGCGTCAGCCCAGAGATCGCGCGGCAAAGCCGCGTCCTCCGAACGGGCAATCAGACGCGCGCGCTCCATCACCGCGCGCACCAGGGAATCCGGCGAAGCGTTTCCCGGTACGTCGGCGCGCAAATAAATAAAGTCATGATGCACATCAAGCCGATGAATCTTCCAGTTCAAGCCGTTCAGCTGGACCTCAAGCCAAAAGACCAATTGCTCCGCCACCGGCTTCCGCAGCAGCCGCGCCGGATCATCAACCAACCAGACAAAGGCGAAGGGCTGCCGCGTTTCCGTCGCCGAGGGCGATAGCGATTCCTCGCTCGCCGCCACAGGCGCGTCGCCGGCCGGCGCGGCATCGAGCGCCTGCCGCATGCGATCGCCTTGCCGCCGAATGTCGCGCAGCGGTCGTCCACCGGAAAATATCATCGTCAAGGTATGCTCGGCGACCGATCCGCGTGAATACAGCATATAATCCGTCCCGCTTTCCGGCAGTGTGACGAAACGAATGCGAGACTGACTGTCCGCCGCCATCCAATCATCGGCGATCATGCGGCGCAAAGCGCGAAACCTTTCCAGCGGCATCTCGCCGGAGAAGGCGACAATCTGATTGCCACGCGTCAAAACGGTCGCATCGGCGGTCAAGTCAGTCATCATCTGCGTCATCGTAACCGCCAACTGCGCCAGCACGGGATCGCTGTTGCGGCTCCAGAGCGGCGCGCGCGCGGGATCATCGGACAGCGGCTCCCTTGCTTCGGAATCCGCAGCCGGCGGAACGCTGCTCTCTTCGGTCTCATCATCAAGCGCGGTCTCGCGCTCCGCAACCACATCTTCGAATGCCGGGATTGCCGGTTCAACTGGCATGGTTGTCTCGCCCGCTTCAACCGGCGAACCCACGGGCGGCAGGCTCACCGCCAACTCCGACAGGAAGCCCGGTTCGCGAATGAACTGCTCGGTCTGGCGCAGCCAAGCCGGCACGACGCCCGTACCGAGCGCGCCCGGCAATTCCCGCGTCGTGTCAAAAAGCGATTCCAGCGTCAAATTCTCCAACTGTGTGCTTTCATCAAGGACAGCGCTAAGCATCTCTTCAAAGTCGGCGCTGTCTTGAAGACCGCTAGCCTCAGGTTCCGCAGCCGTATCTTTCCGCTCGGCTGTGAAGTCCTCGTCGCGCGTTAGCGAATGCGCCAGGTCGCCAACAGTCTCGCCGCGGATGCCCCCTGCGATCGGCGTCTCGTCGACCGCCACGTCATCCAGTTGCGCCGCGGGGGAGGCGTACGTGTCTTCAACCGTAACAACGCGATAATGCACTGTATCGCCTTCTTCGTCCGGCTCGATTAGCAACTCGAACGCGTTCCGCGCGGTCGTCTCGGCCGCGGCGTCGCCGCTGGGGTTCAGCAGCTCATAAGACGCTTGCAGCCGCCTGCGCGTATAATTGAGCGCCAGATCCTCCTCCAATAGATCATTGACCAGCGACTCGATATAGATCGTGTCTTCGCCGACGTCTATGGTTGGCGTTGCCTGCGCCTGCGGCAGCGCCTCGGCGAAATCCCCCATCGCCTCGTTCAGTACCGGGATCAAGTCTCGCGCCATCACCGGAATATCGACTATCCCTTTTGCCCGTGAGACGCGGGCGAGCTCGCGCGTTTCCGGATTGTCTGGCGCCAGAACGATGGCAATCTCCTTTTGGCGCGAGCGAACAATGTCCATCATCATCGCCGGCGCAATCGAGAGATTCGTCGTGTCCAAAAGCAGCACGTGCTGCGGATTCTCGCGGATTTCTTCTATCGCGTTGCGGACATCGGCGGCGGCCGTCACGCTGTACTCGCCCAGCGCCTCCAAAGCCCGTTTGACATCAATGGCAAATTGCACATTTCGCGAGACCAAAATGATCCGCGTTATCGCTAAAGCCATGCTTCGCGCCTATGCGTTACTCGAGGGATACACAGTAGCGATTCTAACACAGCCACCCGCCGACGGCGACAAAAACGGCGCCGCAATTCAATGCTAATCAGCTTGGCGGCAAGCGCAGGTCAGCATCCGCGCTACCGATTGAATCGCCCGCGCCCCTTGTCGTAGAAGGGGACCGGGGCGAGGGGCTGGAAACCGCGCTCTCAACCAGCGACCACCAGCACGCGGCTGCAATCCCCGTATTCCGTTGTGAAATCACCGCTGACCCAGCCGACGCGATTGTCAACATTCAGCCGCCACCAGCTATGCTCGCTGTCGCGACCCGTTATCGGCGCCAATGTGCCGCTGCTGAGCACGGTGATAATCTGAAAACCGGTGCTCGGTCCGGTGCGGAAATTCAAGGGGACATTAACTAATGAGCGGCAGACCCCGTCGTTGGGAATGAAAGGCACATTCGATTGCCTAACTGGCGTGGCGACGACCTGGGCAGGCGACTCGCGCACCACAACAACGATCTCGGCCGGCTCGCTAACGACAGCGCCCCGGTACGCGAAAGCGCGCAAATTCACCTCGCCCACGTCTGCCCGCTGCGCCACATAATTGAGGATGGCTTGCATCGCCAGGTCCCCTTGCAGCGACTCAGACGACACCGTGCGCACGATCTGATCGTCAACGAAGAGCTGTACGCGATTGACGCCGATGCTGTCGGCGGCCAGCACCGATACCAGAATCTCGTCGCCTATGACGAACTCCGCGCCGTCGTTTGGCGAGGCGATCTGTATCGTCGGCGGTCCCGTGGGTGGCGCGGTAGGCTCTCCCCGGTTTGAATCGATCGCCCGGTCTTGGAGGTTGCATGCGCTCAAGCTGAGGCAGACGATTGCCAGCGCAAAACACGTGAGTAGAAAATCCACCGCGCTTTGGATGAGCGCCCTAATCAAAGAGGAGATTTGTATGGGCGACCAATCTGAGCGCCCGCCTTCCAGGTTTAACGTTCGGGCGACTTGGCAGACCATTAACCGGCGAGCACAAGCAGAGGATCAGCCGCCGGCTGCTGCCGCGGCAGGCGCGCTTGCATGCTCCATGGCCCGGTCCAGGTCACTTCGACCTGCGCCAGCCTGCCCTTCCAATCGCCCTCGGCTTCGAAGAAAACCAGCTTGTTCTGCGGCGTACGCGCGCGCCATCTGCCCTTGTAGGCGCCTTCGACCAAGACTTCCACCCTTTGTCCCAGGTATTGGGCGTTGATCCCAGCCACCACCCGCGACTGCAAGTCTTCCAGCATGCGGTGGCGCTCGCGCTTTTCCCCGTCCAGCACATCATCGTCCATGCGCCGCTGGCTGACTGTCTGCGGGCGCGGGCTGTAACGCGCCAGATGCGCCTTGTCGAGCTTGAGTTCTTCGAGAATGCTGTAGGTCTCCATGAATTGGGAGCGCGTTTCGCCGGGGAAGCCGACGATGATATCCGTGTGAATCGCGACCTGCGGGATAATCTTGCGGATTTTAGCCACCAGTTTGCGGTATTGATCGGCGGTATAACCGCGGCGCATCCGCGCCAGAACCGCATCGTCGCCCGCTTGAATCGGCACTTCGATATGCGGCATGACGCGCGGCAATTCGGCGACCGTCCGCAGTAGCTTCTCCGTCATCCAGTTGGGATGGCTCGTGAGGAAGCGGATGCGCTCAATCCCGACTTCTTCGGCGACTCCATGCACGATGCGCAGCAGATCCGCCAGGTCGGGCTCATCCGCTATGTCCATCCCGTAGCGGTCGACAATTTGCCCGAGCAGCGTCACCTCTTTCACGCCTTGCCGCGCCAGGCTGCGCGCGTGCGCCACAATCTCGCCGACGCGCCGGCTGCGCTCAACACCGCGGCGGAACGGAATGATGCAAAAGGTACAAGCGTGTGAGCAGCCATAGACAATTGGCACGTGCGCGCTCACCAGTTGACCGCGCTCGCGCAGCGGCAGAATAAGGTCGCCATCTTGCAGCGCGTTTCGCCGCGCCCGCGCGTCATCCTCCAGCGCCAGGACATCAGTTTCAGCCAGGCGCTCTTTAAGAAAATTGACCATCGGCGCCGGATCGGACGGCGACATAAACACATCGACGTAAGGCAAGCGCCGCCGCATCCAAAGCGGGTCGCGGACGCCCACCATGCATCCCATAACGCCAATCACCTTATCGGGCCGCGCGTCTTTGATCTTGCTCAAGAGCTGCAAGCGGCCCAAACCCTTGTCCTCGGCGCTCTGGCGCACAACGCAGGTATTGACGATCATGATATCGGCATCATTGCCATCCGCGGCCGCGCTATGACCGAGCTTCTCCAGCTCGGAGGCTAGCAGCTGCGAATCCGCCACGTTCATTTGACAGCCCAGCGTCCAGATGTGATACCGCATGGCATTGACCTTCAATCTTATGCACCGCCAGCGCGTATTCTAGTCGACGCCGCGCAGCCGGTCAATTCGCTGTGCGTGCCAAGCGCCAACCTTAAGCCCAAACGATCTTATCCGGCACGATCGAACTATGCAGATATTCGTGATATGGCAAGACGCGCACCGAGAAGCCGACATGCCCCGTTTTCAGATAAACATGATCGGCGGCGTAGGTGTAGGCGCCGCCCCCGTTTTCGCTCTCCAGCCGCATATCGACTGCATTGCCCTCGCGTATGGCGCCGGCCGAATCCAGCATGCCATAATAGAGTTGCACCCGTACATCGCGGGCGCATAACTGCCCGAGCGACACGCGCGCGTGGATGGTCGTCGAGCTGCCGATCTCGACATCGCCATCGCGGATATCCACATCAAGAACCGCCACTTCGCGCCAGGCGCAATCAAGATGGCGCCGCCACTCGACAAACGCGGCAGTGCCGGCGAAATTCGAGCGGCGCATCGCCTGGCTAACTTTGAAGCGCGGCATATAAAATTCTTCCGTGTATTGCTGCACCATGCGATGCGTGTTGAAGCGGGGCGCGAGCGCCTGCATGCTACGCTTGACCCGGCGGATCCATTCGCGGGGCAAGCCATCGCGCGCCTGACGATAGAAGAGCGGCACAATATCTTGCTCAAGCAAATTATATAGCGCCTGGCTTTCCACATAATCCTGGTGCGCCCATTCGTCTTCGCGGTATTCTTCGCCGTGGCCGATCGACCAGCCGATGTCGCCGCGAAAAGCCTCCGCCCACCAGCCGTCGGGTATGCTGCAATTCAACCCGCCATTGTAGATGACCTTCATGCCGCTTGTGCCGCTCGCTTCTTTCGGGCGGCGCGGATTGTTCAGCCAGACATCCACGCCCTGCACCATATAGCGGGCGACATTCATATCGTAATTTTCCAGGAATACGATTGAATGGCGGAAATCCGGGTCGCGCGCCACATTGACAATCGTGCGAATCAATTCCTTGCCTTCATTGTCATGCGGATGCGCCTTGCCCGCGAAGATGAATTGCACCGGACGATCGGCATCAGTCAGCAGTTTGCGCAAGCGCCCTAAATCGCGAAAGATCAGGGTCGCGCGCTTATAGGTCGCAAAACGCCGCCCGAAGCCAATAGTCAGCGCATCAGGATTCAAGACTTCGTCCGCCTCTTCTATTTCCGTCTGTGATAAACCTCGGCGCTGCAATTGCTCCCGCAGGCGATCGCGCGCAAAGGCGACCAGCCGCTCGCGCCGCCGGACATGCGTGCGCCAAAGCTCGGCATCGGGAATGCTCGCCACCCCACCCCAGACCTCGGTCCGAGATTCTTCCGAGCGCCAGCCCGGGTCGAGGTAGCGATCGAAAAGCTGCGCCATCTCTTGGCTGACCCAGGTCTGCACGTGCACCCCGTTGGTAATGGCGCGGATCGGCACCTCATGCACCGGGACATCAGGATAAACCCAGCGCCACATTTTGCGCGAAACTTCGCCGTGCAACTGCGCCACACCGTTCGTGCCTGACGACAGTTTCAGCGCCATAACCGACATCGAGAATAGCTCGTAATGCCCCATATTCTCGCGCCCAAGATCGAAAAACTGATCGCGCGACAATTCAAGCTCGGCCATCATATCCGTGAAATGCTCGTCAATGAGTTCGAATTCGAAGCGCTCCAAACCAGCAGGAACCGGCGTATGCACGGTGAAGACGCTGCTCGCCGCTGTCAAGGCTCGCGCTTGCTCAAAAGGCAGCTCATGTTCGCGCATGATGTGCCGGATGCGTTCCAGCAGCAGAAAGGCCGAATGTCCTTCGTTCATGTGGAAAACATCCGCCTCGATGCCCAGCGCTCGCAGCAAGCGCGCGCCCCCGATGCCCAAAAGCATCTCCTGCCGAATGCGCGTCCGGCGGTCGCCGCCATAAAGCCGATCCGTCAAGTTGCGATCTTCCTCCAAGAGATTGTCGTCGATGTTGCTATCCAGCAGATAGAGCGAGACTCGCCCCACTTGCGCCTTCCAAATCCGCGCGTAGAGCTCGCGCCCCGGCAGCGGCAGCGATATTTTAAGCGGTCGGCCGGCGGAGTCCGTCTGGAGCTTGACCGGCTGGTTGACGTAATCATTCAGCGGATACGATTCCAACTGGAATCCGTCGGCGTTGAGATACTGCTGGAAATAACCTTCCTGGTATAGCAGGCCAACGCCCACCAGCGGAATGCCCAAGTCACTGGCGCTTTTGAGATGATCGCCGCTGAGCGCGCCCAAGCCGCCGGAGTAATTCTGGAGGCACTCAGTCAAGCCAAACTCCATCGAGAAGTAGGCGATAATGGGCTGTCGGTCGCTTGCGCCATACTTGTCCGCGAACCAGGCGCGCTCGGCGCTCATATACTCGTCGTATGAACGACAGACGCGGGCGTAATGCGCCACGAAAGAGGTATCGTCAACCAGCCGGTTAAGGCGCCCCTGGCTCATCCGTCCCAGCATCCATTCCGGGTTGTGCCCGGTCTCCTCCCACAGATCTGGATCAAGCCGGCGAAACAAGGCAATCGTTTCGTGATCCCAGGACCACCGGAGGTTGTAAGTCAATTCATGCAAGCGCCCCAATTGAGGCGGCAGTTTTGGCGCCACATTGACGCGCGCGACTGGGTGTACCAATGGATTCCTCTCCTATGCGGACGACGGCGAATTCAGGATTACAAGTCGCGCATTTTAGCGTCGATTTCGTTTGAATCCACCTCGATTTTTGCGGAGGCGCCGGGCAGCCTGTTTCAATCTAAGCGCAAATTGTGATAGAATTTGCCTATGCACTCACAGACTAGCTCGCTCAATTATGCGGGGAGGGCCCCATGCGGATAGAACAGCGCTTAAAGCGCGCGGCAGCCGAGGTCCAGCGATGATTACGAAGACGCTGCGCAAAGACGATACCGTTCAAATATGCTTCTATACGGAGCCAATGCCGGAAGCCGAATCGGCACATCTGGTCGGCAGTTTTGATGATTGGGATACCAACGCGCACCCTATGCGGCGGCTCAAGGACGGCCGCTTTATGGCGATGAGGCGGTTCGAGCCGAATTGTCGTCACGAATTCCGCTACCTGGTGAATGGCGAAACCTGGCTCAACGACGCCAAAGCTGAGAGTTATACGCCCAACCCCTACGGCAGCGACAACTGCGTGATAACTACCTAAGGTTCCGCCACCATGCGCCCTCAGCCCAGATCACATTCTCCATTTATCTGAAGCAGAGGGCGACGCAGTTTGCTGCCCTTCCTGATCAATTGATCGCGAGCGCAAACACGAAATTCACCTTAGCTACCATTTGAGCCACTTGCCAAAGACAACATGGCCCCTGTCGAAGTAGTCAGTATTGGGCAAGTACTGGGGTTCGCCGTAGGCGCCGTATTCGGGCAGATAAACAGTGAATTTCTTAGAAACCTTGCCGTATTTGCGGTTTTGGTCGATCGCGCGCACCTTTAGATGTACCTGTTGATGCTCAGCGTATCCACATGTTGTTACACTGAGATTCTTGCGGCGACCAACCTTTGCTTCTGCCCAGCCCGTATCACGCAGCTTGCTCCATTCTGATGTAGTTGGCGCAAAGAGGCCGTACATCTTTTGGCCATCGGGATAAGTGAAGTCGACAAAATCCGGCACCCTATTGCCCTCAGTCCACAGCCGGATAGCGTAGCCGTCAAGTCTTCGATTAGGCTTAGAATCAAAGCGCGCGCCCGCTACCCTTTTCCAGGCAATGCCTACGCACCAACTTGTTTCGTCTTCGCCGCCCATTTGCATCTCAGAGAGCTTGATGCCGAAGATTCTAGGCGCGGGCAGCTTGTCGGCAAACACAGGCGTCGCCAGAAAGAGGGCGCATATAAGCAAGACGGCGTTTCGTAATTTCATGGTCTGGTTTCTCCTTTGTGTGGATGATGCCATGCGAACTGTAACTGCTGAATGCGATTTGCGCAAGAAAGTGGGCTCCCTTTTTCCATAGCTTGCGCCAAAGCATAGTTGCCGCCGCTACGAGCCATTCGCGTTATCGCGCCAATCCACCAGCGCCCGCACCCGGTCATAATCCGGCGGCGCCGCGGACATCAGGATGAAATGCGCGCAGCCGGCTTCGGCGTAGGCATCCAGGCTGTCGTCGATGTCTTCCTCGCGCGTGATCGAAACGGTCCGCTCAATCTCCGCCGGGTCCCGTCCTATCTCAGCGCACCAGTCGTCGAGGATGCGATTCTTGCGCGCCCAGGTCTCAGGCGGGCCGAAACCGTTCCACGAGTCCGCGTGCATGGCGGTCAGCTTCAGCGTGACCTTCTCGCCACCGCCGCCGATCATGATCGAGATGGGATTGCGCGCCGGCGGCGGCAGCTCTGCGCTCATCCGCTTTTTGATGATGGGCAGCGCCTCGCCCAAGTCGCGCAGTCGGCTGGCGGCTGTGCCGAATTCATAACCAAAGTCGACATAATCTTTCTCGAACCAGCCAGCGCCGATGCCCAAGATCAGACGGCCGCCGCTGATGTGATCAACCGTATTGGCCATTTGCGTCAGAAGCGCCGGATTGCGATAGCTGTTGCAAGTGACCAAGGTGCCGATCTCTACCCGGGTCGTCAGCATGGCGATCGCCGTCAGCAGCGTCCAGCCCTCAAAATGCTCGCCAGGTCCGTCGCCATAAAGCGGGAAGAAATGATCCCAATTCCAGATCGAATCGACGCCCAGCGCTTCAGTCGCCTTGACCGCCTCAGCATAGGTCGCGTAGCTGACGCGCTGCGGATGCAATTGCACACCTACTTTTATCTTTGCCATTAGTCTGTCCTTCTACTCCAATTTCTGAATTCAATTGTGCTCCAAAGCCGCTCCCCACGCTCAACCGGCGCTCGTCACGTGATTAGCGGCCGCTGCGGGTGGCGAATTCGACATCGCTGCCCTCGGGCACGATCATATCGCTGTAACGGAGGAAACTCTGATGCGTGCAGTCGGAGCCAACTACCGTGCCCGCCCCGATCGTGATTGCGGGCGGCACGCGCGCATTCTTGCCGATGCTGGTTATTTTAAGGTCGCCCATATCCTGCCAGGAACCAATGCGGGCATCGCGGCCGATGACGGCGATCTTGTCCACCAGCGCGCGTTCGACGCGGGCGCCCGTCTCGATATAAGCGTCATTCAGTATGACGGACTCGCGGATGACGGCGCCCGGCCCGACGAAGACGCCGGGCGAAAGGATTGACCGCTCGATGAGAGCGCCCGCGCCAATCACTGAGCCGTCGGTAATCATGCTGTCGACGATGTTGGCGTCGGCGCCGATTCGCACTGGCGGACGTTCTTCGCTGCGTGTATGAATCACCCAGGTGCGGTCGTTGAGATTCAGCGACGGCGGGCTCGAAAGCAAATCCATATGCGCTTCCCAATAAGCGTCCACCGTGCCGACATCTATCCAGTAGCCGCCATAAGGATAAGCAAAGATATTCATCCGGTCGGCGACCATTTTCGGCAGGATGTCCTTGCCAAAATCCTTGCTGGAATCATTATCGTCCTGGTCCTGCCGCAGCACCCGTTCGAGCACATCGTAATCGAAAACGTAAACGCCCATATTCGCCAGATTTCCGGGTGGCGTCGCCGGCTTCTCGATAAATCTGGTGACACGATAATCGCTGTCCGTATCGACGATGCCAAAGCGGCTTGCCTCGTCCAGCGGTACGCGAATCGTGCAGACGGTGGCGGCCGCGCCCTTATCGCGATGATATTGCACCAGCATGTCGTAATCCATCTCGTAGATGTGATCGCCGGATAAAATGAGCACATACTCGGGCCGCCCTTGCCGCACAAAATTGAGATTCTGCGCGACCGCATCAGCAGTGCCGGCGTACCAGCCGGTGTCAAAGCTGCCCTGATAAGGCTGGAGCATACGAACGCCGCCGGTGAATGACCGATCGAGATCCCATGGGCGCCCTTTCCCAATATGATCGTTCAGGCTGTGCGGCCGGTATTGCGTCAGAACCAGCACATCAAAAACGTTGGAGTTAACGCAATTGCTAAGCGCGAAATCAATGATTCGATACTTGCCGCCGAAGGGCACAGCCGGTTTGGAGCGCTTGATCGTCAATACGCCTAGCCGTGTGCCTTTGCCGCCCGCCAGAATCACCGCCTTTATCTTCACCGTCCGCTCCTGTCCTTACTGCGCGATTTCAGTCTTAATCCGTGTTCATGCGTCGGGCGCCAGCCTTGGCGCAAGCCCGCTCATACAAGGCAATATACTTTGCTGCGCTCTGGGACCAACTGAAGTCCGTTCGCATTCCGCGCCGCTGCATCCGCCGCCAGGCATCTGGTCGGCGCGCAAAGACATCAAAGGCCCAATCCAATGTGCCTTCCACCGCCCCTGGCTCTTGCCAGTGGAACAAGAATCCAGTTCCAGCATCCGCATCCCCATTGTCGTAGTTGACAACGGTATCCGCCAGCCCGCCGGTTTCGCGCGCCAGCGGCAGCGCGCCGTAGCGCATCGCCATCATTTGGCCTATGCCGCAAGGTTCAAAGTGACTCGGCATCAAAAAGATATCACAGCCAGCGTAGATTTGCTGCGCCAAGGCGGCATCGAACTGCAGCAAGGCTCTGGCTTTGTCCGCAAAATCTTGATCGAGTTGCCAAAACGCCTGCTCCAGACGCGCTTCGCCGGCGCCCAGCACAACCACTTGCGCATCGCGCCGCGCCAGAATATTTCGTAAAGCCGGCAGCGCCAGGTCGAATCCCTTTTGCGCGGCCAACCTGCTGACGATTCCAACCAGGGGAACATCCGAACGCAAGGGCAATCGAGCAAAAGACTGCAAATGCCGCTTGTTAATCGGACGTAATTCGGCGGCGTTTGCAGTGTCAAACTTTGCCACCAGGGTCTGATCGCTCGCGGGATCCCATTTGTCTACATCCAATCCATTGAGGATGCCGCGCAAATCAGCGGCGCGCTTTTCAATCAATGGCGCCAGTTCATAGCCAGCGTAGGCATACTGTATCTCCACGGCATAGCGCGGGCTGACCGTCGAAACCATATCGCTATAGGCGATGCCGATGGCAAGCAGGTTGTCGGTCAAGCCGAATTCTGACAGATCCGGATGGTGGCGGCCATGAATCCCCGCCTGCCACAAAAAACCACCCGCGTCTTTGCCTTGATAGGCGATATTGTGAATGCTGATGACCGTCGCCAGCGCGCGCCACCCTTCACCGCCATGTTCACGGATCAGAAAGGGCAGCAGGCTCGTATGCCAGTCGTTGACATGCAGGACATCCGGCCGCCAGCCGCCGCGCGCCTCCAAATGCGCAAGCGCCGCCATAAGCGCCTGATTGAGATAGATAAAGCGCTCCATATCCCAATCCCAGTGGCTATAGACTTCGCCCTCCAGTCCAAAATAAGGCGGCGACTGCAGCAGATAAAAGCGAATGCCTTCGTATAGGCAATGAAAGAGTTTGACCTCGTTAACGCCCATGCGATGGTGGAAGTCAAAACTGAGCAGCGGCTCGATTCCATAGTCGAGGTGGTCGATGAAACCGTAACCGGGGATGATGACCCGCGCGTCCACGCCATTTCGCCGCAAAGCCTGTGGCAAAGAGCCAAGAACATCCGCCAAGCCGCCAACCTTGGCAAAAGGAAAGGCTTCCGCGCTCGCCAACAAGACTTTCATCAAGCCGCATTAATCCTGATTGAGGACGATTTCAGCGCGATTGTAGCCCAACATCCGCGCTTTACAAGCAACTGCTCGCATTGCTTGATTGCCAGCCTAGTACGCCTGTGCTAGGATTCTTCTGTTGCATCTCGACAGAAAAGGCGAGCCAATGATCGAACAGCCAAGATCATCACGGCGCAAGAATATACTTCCTCAAATTGGTTTCCTCGCTCTGACCTTCCTGGCCGCCGCCTGCGGAACATACGTCGCGCTGCAGCTGTTTGGCGACGAGTCGGAGCAGTCGGATGTTCCCGAGATCATAACCGTCGAGGTCATCATAACCGCCACGCCTTTTCCGCCGAAGTTGGTAACAGCCCTGCCCACGGGCGCGCAACGCCCGCAGGTGGACCTGCCCCTTAGCCTAGCCGAAGAAGCGGCGACCGAAGCCGCGGCGACCGTTGACGCCGATGATCTGGGCGCGCGCCAGATCGTCCTCAGCACAGCCACCGTTTCTGGCGCTGGCGCATCCATCCAGCCGCAAAACTGCATCTATCATTCCGTGCTAAGCGGGGATACACCCTATGGCGTAGCCTTGCGTTATGGCGCCGATTTTCAGGAGCTGCTTGATGTCAACGACTTGACGATCGAAACATCGCTGAACCTGCAAATTGGCGATATCCTGGTCGTGCCTCTGGAAGGCTGCATTGACGAAACCGCGCAAAGCGGCCCGCCAGCGCAAGAGGCTGGCGCCGTTGCGCCCACGGCGGAAGCCACCAGCACACCGGTCAATGCCCAATTCGAGATTGTTGCCGCCGAAGGCTTGGGCGACATCACCGCCGAAGGCATCCGCTTGCGCAATATTGGCGACCGCGTCGAGATAAGCAACTGGACCCTGTCCGATGAAGACGGAAACAGATTCACCTTTCCCGTCTCCATGCTCTTCCCACAGGGCGAGGTCGTAATCTACACCCGCAGCGGGACAAGCACCGGCGACGCCCGCTTCTGGGGCAAAGATGAAAGCGTTTGGGAAGCCGGCGAGGCTTTGACCCTGAGCGACGAAGTCGGGCGCGCCTTGCAGACTCTGCGCTTGCCAGAGGCGGCTCCAGAATAAGGCCGGCTCAGGCGCCAAACGGGAGATTAGCAATGAAAAAGTGGGAGCGCCTCGTCGATCGCCTCATCACTGACAGCATCGGCGATGGCGATGTTTCGACTCTTCCCGGCACCGGCAAGCGCCTGCCAATAAAGTTTGACAGCAACACGCCGGGCGACCTGCGCGCCGCCTTCAAGATTATGGAAGATCACAATGTGTTGCCGGAATGGATCGAGGCAGGCAGGCGGCTGGAACAGCTTAAAGCCTCGCTTCGCAGACAGATTGAAGCGCGAACTCAGCAATACTTGCGCGAAATGCAGCGCGCTCGCCAAGATCCTGGATCGCCGTCCGTCGCCCAGCTTGAATCAAGCTGGCATCGGTACCAGGCGCGATTTCTGGAGCAAGTTAAGCGCTACAACCGTGACGCGCTGACGTACAATCTCACCCTGCCCAAAGGCATCCCGCACCGGCAAGCGCTGCGCGGCGAGCATTTGATCAAGCAGGCTTTACGGCAGTCCGGCTGGCGGTAACAAGCCAGGATTATTACACGGTTTCCGGCTGATCCGCCTCTTCAGGCTGGCTCTTGGCGCCTTCCTGCAAGCCCTTGCGGAAATTCGCCACCGCCGTGCCGAGCTCGCCGCCAATGCGCGAGACTCGGCCCACGCCAAACAGCAAGACGACTATGATAAGAACAATGAATAGTTCAGTTGGTCCCAGATTCGGCATAATTAACCGTTTCCCTCGCTCTTCGGACTCTGCGTGATTATAACACGCTTTTCCAGAATATCGAATGTCCGCTGTTCCGTAGAGTGGTGAATGTGTTGATACCGCGACAAAGCCCCAACCCCGAAGGTCTATGTCTACGTGACCCGGCCCCTTGCCGTAGTGCAATGTCTACTGGCGCCCCGCAAGGACTGACGACAGGACAGGTTTAATTTGATTGGCTATGGATGCTTCGATGTGCCAATCCCAAGTAACTTCAGGTGCGAAAATTGTAGGGGCGACTCGGTGAGTCGCCCGACGGAGCACAAAAGATGTAGGGGCGACCCAATGGGTCGCCCGAAATAGCCCAAGAAAACAAGTAATTCGCGACGAAATTCTGCCCGCTGAAAACTGTCCTAGAAAATCCCCGTGAGGCGGAGGACCGAAGGGGAACAAGATTTAGGGTGAGGGAAACGAGGGATATATCAACACATTCACCACAGCCCTGTTCCGTGTACGGCTGCGGCGACCGCTGTCGCGATTTCCGCAGCGTCTTCGCGACAAAGTGAGAAACTGCGGTCAATGCTATACTCGTCGAATATGACCGCCGCAAGAGTTTGCCCGTCATGCAAGAAAGACGCGCTTTGCAAAACATACCGATATTCGCCCAACTCAGTCCGCCACAGCTGGAACTCGTCATGCGCGCGCTGGACAGGCGCGCCTATCGCGCTGGAGAAGATATCTTCGTTCAAGGCGGCGCGGCCGATGGCTTGATTATCGTTGAGACCGGCGAGGCTGTGCTATTTCGTACCGAGGCTGATGGCGACCAGACGCCCTTGGCGACGATTCGCGCTGGCCAATTCGTCAATGAGGAAGCCCTATTCACGGAGGCAGTGCAATCCGCCACCTTGCGCGCGGCGCAACCCGTCACCGTTTGTAAGCTCACGCGATCCGCGCTCACCCGTCTACTGAATGAGCAACCAGATCTCGGCGGCGCGTTCGGCCTGGGCGATGGAAGCGCGGCGGAATCGATCAGCCCTCAATTTGCGGAGCAGCGTGAAGACGAAGAGATTCTCGTCCAAACGCGCCGTCACTGGTGGTCCTTCGCGCGAAGAGCCTGGTTGCTCCTGCTGTTGATGATTGCCATGTGGGTTGGCGCCTACCTGCTCGAAGCGCAGGTGTTGTCGCTTGCTCTGCTCGGTATGTCACTGATTGCGCCTGGCGCGGCGCTGCTCTACTTCTTTCTGGAATGGCGCAATGACGCCGTTATCGTCACCGACCAGCGGATCATTCGCGTCAACCGAACCATTCTGACCATGGTTCGACAGGTGACGCAGATTGGCTTGGAGAGCGTGCACGAGATCAATTTCGAGTTTCCCTCTTATGATCCCTTCGCCCGTCTTTTTCGTTATGGCCAGGTGATCGTCAAAACCGCCGGGGCGCAGGGCAATTTGGAACTGGACTTCATGCCAAATCCAGCGCAGTTTCAAAAGCTGATTATCGAAGACCGCGGCTACTTTGAGAGCCGCAAAGCGCAGCGGCATCACAAAATCGTGCGCGCGGAATTGCAGCGCTGGCTGGCTGGCGAGGCTGACGACGACGATATCGCCGCCCGCTCAATTGAAAGCGACGAGCCGCCAAAACCAATTCGAGGCAGCAATGGCTATCTCAGCTCGCGGATCGAGATGAGCAACGGCGATATCGTGTATCGCAAACACGTCAGCGTCTGGGCGCAGCATATTTTCATCCCGCTCGTGATCATCCTAGTCTCGCTGGCGTCGCTCGCGCTCAGCGCGGCGCTGCTCAATCCGGACTTGCGCCTCATCGCCATGCCCATCGCTTTCGTCGTTCTGCTCGTCGGCTGCCTCGCCTATTACTGGATGGATTGGGACTGGCGCAATGACCTGTACATCATCTCAGACGACACGATAACACTGGTGCATAAGCGCCCCTTTTTCCTGCAGAGCTTGCGCGACCAGATACTGGTTGAGCGTATTGACAATGTCGAATCGGTGTCGCGCGGCATCCTGGCGGCGTTGATGCGCTACGGCAATGTGCGTATGTCGCTGGTTGGCGCCGATGAACCCAAGATGTTTCACCGCGTTGCGCGCCCCCAGGAAATCCAGCAAGAAATCTCCCGCCGCCAGCACAATAAAGCCGCGCGCCGCGCCAAGTTCGACGCCATGCAGCAGCGCCAGATTCTGGACGAGTATCTGGAAGCGGCAAATGGCGGGGGCAAGCACCCCAACTCAATAGCCGCCAGGGGCATGGTATCGAGCGCGGTCTCGGATAATAGTCTGGCTCATGCGCCGGAGACGGGCGCTATCCTACCGGCTAGCAGCCCCGATCGCAACCGGCCGCCGCGCTTGCCGCGTAAAATCCTGCGGGCCGCGCCGGAGACTCCCGCAGCCCGCCCCGCAATCTCCGATCAGTCAAGCGCTCGCCGGCCTAAACGCTTTCGCGCGCCCGGATCCGGTCAAACCTAAACGCGGCTTGCTCCGCGCCTGACGCTTCGACTAAAGATCTAGCCGCATATGCCAAAGTTCGCGGCTGACCTTGAACTGATGATGCTTCAACAGGTTATTCACCGTGGTATCGTCCAAGGGATGCTCGATGTGGATCGTCGACCGATCGTAACGGCTTACGACATTGTTGAGCAATGCCTCGGCAAGCGGACCGTGATCACGTTCTGGCGCGCTGAATAGCCAACCGCGAACGTTGCTGAAGCTCGCCGCGTTCTCCAGCCAGCACGAAGCCAGGATTTCCCTCCCGGATTCAGCGCGTATCACCAGTTTTTCGGCGCCGCTGAGCGATAACAGCCGCAGCAGCCGCTTCCAGGCTGGGTTGTAGAATCGAGATTGATGAACCGGCTTCAGCCAGCCGATGCCCCCTTGAGCGTTGGGACGCGCCGCTTGCGCCAGCTTGTACTCCGCCTTCCATTCCTCGCCGCGCAAATGCGTGACGGAATGGGCAGGCGCCGCCAGCGCGGGGGAGCGGATGAAACCGCTGCGCCGCCAAAGCCGCCAGGCGCGTTCATACCGAAAGCCCAGCCGCTCGTAAAGCCGCCGCGCCGCGATATTGTCTGTGCTCACCTGCAGAATCGCGCGCGCACCCGCCCGCCGGCGGATCATGTCGAGACAGGCGTCAACCAGCCGGTGAGCGATGCCGCGCCGCTGATAATCGGGATGGACCGCGACATTCGCCAGGATCCAAGTTTCGCCCAATTCCTTGGGGTAACCCGCCGGATACACCGAGACATTGCCAACCAGCGCTCCCTCCACCGCGTAGACATAGCCCAGACTAATGCCCAGAGCCAGATCGTTCAGACGCGATATGAGCTTGAGACCGTATCCCAGGTGGCTCAGATAGCGCATCTCGCGGATAGCGGATCTTCCGCTGCTATCCATGGAATCGGCGAAGACCAACTCAATGAGATCCGCCAGCGGACGCAGATCGCTGCGCAAGTTTACCGGCCGCAATCCATCGATTTCGCGCGTCGGCGCTTCTAGCGGTCTGATGCTGACTCCGGTCAAGGCGAAACCCTTGCGAACCCTTGATGTTGTCCAACTCGATGCAATCAAGCCTAATCCGTAGCCTATCCCTTGTCAAGCGAGCCGAGCTCGATAAATCCAGCGCGCCGGTAAAGATTAGGCGCTAGTGCGCAGCGAGACGCCGTCAACTACAATTGCAGAACAAAGCATTGTGATTTACGCTATGAATCCGCATTAAATCACACGGGAATATTTTGCGGGCTTTAGCGCGAAGGAGAGTCTGAATGTCCTATAGACCAATCGGCGGCCGGCGTCAACGCAGCGCCGCTTGGCAATGGGCGCTGATCGGCTTCATTCCGGGTCTATTGTGCGGCCTCAGCGTCATGCTTGCGATTATGTTCGAAGGGACGCTGCCTGCCTTTATCCTGCCGACAACTGAGCCCGAGGTGGTGACCACCGTCGTCCATGTTGTCATGACTGCCACCGAAGACGCAAGCGTGCCCACACCGACGCCGCTGTCTCGGTTCATCGTTGTCACAGCGACGATGGATGCCGATTCGGCGGCCGGCGCCGAACCGCCCGGGTCCCAGTCGACGCCTGCTCAAGCCGCCGGCGGCGATGTTGTCTCGGTGCAGGTGCAGGCGACGCCGATTTTCACCGAGGCGCCGACAGCAGTTGCGCCGCCGACGCTGGCGCCAACCAGCGATATACCAGAATTGCTGAAAGTCGTTCGCAGCCTGACGGTTACAATTCCGGGCGGCGCCTTCGTCATGGGCACAACGCCGGGCGAAGTCACCGAAGCCGTGCGCCAATGCGTCAACCGCGATACCGGCGCCTGTGAAGCCAGCTACGCCCAAGATTCCTTCCCGGCGCATCAGGTCGCCGTTGACGCCTTTCTCATGGAAACCACTGAAGTTACCTTTGAGCAATATGTGGCTTTTCTGAATATACGCGGTCCCGACGCGCACGTGAATCGCTGCGCCGGCTTCCCCTGCATACAAACGCAAAACGAGAGCAGCAATGCCCCCATCATCTTTGATGGCGTAACCTATTCGATTGGCCCCGGTTTGTCACAGCATCCGGTCTACGGCGTAACCTGGTACGGCGCGCGCGAATATTGCGAGGCGGTCGGGCGCCGCTTGCCCACCGAGGCTGAATGGGAGCGCGCCGCCCGCGCCGATGACGGGCGCATTTATCCCTGGGGCAATACTTGGGATAACGCTCTGGCCAAGACGCGCCTGCCCCGAGACGCGCCGCCCGGCTCGCTGCAAGTGGGCAGCCTTCCCCTGGGGGCGAGCATCTACGGCGTTTACGACATGGCGGGCAACGTCGCGGAGTGGGTCAGCGATTATTACAGCGAACGCCACTACGAAGAACGAGCGATACAGGGCGATACCCTGAACCCCACCGGTCCTATCATCGGGCAGCAGAAGGTGCTGCGCGGCGGATCCTGGGATGGCTTGCCATTCTTCAGCCGCACCGTTCATCGTCAATCGGCGCGGCCTGATGAATTCCTGCGCTGGATCGGTTTTCGCTGCGTCGAAAACGCGCCAAACGACGATGCAATTGGGTCCGCCGACTTAAACCCGGCGAATCTGGGCGTCGATGTGCCGCCCGCGCCGCCCGAGAACACCGCGCTGCCCAATGCGCAGCCAACCTTGCCGCCGCCACCGGAAGCCAATCGAGCGGATGACAGCGCCGCGTCCAATTCACCCGGCTAAGGCATCCCGAGGGGCGCGGATGTGAAGGGCGACTTTGTCGTGGGATTTGGCTCGGCTGTACTGGAAATCCGCGCGAAGACTAGGTTCTGTTGACATTTTATCGTATCCATATCAGCGTACCGACAAGGTGCAGGAATCCGAGATACGATGTATCGAGTTTCTCATATCGGGAAAAGACGCGGCGGAAAT
>JAPPFH010000131.1 GCA_028875185.1 Chloroflexota bacterium | reverse complement strand
TAATGCCTCCTTGTCGCACTTAGAGATAACACCATGATAACACGATACTATACAAGTAGTAAGCAGCGTCAACGACATGCGGACGAATATGTCTGGCGATTCTACAATCGAGTATTAGATATGAAGGAGAAATTGGCACAGGTTGTTTCAGGCGGCGCTAGGAAAAGACGAGGCTACAACGACCTTGTAGCCAAGCCAGCGGAAAAGCTACTGAAGATTCTCGACAAAGTTAGTTTGATCTGAGCCAAAGCAGTAGATTATTTCGCAATCTTGCAAACGGTGAGGTGTAGGACCTAACAGCTACGTTACAAGCATAGTGAGCTGAACTTGCGCAAGATTACCGAAAATCCGAGTCAAATATAGAGAACAACGAATTCTTCTTCGACCTGAACTGGGTATGTCTCTACAGATGGGTCATCCTCCGCCATCTGTTCCACAGCAACATCGTAGGTCTTTACCCGCGTTCGATGCGGATTGTAGATCGAATGACCGGTGATGATGTCGAATTCCCAGCCATGCCAGGGACAGCGCACGATTTCACCATTCCGTGTCATCTGCATTTGCAGCGGTTCGTCGCTGACCACCAAGCCCGTAATGATGCCGCGACACAGGGGCGCGCCTTTGTGCGGGCAGGTGTTGCGCAGCGCGTAGAACTCGCCGTGGATATTGAATATGCCGATGCTGCGTTTTTCCGCTTCGACGATAAGGACGAAACCGGGCTGTAAAGCCTCAGCGCGGCAGATGACGTGACGTCCCATAGGCTTAATGCAGCGGCCGCAGTTTTGGGAAAGTCTCCCTAGCGCTTTCGCCGAATATGCGTTGGCGCAGCTTGTCCGGCAAGCGTGTCAGAGTCTTTCGTGGATCATCAAAGTCGAAATGGGGGAAATCGCTGCCGAAGAGCAAAATCGTGTCACCGTGCATCCACTCAATAATCTGCTCAAGGTCTCGCTCATTTTCCGGCTCGTCGATCGGCTGCGTATTCAGGCGCACGTGCTCCTTGACATATTCGCTGGGCGGCTTCTTGAGCCAGGGCACCTGGTAGCGCAGCGCCTTCCAATCCGAATCCATGCGCCAAAGATACCAGGGCATCCAGGCAAAACCCGCCTCAACATTTATGACGCGCAAGCCGGGAAACTTCTCAAACGCGCCTTCAAAGATGAAGCTGGCTATATGCGCCATGTAGACCGGGGCGCGCATCATGCGCCCTTCGACATAGTGGCTGGGCCAACCCGCGGCGGTCGGCGGGCCGTTTATGCCGACTCCCTCGCCATTGAAGTGGATCATCACCGCCAGGCTGTTGCGCTCGCAAGCCTCGTAGATCGGGTCGTATACGCGGTTGCCGTAGGGTTTTGTAGCGCCGCCGGGCATGATGATGGCGACTACCGCCGGGTGACTGCCGATGCGGTCAATTTCCTTCGACATGCCAAGCGGATCTTGTGTATTGACGGACATAGCCACGCGGAAGCGCTCATCGCTGACGACCCAATGCTCGAGCGTGTAATCGTTGAAGGCGCGGCAGATCGCCGAGCCGAAATCGGCATCCGGAATGCCACAGGCGCCGAAGGCGGAAGATCCGGTCAAGATGGCAATATCGATCTCGCAGTCATCAAGCAGCTGGCGGCGGGTGCTTTCCAAGGTGTCGCTCATATCCAGAAAGTCGGCGCGCCTGCCGCGCATGCCGCCATTGTGCCAATATTGGCTGGAAGGACCGCTCCCGCCATGGTCGCGCAATCGTTCGGCATAGACTTGCGGCAGATAGGGAAACAGGTCAGACCAGCTCTTGAATCCGTGATGCACATCGGTATCAACGATGAACAACTTCTCACAGTCGCGCTTGCGTTTGGCGGACGCTTTGGTTAATTCCATAGCAATTCTCTCCAGCTACACCAATCGCCCTGACCCGACTGAATACAGTGTAGGACGCAATCGCCAGTATAACAGATTCCCCACTCCGTCACTGAAGATGGAGATTGAAACAAGTCTAAGGAAATCCTCGGAAGCCAACCCTGATTTGAGGGCCAACTGGGCGAACCTGCCCAGCGATCCGGGTAAGTACTCCTTCGCCAGTTCGTCGCACAGCCTTTCAATCGCAGTAGCAGGCTCAACTTTCGGTACCTCTTGCCTTCATCAGATGCTTCAATGCAAGCGGCATGCCGCTTTTCAGCAAGCAGATTCTTTATGAAGGACCCGCGCTGATTTGCGCATTCTAGCAACCATTGCGCGAGTTCATCCGGAATCTCGATCATCATTGCAGAGGCGCCCTTTCCCTGCCACTCTCGCGCGCGCGAACCCGATGAATGCGCTCTTAACAAGATTATACCCAAGCTATCGCAGCATCAAGCCATGTAGCTTTCGCGAAGCAGGCGCGCCATTGACACGTTGGTGGTCGATGTCTACGCTCATGCCTTGGCAGCAATTATCGAAGGAGCTATCTTTCCATCAGGGAACGCAGTTCTGCGGAGACCGCTTCTGCAAAGGCTGGTTCATTAATGTGCATTTCTAGCTCGGCAATTGCCAGGCGCCCTGTGCCGGCTGCCGTCAGTCCCTCAATGAATCCTTGATCAGCTTGGGGATCGAACAAGGGGCCGCCCTTGATATTGAGCTGGCTAATGCTTCAAAGGCGGCAAGCCCATTTTGCAGAGGCATCTCGGTGATAAGTGGATCGACAATAATTTCCCGGTCGGACAGCAATTCAATTGCCAAGCAAAAATCCGCGTCTGTATAGCAATGCGTTCCCCTCAAATGAAGTTCCCTTGGAACAACAGACATGAAATCGATCGGTGTCAGTTCGGCGCCCAGCGCCAGAAAGACCGCTGTTCCGCCAGGGCGAAGCAACTGCGTAGCTTGCTGGCGCGTGGCTGCTTTTCCAGCCGCTTCAATCACCAGGTCGACGCCCTCGCCGTCCGTCAGATCGAGAACGGTTTCAACGACATTTTCTTGCCCGGCGTGGATGGCGCGGGTCGCGCCCAGCTTCAGGGCTATCGCGAGCCGATTACTCAGCGTCTCGGACACGGCAATCAGTTTCGCGCCGGCCAGCCGGGCGAGTTGGACTGCGAAAAGTCCTTGCGCGCCGGCTCCTAATACAGCCACGCTGCGTAGGATGCCGGTCAGATTCCGCTCAAAGGCATGCACCGAGGTTGCCAGCGTTTCAACTAAAGCCGCCTGCTTGAGACTTAGATTATCCGGTACGCGAAAGAGAGAACTCACGGGCACAGCGACTCGCTCAGCGAATCCACCGGGCTGCTCGCCGCCGATAAGATATACGTTTGCGCAGAGATTGGTTTGCCCCGAACGACAGAAGCGGCATTGTCCGCGGGTCACCAGCGGCTGCCCGACGACACGATCGCCTTGCTCGAATCCTCGTACATCGTCAGCCCAGGCGCTCACAGTCCCGGCGAACTCATGCCCCCTAATACCCGGAGTCGGCCACGCTGCTGGCAAACCCTTGTATACATGTAGATCGGCGCCGCAAATGCCAGAGGCCGCCACTTCGATCAAACATGACCGGGCAAGACTCTAGGTGTTAGGTTCTTCCCAATCCCCGAAACGGACCTTATGCGGACCCTCAAAAATGAGCGATTTCATAGCCCGGCGAGCTCTTGACTTGCCAAAGGCTCATCATTCGCCGGCTTCAACCGAAGGGTCATGATCTGATACGGCTGTGCCCGCAGGGTGGCTTTACGCTCAGTTATACTTAGGCGCGTTTCGTCTTCTTCGAGCAGATTGCATCTACTTGCCATCGCCAGCGGGAAATCTGTTTGCAAGTCAAACACTTTCCGCGTTCGTTCGTGCTCGTAGAGGCGCGCGATCAGGCCTTCTCCGTCCTCGGCTTGCTTGACCGTCTCGACGATTATCTGTGGGGCGCCCACATGAACTAGAGATCTACAGTCCGCTTCAGAGGCGCCTTGAGCTGTGCCCTGCACGAGATGGACGATGAGTGGATTGTTGAGGCTATAAGCAGCCGGTACTGTACCATAGCGCCAATCCCCGGTGTGGGGCAGCAAGCTGTAGGTGAAACGGTGTTCACCCAAATCAGCCTCGGGATCGGGGAACATGGCGCCTTTCAAGGCGGTCAGCCGCAAGACGCTTCCGGCGATGTCGTAGCCATATTTGCAGTCATTTAGCAGGCTGACGCCATAATCACCCTCGCTCAGATCGACTTATTTATGGGCACAGCTTTCAAATCGGGCCCAGTCCCACGATGTGTTGCTGTGGGTCGGGCGCTCAACGTTGCCCCATTGAATCTCATAAGTCGCTCTCGGGCTAAGGATATCCATCGGGAAAGCGACCTTAAGCAGCAGACGGCGCTTTTGCCAGTTTATCCTGGTGTCAAAATCAATCCGGGCGCTATCCGCGTACATATAAACGCGCTGCGCGATGTCGCTATTGAACACCCGCCGTGTGATTTCCAGGCAAGCGCGCAAGGGACCCTTCTCCACGACTTCGACGCTGTCCGCCGGATCGGCCAGCCACATCTTTTCATCGTAAAAGATGTCAATATCCCAAGCCTCCCAGTCCAAAGGACGATCTTCAAAAGCCTGCCACTGATTCGCCTTTTCGCCGGCAGCCAGAACTTCGCGATTGGCGCGCTTGTCAAAGAGCCGTACGATGTCGCCTGACTGATCAAACTCGACCCTCAAACAGGGATTCTCCATGACCATTGCGCAGTTTGCCGAAGCGCTCTCGTCCTTTGGCGCTCCCATTATGTCCCCGGCAAACAATTTGCTCTCCTTAGCGGGCATCTCGTCCGCGCTCAAACGCAGCGCCAAAACACCGTAAGGCGGAACGACGGGGCACTTGATGAGCATCCCGTCTTTTGTTCGCTGTGCCATAAGCGCAGTTCCATCCCTCGTGGCGAAGACTGTCCTTACCTTGGGCCACTCGCCGGAGACCTCAACGACTTCCGATCGTGGGAAAGACGTGGGGTTATAGATCGCCAGCGCGGACTCAGAAGGCAGGTTTCGATCCAGGGCGATCAAGGCATGCTCACGGATCTGCTCGCCAATACGCCGGATTTCTTCGTAGTCCCGCAGGCTGTCCACATAGACCTGTTGAATGGACGAACCGGGCCGGTCAAGCCGTCTATCTGGGGCGCTTTGCGCTCCAATATAGATTCACAGAAGTGGTCAACCTGCCGCTTGTATGGGCCGCGTTCCCGCAATTCCTGGTCAAGGTTGCCGTAGTTGAACATAGTCAGATCCGTCTGCTTCTGCCCGCGCTCCCACAAACGGACGGAAAAAGGCTCTGGGGAGCTGTACTTCATAGCCGGGCCAAAGCGCAGCTCCAGCGCCTGCTGATCCGGGGCCATCAGCGCCGTGACTCGACCCTTCGCGAGCAAGCGCAGAATGGGGGCATACATCGTTTGCGTGCCGGAGAACTCACAGCCGGCTATGCCGAGCTTGGTCTCGTCTTTCATAACGCGCTGCCGTTTCTCATCGCCTTCTGAAACATGACTCTCCAATCGCAGCCTTGCTCTAGTTCTTTATCGCGCCGGCGGTCAATCCCTGAAGAAGTTGCTTTGAGGAGATGAAATAGATGACCAACACCGGGACTGACGAGAGCGACAGCGCCGCCAACAACGCGTTCCAGTCGTTGGAAAATTGCCCCATGAACTGCTGCGCGCCCAGGGTCACAGTTCGGGTCGCTTCCCCCGGCGCCAGGACGAGAGGAAACCAAAGATCGTTCCACATCGGAATGATGGAAATCGCCGACACAGTGCCGGTCGCCGGGCGGATTATGGGCACGATGAGCCAGAATACCCGGTATTCACTGGCGCCATCCACACGAGCGGCATCCTTCAGTTCACTGGGCGCCTGAGCCATAAACTGCGTCAAAATGAAGACGGCGAGCGGCAATCCCCCGGCAATATACACCACAATTAGCGCCCATAGCGTGCCGATGAGATCCAAAGAGACGATCAAGCGGAGCAAACTGTCGGAGCCCAGGCGTATCGGTATGATTATGCCCAACAGTGAAAACAGCCGAAGCAAGTTGTTTCCCGGGAAGGTGTATTCCGCCAGGGCAAAAGCCACCATGGTTCCAAATAAGAGAATGAGCGCAAGGGCAGTTAGGGTTACGAATAAACTGTTGAAGTAGTAGATGTGAAATTGGGACTTTGCGAAAACGGTCTCGTAGCCAACCAGGTCAAATGTCTCAGCGTTGGGCAGGTGATATGGATTCTTGAATATGGCGCGGCGCCCCTTGAATGAATTGATAACGACCAGGGCGACGGGCGCGGTAGACACAAAGGCGAACACCATCAGCATCCAGTGCTTCAAGACCTTGTTTGTACGATGGCGCAAGTCGACGCCGGACATGGGTTTCCGCAATCGTCTATTTTCCCGATTAGCGTCGCCTGCCATGACACGCCCAATCCTACAACTCGTAGGACTTGATCCGCCGGCGGATGAACAGGTACAGCAACACGCCAGCCAGGAGAATGACAAACATCGTCCCGGCGACAGCCGCCCCCATGTGCGGATCAGCTTTCTGGAATCCGGACCCGAAGAAGGTGCGATAGAAAAACGTCATCAGCGGGCTTAACAAGAGCCTCCAGACAAATGCGGCAATCGCCAGAGAAAGAATAGCCGGTGAGAAAATCAGCACGCGGTAAAGCAAACCGCCTCTTGCCTTCGTAGACAGAGCCGCCGCGAGGAGAAGCGCGATCGGATTCTGGATCAGCATGTTAACGGCGAAGAAGAGGAAGCTATTCTTCAGCGCCAATGCCTACCTTGCTGAGCTGTTCGTGTATTGCCTGACCCGGTTCCTGCCGTCCCGCATGGTGGTAGCTCACAGATCGTTGCGTATCGCTCATGCCTGTGTCCACCAGAATCTTGCGTCCGCCGCCCTCTACCAGAAAGGCGAAAACAGGATGCTCTATTATTTGCCCGGCGCCCTTTCTAAAAGTGGCGTACTGCGCTTTATCCAACTCCTGAAAGCCCGTATTTATCAGACGAATGGTGTAATGAGTCATACTTGCCTACACCTTTTCCCTCTGCAATAGGCCGGACTGATCTCGTCCCTCAACTGTTGCAGAGACACCTTTGCCGTTTTCCGAGCGCTTTCCCTGCAAAGCAAAGTGCTTTTCCAGTACGGCTGTCGCGGTGTCACTGTCAGTAACAAGCGTCGTAATCAGTTCGCCATACATGAGTCCCAGGATGGCCTGAATTCTGTGCGCGCCCATGGTTAGCGCAATGCGCTCGGGGATCTTTCGCAAGTCGTCAAATGTAAGGGCAATGGCGCGCTCTCTGAATTCAGTGTCGCATTCCCTGCCATTCAAATCATAAAACCTGCCGAAGATCGAACCGACCGCCCGGCATTTTTTCAAGTACGCAAAGTCACGCTCAGAAACGTATCCAGAGCGATACAAAAGCGAGTCCACATCGGTGGGCCCCACGCCCATAATGGCGATGTCAGACTCTGACGCGATCTCCAGAGTCTTGCGAATGATCGGTTCATTTGATAAAGCGTGAGCCGTCGCGATGTTTTCAACGATTGTAGGCGCAGGCAACTGGAAACATTGGGCATTTAGTTTTCTTGCGATCTGCAGTGTTACAGCCCGTGCTGAAATTTCGTCGGTTACTTGTCCGAACCCCCCCGCCAGATCAACCACACTCCGCGCCTTTAGCCGGTCGCTCGGAAGGTTGTCAACCAGATGAGCAATGGTGCGTCCCCAGGTTATGCTCAGAGAAGTTTCCGGCGCGATGTCCGCCAATAAACTTGCCCCGGCTTGACCGACTGCCAGCCTCACGGCGCTGATATCAGACCTGTAAGGCGTCGGTACGACAACCGCCAGATTGATCGGGAATGTTCGTTCAAGTTGCAGGGCGAGTTTCTCGTGCTCAATGTTCGAATCATGGAAGTGGACCTGGACAATGCCCTTTTCAACAGCTTCTTTGATATAGCGCGATACTTTGAAGCGAGAGATCTGCAATTGCTTGGCAATTTCCCGCATCGTCATATTCTCGTGATAAAACAAGTAGCAACTGCGCGGCAAAAGTGAATGCTTGGGCAAACTCATTAGCTCGCGCCAGTCATTATCTGGGGTCGATGAAGTTTTGTTAGCGTCGCCGATATCACAGTTCAATTCCTAACTCATCGCACAATTGTGTCATGTAGTCCTTACCCAAATCCGCCATCAGACTTCGCAAGTGTTTATTCGTCTCCGCCGTGTAGTAATCCTGCAGAAATTCATCGCTCCAAATTGTCAGTTCCGCGCCTTTGAAGCCCAGCCTGGCGATGATCTTGAGAGCTTCATCGTAAGGCGGACCCCAGCTAAACGTCCAAGTTGTCGCGCTCAGATACATTGTTTCGCCTCCATTCTTCGATGATAGAAATTGCGCGTCCCAACTTAGAAACTCCGCGGTGGGTACGACGCTTGCGCTAGAGACTCGCAATCAGTTCCCCCAGCGTCGAATACGCTCTGCCTGTGATCTCTTCAATTGGCCGCTCCCAATATTCCGGGCGGAAAATCTCCACCGAGAGATAACCGTCGTAGCCTCTGTCCTTCAGCAATGACAGCTGTTGAGCCGGAATTACACCGAGCGTCGGGTAGAGGCGGCGCGCATCCGTCAACTCATTTAACGCGCCGTCCTCACAGTCATTGACATGAATGATATCCAGCTTATCCAAGGGAATGGCCGCTATCTCCTGATCAGTGACCCCAGAGCGGAAGTAGTGAAACGAGTCCATCAATATACCAACATTCTCAGGCGCGCCCGCCATCTCGATCAGCTGCAACGCTTCGGTTGGTCCGGGCACAAGCGTATGGCCGCTGATTGGCTCAACAGTCAAGCGGACGCCGTTCTCGGCTGCGAGCCGCGCCATGACAGCCAATTCCTTCGCGTGGATAGTGAGCGCTTCCTCACGGCTTAGACGGTCCGGCTGGAAATCGGGGCATACAGCCAGCAACTTGCAGCCGATCTGCGGGGCAAGTTGCACCGCGTCACGAAATTCCTGGCGCGCCGGCTCACTGTCACGAAATGGCCAAATCCTTAGCGGGCAGATGCTCACTGGAATCAGACCGCTGCTTTCTAGCAGTTGTTTCAGGTCGTCGGTTGAATGCTTTTCGAGAAACGCAGCGAGCTTATCCCACCAGATCTCCAAGCCCTCAAAACCAGTCCGCGCGGCCGCGGCAATGTCCTGTTCCAAAGAATAGGGCATGGTCGTCGCCCCATTTACGCATGACTTCATTCCAAACCTGCTTTAGAACTTGAACTCGGACAAATAAGCGCTCTTTAACTGCCTATGTCGCGCAAGCCACGATCAAATTCCGTCCACGCCTCGTCACGTTCCATTGCGGCTGCAAAGACATACCGGTGTCGGGTCAGAACCGCTCACCCACATGGCAATTTCGGTCCTAGAATCCCGAATATCTTGACGGTGGCACTTGGTGAAGGCGCCTTCTACTCCCCTGGCATCGCGACGATCAAGTTGATGGACATCAAGTTCCCGGAAAGCTTCTTAGATCACTTTGAAGGCCCCAAATTCGGCATTCAAGGCCTGCGCGGCATGTTGCAGGTCTATGACCGCCCGATCTTCTTTGGCGTGGTCAAACCCAACATCGGACTATCCCCCGACGCATTTGCTGAGCTTGCCTATCTGCTTTCCATCTCGTATCGCGGCGCGCTCCTGGCGGCTGTGAATCCGGAGGGCTGCGGAAGCCTGAGTTTGAAGAGGGCGGTGGGCGCAGGTTGAAATCCGCACGGAGCTGCGCCACCGCAGTAGGCGTCGATGCAGCGTAATCGGCAACTTCATCCGCTAGCGCGCTGTCTTTGTGGAAGTCTCCATAGACTTCGATATCGAGGTGGTTGGTTGCGAAGGTCGAAGGGGAAGCGTCCTGCCCGTTCTTCGCGAATTATGCATCGGATCCGCCTCCGGTCAGCTACCTGATCAAAGTAGACGTGTCCCTTATCAGACTTATAGAACCTGTCGATTTGGCCGCCAGCCCAGAAGAAACGCTCCAGCGTTTCGGCTTCTAGGATGCTGCGATGCAGGCGATTGACTTGGGCTATTGTGGGCGGGGTTCTGGCTCGGAAACGGTCGTTTTCAAGGCATGCGCCAAGTCTACGAAGGTGATTTCATATAACGTTCAAAGACGTATTTGACCGGGTCAACGTCTGCCGGGATGATGATTTTGCGGCTGCGGCCCGCGCCAAGTTCTTCGCCGACCACGCCCAAGTCTTCCAGAAGATCCATGATTCGCGCCGCGCGCGGATATCCCAAGCCGAGGCGACGCTGGATCAGCGACGCGGATGCTTCGCCGCCATTCACGACTAGTTTGAGCACGTCTTCCAGCATCGGGTCGGTCTCGGCGAGAAACTGAATGCGCTTTAGATCTTCTTCCCAAGGTCCCGCGTTGCCGGCGGGCGCCAATCCGGCGTCTTGAAGGCGGGCTTTCTCCTCATGCCAGTGATTGACCACGATGCGGACGTCTTCTTCGGAGACGAAACAGCCCTGGATGCGCTGCGGGTCAGCCGCGTCCGCCGAAAGGAAAAGCATATCGCCGCTGCCCAGCAGCTGCTCGGCGCCGCTTCGGTCGATGATCACCCGCGAGTCAGCGCCAGACGCGACCGAGAAAGCGATCCGAGAAGGGAAATTCGCTTTGATTAAGCCAGTAATCACATCAACACTTGGGCGCTGCGTCGCCACCACCATGTGCATGCCGACGGCGCGCGCCATCTGCGCAAGCCGGGCCAGGGCGCGTTCAGTTTCATCGGGATTGCTGAGCATTAAGTCGCCGATCTCATCAATCAGAATGACCATGTAGGGCATAATACGCGCGGTTGCGCCCTTGGCAAGTTGCCTCTCGTTGTAAGACCTTATGTCTCTCGAGCCGCTGGCTTCCAGCATCCGATAACGGCGGTCCATCTCGCTCGCGCACCACTGCAGCACGCCGATGATGCGAGTGTGGTCGCGCTCCACCTGTCCAAGCAAATGCGGAATACCGTCGAATCGAGAGAGTTCCACCATCTTTGGATCCAGCATCACCAGACGCAATTCAGCGGGCGAACACTGCATCAGCAGCGCAGTGGCGATTGCGCCCATGCAGACGGATTTGCCGGCGCCGGTCGCGCCAGCGATGAGCAGGTGCGGCATTTGCGCTAAGTCTATCGACACCGGCTCGCCCGTGACGCTTCTGCCAAGCGGAATCAGCAGCGGCGCGCGCGCGTTTGCCCGATGCCTTCGGTATTCCTCGCTTTCTATCACATTGCGCAGCGCCACGATGCCCCTGTCCTGGTTTGGCACTTCTATCCCCATGTAGTTGGTGCCGGGCACAGGCGTCTCAAGGCGCAGGCGCTTGGCGGCCAGGGCAAGCGAGAGATCGCGCGAGTACGAGGCGATTCTGCTCATACGTATGCGGTCGCTTCCGTCCTCCTTGTGTGGCTGCAAGGCGTAGCGCGTCACCGTCGGCCCGACCTGAACGTCAACGACGGTTGTCTCAAGGTCGAACTCCAGAAGCGTATTTTGTATCAGCTTCGCGTTGTGGTTGACTTCTTCTCCATCGGGCAAGATCAAGGGCTGCGCGGTCAAGCAATCGATGCCCGGCAACGTGTCGAGCGCTTCATGGACCTTGCCCGCCGGCGCAGTATCAGGCAGCTCTGATTGAATCGCCTCGTCGGCTGGCGCTGGAGAGGGACGCTCGTCACTTGCTACGAGATCCTTATGCCCGTTGGAAGATGTCTCCGGTGACTGGAATGGCGCGCCTGTTCCCTTTGCGTCCTTCTGGCTAAACGCGTTTGCCCGCCCGGATCGAACCCGCGCAAGGCCCATATCAGTTATGCCTGTGGATTGCTGGTCCGCGCGCGCGCTCACCGCGTTCGGCCGGATCCTCATAATCTGGGCCCGGTATGCTGGCGTACCAGCAAGCCGCTGATAAATCGTGCGCGATTCGTCATCTTCCGGCAGCGCGTCGGCCGCCTTTGACGAGACTTTGCTAAAGCGATGCAGTGTGCCGCCGAAGCGCGTCAAAACCGATGCAACGTGTCGACGCCGCAAACCAACGGCAACCACCGCGCAAATCCCAATGAGCAGTGCGAAACTCCCCAAGGCGGCTTGACGCCCGAGAATCCAATAAAACGGATAACTGAGACCCCAGCCGATTAAACCGCCGCCTTGCCCGGCGCGCGCCAAAGCCCGCAGTTCGCTGTCGCTGTTTGCCAAATGCAAAATGGCGAGCAACGAGAGAAAGATAATCTCCAGCGCAAGCATTCGCGCGGAACTGAAGCGGATGCGAATGCCCGCCTTGGGCAGCCAAAGCGCGAGGCCAAAGGCGGACAGCGCGCCAGCAACGACGAAAGCGCCATCACCGAAGAGGGCAGTCAACATGTCGGCCCAGGTCACCGCTACCAATGCGTCAGAAGCGATATAAAGTGAAATGAATGACAATATGCCAAATACAATGAGCGCGAAGCCGACCACTTCGTTTATCCATGGCGGCATGCTCTCTTTGAGGTCTTCCCAGAAATCGAAGTCGGGCGTCGCCTCGTCCAGCGGCTTGATGACATCATGCGCCGATGGCGCGCGCGCGCCCGACTGCGCCTCGGCTGTACGCTGCGCCGGTGGCTCGTGTACCGGTTGATCCACAATAGCTTCCGCAAACCTTCAAAGGCAACTCTGCTCCCAGTATAGTCAGAAATAGGGAAAGCAATATCGGTTTTTTTGGGCAATCATGCGGCTGTCGAGCCCGGACCGAATTTGGTGGATTCTTGCCGCGCCGTTCGATCCCGCCGCGCGCTCATTCGCTCAGCGCCAGCTCCTGCTTCAAAATCAGATCTGTTACCGCCAGTATGGCAACTCGCTGCTTGCGATAGAGGTCGGCTTCGCTCATGCTCAGGCGCCTCGCGACTTCACGCACTTTTCTATTTTCGAGGAAACGGAGCTGCAAAATGTTGTACAGCGTCCATTCGGGGCTCATCAAATTGCGTTCGCCTTCGGGTTTTAGCGAGTCAATCGCCTCGCGCAGCAGCTTGCGCAGGGCGTTAACCGGCGTATCTTCCCCGTTTTGCATGCGACTTTGCACCGAGCGCATCATGATCATATTGCTCTGCGCTATACCCGAGCCGCCCCAGTAGTGCCGTAGAGCCGCGCGCACCTGTTCAAATAACTCGTCGCGATCGGGCAATGCGTTGAACCGCGACGGATGGGCGTCGGACTGCCTGTATTCCACCTGTACCGCGCGTGAACGGGTCATCCGAAACTGAGGCAGCAGACCTTCAAGCAAGTTGTACATTTCCGCCTGGAGATGCATATCGTCGAGGCTCGTCTCGACGCGACTGACAAAGGCGCGCAAATTACCGCCGGACGCGCTCAATTCATCGCGGATCCTCGCCTGGTTATTCAGCAATCCCAACAGACCGATGGTCAGCGCGCGCTCTCCATTGCCGCCCGCGCGGCTGCTGCGCAAGGGCACCAACGCGAATTCGCCCCATTCCATATATAGATGGCGACCACTCTCCGCCGGCAACCGCGATACTTGTCTTACAAGTTCGCTGTCATGCAAGAAATTGCTTTCATCCAGATCAGACGCGCCGACGCGGCTGACAAACTCGGGCAGGGCGCCAGCGAGACTAATCACGAATGCGGTTTCGATGCGCAAGTAATCGCAGATTGATTCTGTTGTCGCCATGATCAGTTGTGATAGATCCGTGTGCGTAAGCACTCTATCGCTCAGCGTCTGCAGCTTGGTGATCTGTTCCGCATCCTCGTCGCGGTAAATGAAGAACTTTTCAAAGTATGGCGATGCGAGTGAAACGAACCATTGCCATAACAAAACCGCGGCCACGACCGCTGGCGGCGTGAAAGCGTCGCCGGGCAAGCTAAGCACGCGGGTGGCTTGCGCCGTGAAGTTGACGACCGCCAAGGCGATCAAACCGGTCGCTGGGCCGCGGAGCAGGAAATCAAGCAATTGCTTCTTCACGAGGCGATCCGGTCTGTCGGAGCCAAAAAAGTAAAGCGGGTACGACAAGAAGAAAAGCATGAGGATGATAATGATATTGGCTGTATTGATTACCAACAAACCGAATAGCGTGAACTCATCGCCGGGCTTCAGCAAGACCGAGTAGGGGAAAATCCCAAGCGCCGGCGTCAAGAAGGCCACTTGCAAGTAGGCCATGCGCCGGGCGCTCGCCGGAGTTAGGCAGCGCTTTCGCGCTCGCTGCACATTGAAAAATGCGAAAGCATTGGCGAGCAAGAAATACAAGAGGTAGACGAAAAATGCGGGACCGGCTTGAATGTTCACCATCTCCGGCGCGGCTAATACAAGAATCACGGAATCGGAAAAGGCGACCGAGAGCAAAAATGCGGCGCCCGCCAAGTAGAGCAAGCGGATCGCCCGTTTCCGTCGGCCGCGCGAGGGCAGCCCAGTCGTGGCTAGCAACGCATCCGAAAGGTGATACATGGCGGCCGGTACAAAGGCGATGCCGATCCACTGCAGTCTTGAAGCGATCTCGTGCGCCGGATTGTCGGGCTCGAGCGAGATAAAGGCATCGGCGACGTAGGCGACGGCCACGCAAGCCAGTACGACCGCGGAAGACTTGGCTACGCGGTTGTTGAGATTTCGCGTCAGATTGAATAGCAGCAGGGAAACGGCGATGATGGCGTTGCCCGCGGTCAAGGTCTCATTGACAGTCAGAAGCAAGGTCGTGAGTATGTTCAACTCAGATCCTCAGTCGCTGTAAATCTTGTACTAAGTTTAGCAAAAACCGGATTTCGCGATGGGGTCAAATGGACAGGCTGAAAAAGAGCGCTATCTCGCGATTGGCGAAATGATGGTCATTAAACCCGCAGAAGCTAAATCCCAGAGCTTTGGCGAACAGAATGCAGGGATAATTGGTGGTGGGAATCTCGAATAGAATCTGCCTTAGCCGGTATTCGCTCGCCCACACCTGCACGACATGCACGAGGCGGGAACCGAGGCTGCGCCGGCGGAAGGGGCGGTCAATCACGATATTTTGCAGGTAAGCGACCGGGCTGGTCTCGTCGACGCGCATCGAGACGAAACCCAGTATATGATTGTTACGCTTGTCCTGAACAACGACGAAACAATGTTTTCGCCGAAGCGCCAATTCCAGATGCTGCGGGTCCGCCGCATGACGGGAGTCCAGCCGACGCGGAAGCCTTTGCTTGCGGCAACTGACGCGGACTTCTTCCCCAGCGTCCTGCACGGTCATTTGCCAAACATGGTCGCTATGAAAGTCGCTGTCCAGCGCCAGACAATAAGGTATATCGGTATCGACGCCGTCGCGGAAAATCAGTTGAGAAGGGTCGAATCCGGCGCTGTGCATTGCGAGTGATCTCCGGCAGCGATTATTGACGTCAGCCTAATTTGGCGCCGTGCAATTATAAAAACGACCCCAGACACGTATCGTGAGTGGGGTCAGCATAATCAACATTCAAGCCAGCGCTATCTTGCCAAGAACCGGACCTTAGACCTCGTACAGGTAATCCTTGAGGATCACATGGGCTGAAGATTGCCGCAGCCGGTTTAGCGCCTGCGCTTCCAACTGGCGAACGCGCTCACGCGTAACGCCGATTGTCTGCCCGACTTCCTCTAATGTATAAACGCGCCCATCAGCCAGCCCGTAACGCAAACGCAAGATCTGCGCTTCGCGATCGGGCAGCTTGTCAAGCGCCTGCTGCAGCTGAACATGCAGCAGATGGGTGGCGACTTCTTCCGATGGCGCCGGGCTGTTGCTGTCTTCTACAAAGTCTCCGAAGGTTGAATCGCCTTCATCATCTATCGGCGTTTCCAGGCTCACTGGCCGCCGCGAGATCTCCAGCAGGTTTTCGACCTTGTCCGGCGTTGTATCCATGCCGAGCGCCAATTCATCTATTTTGGGCTCGCGCCCCAACTCTTGCAGCAATTGCAACTGAACGCGCCGCATGCGGTTAAGCTGATCGCCCATGTGCACCGGGACGCGGATCGTCCGGCCCTGATCGGCGACAGCGCGGCTAACCGCCTGGCGGATCCACCAGGTGGCGTAGGTGCTGAACTTATGCCCGCGCTGATACTCAAACTTGTTGGTGGCGCGAATAAGGCCGATATTGCCCTCTTGAATGAGATCAAGAAAGGGAACGCCACGGCCAATGTACTTCTTGGCCACGCTGATGACCAGCCGGGCATTGGCGCGGATCAGGTGTTCTTGCGCTTTTTCGCCGTCCAGCATCGTCGCGCGCAAGCCTTGCTCCTGGCTCCAACTGAGTTCAAACACTTGCGTTTCTTCGCAGTCTTCCAACCGCTCGCGGGCGAACTCGGCCGCCTCCATGCGTTTTGCCAACATCACTTCTTCTTCCGCGGTCAGCAGAGGGACGCGACCCGCTTCCTTTAGGTAGAGCCCGACGACATCATCCGTATCGAGAGCGGCTTGGTACCCGGCGTCGGCTGTCAAGTCCTTCTTTAAGACCTTGTGCAGGGCGTCGCGCTCGTCGTCCTCGTCGTCGGCGGTCAAGGCATCGGACAGCGGCTTTGCCCCTTTCGCCTCATCGGCGTCAGCCCGATCTTCATCCGGCTTGGCTGCCCCGGGAATAACCTCAATTCCAGACTCAAGGAGGCTATCCATGAGGTCATCAAGCAAAGCGACATCGCTCTCAACATCCGGCATCAATTCCAGAATGTCGCTGTAAGTGACAAAGCCTTGACTGTTTGACTTATCGATTAGCTGCTTCCGCAACTCTTCGCGCTGCGTCAAATTGCTTACGTTATCCAATACCGCTACCACGGACTTGCCTTTCTACCGCTTCTCTTCGACAAACACACTTGCTACCATACGCAATCTAACCAAGTTCCCATTTTTGGGCAAATGAGACCGCGCCATTCTCACCTAGATTTCCATGCGCCGTCCTGCACAATTTTATACAGAAATTTACGGCGATGGTCTCGCTGACGGTCATCTGTCGTTCGCACAATAATCAGAGGATTAAAGCGACATCTTGACCGCATTTCCATATTACAAAGCATAATTTAACGTGTATTTGATTGCTTGTCAAGTTTTTCACGAGCTCGACGGAGAATTGCGCAGTGATCCTCTCAATGCCGTGGCGCCAGCCAACGCGGCAAGCGACCCAGACTCTATCGATGATAACCCAATTTTCGCTATTCAGCTTCATTTCCTTCGTATAGATTGCACAACGGAATTGAAATTCTGCATAGAGATATTTCCCTGCGTTGACTATTGCCGCAGCGACAACTAGAATCCAGCGTGTGTGGGAAAGCGATCAGCTACCATGATTGACCAAACGCCGGAAAATGGAATCGAAAGGCGCTGCCGTTTCGCAATTAGCGAGGTCAGCGCGCGCGGCTGGCGTTTGTGACAAGACGTCCATTCATTAGCAAAACACACCCTGGTCTCGAGCAAAGGTCAGGGTTTTTTCTTTAGTTAGGGAGAAAGCAATGGATAGCGGAATTCGAGCGGGCGTTTATGGCGGCTCAGGATATGCCGGTCTTGATCTGATAGCGATCCTGGCGCGCCATCCGCAAATTGATCTGGCATTTGCCACCTCAAATACGTATGCCGGTGATGATGTGATTGACACAACCCTGCAATATAGTCCTGCTGATGCCGTTTCGCTTGAAGGGGTTGATGTGATTTTTCTCGCACTGCCGCATAAAACCTCGGCGGAAATGGCGAAGAAGGGCATCGACGCGGGCGTCAAAGTTGTGGATCTTTCGGCTGACCTTCGGCTGGATACGCCGGAAGCATACGCGCGGTCCTATAATACGCCCCACCCGCACCCCGAGCTGCTGCCCACGCCCTATGGCTTGCCGGAAATCAACCGCCAGAATATCGTCGGCGCCGATGTGGTGGCGACGCCCGGCTGCTATCCGACCACCACTCTGCTCGGTCTCTATCCCGCGCTCCAATGCGGGGCGCTCTGCGAAGGCAGTCCCATCATCGTGGACGCCAAATCGGGTGTCACCGGCGCGGGACGCAAGCCATCGCTAACCACGCATTTTGCCGAGGTCTACAGCAATCTGATTCCCTATAAGACGGGACGCTCGCATCGACATGTCGGCGAAATGGAGCAGGAGGCGCGCAAGCTTAGCGATGGCGTCGGACCAATTATTTTCTGCCCCCATTTGCTGCCGGTCGATCGCGGATTGATGGCGAGCATCTATGTTGCGCTGAATGAAAGCATGAAGAGCGATGAATTGCACGACCTTTACGCCGAGATGTATGGCGGCGAAGCCCTGGTCGATGTGCTGCCCTTGGGCGAACAGGCGACCCTGCGGCACGCGGTCAAGACGAACAGATGCGTGATCAGCATTACGCCTGTACTGCCGCGCCACGCGCATATCACAAGCGTGACGGACAACCTGCGCAAAGGCGCCGCCAGCCAAGCGGTTCAAAATATGAACTTGATGTTTGGACTGGACGAGACCTTGGGGTTGATCTGATGACGAAAGCCATCAGTGTTGTAAAGGTGTCGGGGCACTGCCTGGACGACCACGATCTTATAGAGCAGTTTGCGCGCGCGGTGGGGCAGGCTGACGAGCAGATTGTCATTGTGCATGGCGGCGGCGTCGAAATATCGCAGTTGCAGCGCAAGCTGAATATCGAACCGCGATATGTCGACGGCTTGCGCGTGACTGATGCCGACTCGCTTGCCTTGGTAGAGATGGTCTTGTGCGGGAGCGTTAACAAGCGACTTGTGCGATACTTGCTAGCGGTGGGCGTGGACGCCCAGGGGCTCTCAGGCGTTGATCGTGGATTGATACGGGCGCGCAAAATGCGGCATCAAACACTGGACATGCAATTCACAGGCGAAGTGGTCTCGGTGCGGGGCGACGTTATCGTGGACTTGCTGGACCGTGATGTAACGCCAGTGATCGCGCCGGTCAGCGTGGGGGCGCGCAGCAACTACAACCTCAATGCCGACCCGGTCGCCAGCGCTATCGCAGCCGCCATCGGGGCGAACACAGTGGTCTTTATTTCCAATGTCGCCGGCGTTTACGTAGACGATGAACTAGCCAGCAGCCTTACGCGGACGCAGGCGCTTGAATTGATTGAGCGTGGGGTAATCCAAGGCGGTATGATACCCAAAGTTGAAAGCGCTCTGGATGTGCTATCATCGGGTGTGCCAAGAGCGGTAATCACAGATTTGCCGGGTTGGACAAAGCGCGGCGGCACAACATTCACTGGAACTGAGGCGGAATCAAGCGTTAGCGAGGGCTTATGTCAATAACAGCGGATGCCATACAGAAAGACAAGCAGTATAGCGTACCGGTGGCGGGTCGGCCGGAATTCGTCTTGGAGCGCGGCGACGGCGTCACGGTCTATGACACGGAGGGCAAAGCCTATACCGATTGGGTGGCGGGCATCGCGGTCAACTCGCTGGGATACGGCGATAGAGAGTTGATGGACGTGGTCGCCAAGCAGATGAGCACGGGTTTGATTCATGTCAGCGGCTTGTATCACACGCGGGCATTGTCAGATCTTGCTGAATTGCTCTGTGCCAATTCATTTGCCGACAAAGCCTACTTTTGCAACAGCGGCGCCGAAGCCAACGAAGGCGCTTTGAAGTTCGCCCGTAAACTGGCCTACATCAATGAGCGGAAAAACAAGACAAATGTCATCAGCTTTTCCCAGGCATTCCACGGCCGCACACTGGGCGCGCTCTCAGTAACGCCGACGGAGAAGTATCAGACGCCGTTCAAACCGATGGTGCCGGGCGCAATTGTCGGCGAATTCAACAGCATCGACAGCGCCAAAGCGCTCATCGATCAGGATACGGTAGCCGTGATCGTCGAACCGATTCAGGGCGAAGGCGGCATCAACCTGGCCAGCGCCGATTTCTTGCGGGCGCTGCGCCAACTCTGCGATGAGAATGACGCCGTGCTGATTTTCGATGAAATTCAATGTGGCATGGGGCGCACGGGCGATCTCTGGGCGCATAGCAGCAGCGGCGTGACGCCCGATATTATGACCTTGGCCAAGCCCTTGGCCGGCGGCTTGCCGATCGGCGCTATATTGGTCACGGAAGAAGTGGGCAGCGCGATGCAGCCGGGCGATCATGGCTCGACATTCTCCGGCGGCGCGGTGGTTATGCGCGCTGGCGAAATGGTTGTGAAGCGAATGCTCAGCCCCGGTTTCCTGGAACATGTCCAAGAGGTGGGTGAATATCTGTTAGAACGGCTCTCTGAGATCAACAGTCCGCATATCACCGATGTTCGCGGGCGTGGATTGATGGCGGCGATTGAATTGAACGTCCCGCCGGCGGACATTGTAAATCAGGGCTACGAGCATGGGCTGCTGCTGGTGAACTCCGGTCCCGACGCCCTCCGCTTTATCCCGCCGCTCATCGTTGAAAAACAGCACGTCGACGAATTGGTCGAGAAGCTGACGATGATTCTGGAGGGCATTGATGTCCAAGGTTAGCGCGACGGTGAAATCGGTACGCGGCTTTCAAGTCGCTGGTGTCCATGCGGGTTTGAAGAAGGATGGCGCGCTGGACTTCTCGCTGGTGGCGAGCGAGGTCGATTGCATCGCCGCTGGCGTATTCACGCGCAATAAAGTCAAGGCGGCGCCCGTCTTGCTCGATATGCAGCGATTGGATGAGAACCCGAATTCGATTCGGGCGGTGGCCACCAATACAATCAGCGCGAACGCCTGCACCGGCGCGCTTGGACTGCAGAACGCGCGCGCGACAGCCAACTTGGTCGCCGACACGCTTGATATTGCAGCCGAGCAAGTGCTGGTGATGTCCACCGGTGTTATTGGCACGCACCTGCCGATGGACAAGATTGCCCGCGGCGTCGAGCTGGCGAGCGCGAACCTGGGCGCGGACTGGCGCGCGGCCGCCGCCGGCATCATGACTACCGACACCCGTCCCAAGCTGGGTTCGGTCACGGTCGAGACGGGCGAGGGCGCCTATACGATCGCTGGAATGGTCAAGGGCGCCGGCATGATTGCGCCCAACATGGCGACGATGCTTAGCGTACTTGTGACCGACGCCGGACTGCCGCTGCCCGAATTGCAGTCGTCGCTCTCAGCGGCGGCGCAGCAGAGCTACAACCGGATTGTAATCGATGGCGATACCAGCACGAACGACACCGTCCTGCTGCTTGCGAACGGGATGAGCGGCCTAAGCCTGTCTACCGAGCAAGAGCTTGACGCGTTTCAAGATGCCCTGAATGCGCTTACGCGGTTCCTGGCGCAGGAAGTGGTCCGCGATGGCGAGGGCGTCACCAAGTTCATCACGCTCAACATTGTGAACGCGGCATCGGTAGCGGATGCGGAGCGAATCGGGCAGACGATTGGCGCGTCGGTGCTGACCAAATCGGCATTCTACGGCAGCGACGCCAACTGGGGGCGCATCATGGCCTCTGCCGGACGGGCGGATGTGCCGCTGGAGCCCGATAGCGCATCACTTTGGATCGCGGCTGGCGAGTCATTCGCAAGTGATGCGCCAGGCTTGGAAATCTTCAGCGGGGGAATGCCCACCGATTACCGCGAAGAAGACGCGGCGGCGATTATGGCGGAACCATCGATCACATTCACCCTGGATTGCGGCATCGGCGCCGGCGCCGCGACGATTTGGACTTGCGACATCAGCCACGAATACATCTCGATCAACGGCGACTACCGTTCATAAGCGAGAGGCGGCTTATGCAGGCGGTGCTGGTACTGGAGGATGGGCGCGTCTTCCCCGGCGAAGGCTTCGGCGCGGAGGGCGTTTCCACCGGCGAGATCGTCTTCAACACCTCGATGACGGGTTACCAAGAGATTCTTACTGACCCGTCATATTATCGACAGATCGTTACCATGACCGTGCCGCATGTCGGCAATACCGGTGTCAATCTGGAAGACCCGGAGTCGGGCAAAGTGTGGGTTGCCGGTTTCGTCGTCCGTTCGCTCAGCCCGATCGTCAGCAATTGGCGCAATCGCGGTGACCTAGGCGGCTATCTGAAAGACAACGGCGTCATTGGCGTTTCCGCAGTGGCGACGCGCGCGCTCGTGCGGCATATCCGCGAGCTTGGCGTAATGCGCGCGGCGGTGGCGCATGGCCAAGGCGCCGCAGTCACCGACGAGTTGGTTGATGTGGCGCGCGCCTCGCTGGATATGGCTGGCGCTAATCTGGTCGATGCGGTCTCGGTTCAGGCGCCCTACGACTGGGACGAAGGCGGAGATGCGCGCTGGTACGGCGATCGCCGAGACGCGGCGGAGCGTCCGCTCATCGTGGCTTATGACTTCGGCATCAAGCGGAATATTTTGCGCATGATGACCGACCGCGGCTTGCGCGTCAGGGTGGTGCCGGCTTGGACGCCGTCCGCGGAAGTACTCGGCATGAAGCCGGCGGGCGTATTCCTAAGCAACGGTCCAGGCGACCCGGCTGCGGTCGATTACGCCATTGCCAATGTGCGGTCTTTGCTGGGCGCGGCGCCGATTTTCGGCATCTGCCTTGGGCATCAGATCCTGGCTTTGGCGCTGGGCGGCGAGACGGAAAAGATGCGTTTCGGCCACCGGGGCGGCAATCAACCGGTCAAGCACCTCGCCAGCGGCGAAGTCGAGATCGCGTCGCACAACCACGGATTCGCTGTCCGCGCGGACAGCAATTTGAGTGGCGGCGAAATCACCCATCTGAACTTGAATGACAATACGGTAGCCGGTTTGCGTCATCCCAGCCTGCGCGCCTTCAGCGTGCAATATCATCCGGAAGCGTCGCCGGGACCGCACGACTCGTTCTATCTCTTTGATGAATTTGTAGAGGCTGTCATCGAAAACGGCTAATCTCGACGCCCGCGACGTCTCAGTGTATAAGGACATCCATGCCCAAACGCACTGACATTAACAGCATCATGATCATCGGCTCCGGTCCGATCGTCATCGGCCAGGCTTGCGAATTCGATTACAGTGGCGTGCAGGCTTGCAAAGCGCTCAAGGCGCAAGGTTACCGGGTCATTCTGGTCAATTCCAACCCGGCGACGATTATGACCGACCCGCAATTTGCTGATGCCACTTATATCGAACCGCTGACGCCGGATATTTGCGGGAAGATCATCGCCCAGGAAAAACCGGACGCCTTGCTGCCAACGGTCGGCGGCCAGACCGCGCTAAATCTGGCGGTGCAGTTGAAGGAATCGGGATTGCTGGATCGTCTTGGCGTCGAACTCATCGGCGCCACCTTGACCAGCATCCAGTTGGCGGAAGATCGCCAGCTATTCAACGACACCATGCGCGAAATCAACCTCAAGGTGCCCGACAGCAAAGTTGTGAGCCGTGTTGAAGACGCTTTGGCTTTTGCTGGTGAAATCGGCTATCCAATCTTGATACGGCCCTCGTACACGATGGGTGGCGCTGGCGGCGGCGTCGCTTACGATGCGGACGACTTGCGGCGGGTCGCGGCAAACGGCATCCAACAGAGCCCGGTCGGCGAAGTGCTTGTCGACAAGAGTTTGCTCGGCTGGAAGGAGTATGAGCTCGAGCTCATGCGCGATGCCAAAGGCAATTTCGTTGTCGTATGTTCAATCGAGAATCTGGATCCTATGGGCGTACACACCGGCGACAGCATCACGATCGCGCCGGCGCAAACCTTGACCGACAAGGAGATTCAGCGGCTGCGAAACATGTCGCGGAAGATATTCGACCGCGTCGGCATAACTACGGGCGGGGCGAATGTGCAATTCGCAATCAATCCAGACGATGGCGAAGTGTACGTCATCGAAATGAACCCGCGTGTTTCCCGCTCATCGGCTTTGGCGAGCAAAGCGACCGGCTTCCCAATAGCCAAGATCGCGGCGCTCGTCGCCGTCGGCTTTACGCTCGATGAGATTCCCAACGATATCACCTTGAAAACGCCCGCCAGCTTTGAGCCATCGTTGGATTACATCGTCGTCAAGATACCGCGCTGGGACTTCAAGAAATTTGCCGGCGCTGACCCGGTGCTGGGGCCTCAAATGAAAGCGGTCGGCGAAGTGATGGCGATCGGCCGCACATTTCCCGAAGCGCTGCAGAAGGGCGTGCGCTCGCTGGATATTGGCATGGATGGATTCGGCAGCCAGGTCGATAGCAATTTAACGCCGGAGGCTCTTAGTGTGCCGACGGCGCAGCGTCTGTTCCAAGTGGCCAGTCTTATCGCAAGCGGCGTCTCCTTTGAAGAAATTGTAAGCAACACACATTTCGATCCCTGGTTCGTGCAGCAGATGAGCGATCTAATGGCGATTCACCGATCGGTGGTGGGGGGCGCTTTGCAACTGCATGATTTGGCTGCGGCCGACTTGCGCAAGCTGAAGCAGTTTGGCTTCAGCGACGCCTATATCGCAGGCTTATTTGGCGCGGAGGGTTTGGCGGTGCGCGAGCTACGAAAGCGGCTCGGCGTCGAAGCAAATTATTATCGAGTAGATACTTGCGCCGCCGAATTTGAAGCGATGACCCCTTACCTGTATTCAACCTACGAAATGGAAGATGAAGCAGCGCCGAGCGAGACGCGCAAGGTAATGATCCTTGGCGGCGGACCTAACCGCATCGGCCAAGGCATCGAATTCGATTACTGCTGCGTACATGCCTGCTTCGCCTTAAAAGAGGCGGGCTACGAGACGATCATGGTCAACTGCAACCCGGAGACGGTCAGTACCGATTACGACACAGCCGATCGGCTTTATTTTGAACCACTCACAGCTGAGGATGTGATGAATATCGTCGACCGCGAACAGCCGGATGGCGTGCTGGCGCAATTTGGCGGGCAGACGCCGCTGAATATCGCGCGCGATCTGGAGCGGATGGGCGCGCCAATCTGGGGGACGCCGGTCGATACAATTGATCTCGCCGAAGACCGCGAGCGCTTCAACGCGTTGATGCGGCGCTTGAATATCGCGCAGCCGGCCGGGGCGACGATCTCAAGCCGGGACGAAGCGGCTATAGCGGCTGCGGCAATTGGCTATCCAGTGCTGGTTCGCCCTAGCTACGTCTTGGGCGGGCGCGGCATGGCCATCGTCTTTGATGAAGGGCAGCTGCTGGATTGGCTGGATGGCAATGTCGAATGGGGCGGGCATCCGGTCTTGATTGATCAATTTCTCGATGATGCTTATGAAGTCGATGTCGACGCCCTCTGCGACGGAAACGACGTGACCATCGGCGGCATCATGCAGCACATTGAGCAGGCCGGTGTCCATAGCGGCGACTCGGCCTGTGTCGTGCCGCCGTACAAGATCAGTTATTTTCATTTGGATATCATCCGCGACCATACGCGGCGCATCGGCTTGGCGCTCGGTGTAAAGGGCTTGTTCAATATTCAATTCGCGGTCAAGGATGACGAGGTCTACGTGTTGGAAGTCAATCCGCGCGCCAGCCGAACCGTGCCCTTTATCAGCAAGGCGACCGGTCATCCGTTAGCGCGCTACGCGGCGCGGATCGCAGCCGGAGCGACGCTGGCGGAATTGGGCTTCCTGCAAGAACCCTCAGTCAGCGGTTTCTTCATTAAGGAAGCAGTGTTTCCCTTTCAGAAGTTTCCCGGCGTCGATACGCGGCTTGGACCGGAAATGCGCTCCACCGGCGAAGTGATGGGCCACGCGTCCAGCTTTGGGCATGCTTTCATAAAGTCGCAGGCGTCGGCCGGATTGTCCTTGCCAGCGAGTGGCACGGTCTTCATCAGCGTTAATGATTTCGACAAGCCGGTCGTTGCCAAGATCGCCCGCGATTTGGCCAAGCTCAAATTTGAAATCACCGCTACCGATGGCACCGAGCGCTGGCTCAACCAGATGGGCGTCAAAGCCCGCCGCATCAACAAGATATCGGAAGGCAGCCCGCATATAATGGATGCTATGCGGGGCGGGCAAGTGAGCTTGATCATTAACACGCCGCTTGGCAGTCAGGCGCATGCGGACGGCGTCGCCATCCGCAGCCAGGCTTACGCGCTGGGCATCCCGATTATCACGACGATGAGCGCCGCCGCCGCTGCCGTGCAAGGCATCAAACGCATGCGCGAGAAACCACTGAGCGTGCGCAGTTTGCAGTCTCATTACGAGGCGGTTGTGGCGCAATAGGTATAGCGGAGACGCGTATATGGCTTTGGCATACGAGGCATACCTTCAAGAAATCCTCATTGATGAAGCCACGCTTCAGAACCGCATCGCCCAACTCGGCGCGCAGATAAACCTGGATTATGCCGGATGCGGCAATCTGCTGCTGCTTTGTGTGCTCAAGGGCGGCGTCATGTTCCTTTCGGACCTATCGCGCCATATCAATGTGCCGCACGTGATTGACTTCATGGCGGCGAGCAGTTATGGAAAAGGCGCTCGTCAGTCGACCGGGTCCGTTCGCATTGACATGGATATGCGCCTGGATGTCAAAGACAAACATGTATTGGTAGTCGAGGACATCATCGACAGCGGTTACACGCTCGCCTTTGTCTTGAAGACCCTGCGCAATCGCGAGCCCGCCAGCCTGAAGCTTTGCGCCCTGCTCAACAAGCAGTCCCGCCGCGAAGTCGATATCGATGTCGATTACATCGGCTTCAATATTGAGAACAAGTACGTTTTTGGTTATGGGCTCGATCTTGACGAACGCTTCCGAAATCTGCGATTTGTCGGGGTAGCGCGGACGGACGCTCTCGTCGATGAGTGACCTTGCCGTCAGATTGTCGTGGACGGATATCGTCTACGAACTCTCCAAAGTGACGAAAGCAATGCCGAATACCCCGCCGCTCTATCTGGTTGGGGGCGCGGTTCGCGACGCTTACTTGCGTCGCGCGATTGGGGATATAGACGTCGCCGTCGCGGGCGACGCCATCGCCGTAGCGCGCTTCGTCGCCGATGCCTGGAAAGCCGATATCTACATCATGGATCGAGAGCGCAATGTAGCGCGGGTATTCGTCACGCATGAGGACAGCGCGATCACAATCGACTTCGCCAAACTCCGCGGCGCAACGCTGGAAGATGACCTTCACGACCGCGACTTCACGATGAACGCGATGGCGGCCGACCTGCTGGGGGATCCCCGGGCTTTACTTGATCCGCTCAAGGGCGTCGCCGACCTGCGCCGGAAAGCGCTGCGCCGCTGTTCGCCAAGCGCAATCGCCAATGATCCAATTCGCGCGCTGCGGGCAGTGCGATTAAGCGTGCAATTCGACCTGAGGATACATCCTGAAACGGCGGCTGACATCCGACGGCATGCCGCGGCCATTTCCAAGACATCGCCCGAACGCGTTCGCGACGAGTTCTTTAAGCTGCTTGCTATGGAAAAGGCGGCGCGGGGCCTGCGTGTGCTCGCGCATATGGGTGTTCTCGCGCCGATCCTTCCGCTTGAACTGGACGCGCTGGACGCCTCGCTGGCGGCGGTGGAGCGCATGTCTGCGATTCTCGCCGCAATCAGCAGCAGTCGTACGGACAACACCGCGGCCGCTTTTGACCTGGGCATGCTGGTCATCCAATTGGATCGCTTTCGCGGCGCGCTTCAAAACCATCTCGAGCGAGTTTATGGAAACGGTCGGACGCGGGCTCAATTGCTGGCCTTGGCAGCTCTGCTAGCTGATCAAGGCGCGGCGAAACCGCCAGCGGACGCTGTGTTTTCCAACGAACCCGGGGGGGAGACGAGCGCTCGTTTGCTGCGCCTCACAAGAGCTGAATCGCGCGTTCTTTCCGCCGCTGTAAGGAATAGTGACGCCATTAGCGAACGTGAGAACTGGCGCCCGCTGGATCAACACCGATTTTGGTATCGGCAGAGCGAGAACGGCATAGACGCTGTCCTGCTGGGGGCGGCTAGAGTCTTGGGCCGGGCGGGCGGCGATCTAAAACAAGCCGATTGGCTGCAAATTGTAGAGCGGTCAGCAATTTTGCTCGACGCCTTTTTCAACCGCTACGACACAATCGTCAGCCCGCGACTCTTGCTCGATGGCAACGATCTGCAAGCTTTGCTGAACATTGAGCGCGGACCGCGAATCGGGCGGATTCTGACGCGCTTGCGGGAAGCGCAAGCCGTTGGTGAGATTTCGTCGCTCGTCGAAGCGCGCGAGTTTGCCAAGCGCGTTGCCGACGGATGCGCTGATTGAGCCACTACGCGAGCGCTCAGTTTGCATCCGCGGCCTCTGCAAACTGGTAGAAGACCAGCAGCGTCCGCCCATATTTACGCTGGTCGGTTTCTTCAAGGCAGTCAAAGCGGCGTTCCGAGTCAAATTCAGTTGGATCAATCTGCACGATGACGCGGCTGTTTCGCCGCCGCCAAGCCGGATTCGAGTTGAGCGCTGCAAGTGTTTTCAGCCAGATGCCCAGATATTGCGGAGGCGCCACATAGACGTAATGAAAGTGACGCTCTGGACCACGAGCGATCAAGTCAAGGGCGTGGCGCCTGGTCACGCGCGCTTTTGGCTTGAGCCCCGTATGCGCCAGGTTCTGATGTATCGTCTTAATCGCCTGTCGATCCAGGTCATTGAAATGCGCGTGCGCGGCGCCGCGGCTCAACGCTTCGATGCCGACGCTCCCCGTCCCCGAGAATAGATCGAGAAAGTTTAGACCTTGAATCTCGCTCCCAAGGATGCTGAAAAGCGCCTCCTTGACGCGATCCATAACGGGACGGGTCCTGTTGCCGGGCACGGGCCTCAGCTTCATTCCGCGCGCTGTGCCAGCGATGACGCGCAAGGACATGTTTAGACCATTCGCTCAAGGGCGCGGCGCAAGGCTGCGCGATGGCTCGATCCGCCGCCGGTGGCGTCGCCGCAAATGCGCATGCCGGAGCATGCATATCGATTCCAGCGCGCGATCTAACCGGGGGACGACGCTTGCGCCTTTGCGTGTTCGCGCTTATGACAATACGCCACCGACATCATTGATGCGCTGCTTCAACATCCGCGTCAGCATCATATAGCGATCGTCAAAGTTGGTTTCGAGGTCGTTGGCGCCATGCTGTCCTTCCGCATGCGACGTCACTCGCACCGCCGACAGCGCTTGTTCAGTGACAGACAGCGCCTGCCCAAAGGAAGCGGCGGCCGCGGACATATCGCCTCTGGCTTTGTATGCCAATCCCATTCCGTAATGGGCATCGACGCTATCCGGGCTAGCGGCTAGCACCTCCTCAAACAATCGAAGAGCGCCCTGATTATCGCCATCGCGGTGCATGCGCCACGCTCTGCCAATTTTCTCCGCCGAAGGTAAGCTGGACATACATTCTCCTTCCTGACACATTCCGGGCGAATTGTAGCCGCTTTCCAGCGACCTTGAAACTATAAAGCACCCAAGCTTATTTTACCGAAAACTTGCCATGCCGCTACTGCCGCGTCTTGACCGCACTGTTTGCATGGACGGGCCAATCCCCGCACTAACGCGTCTTGTGGCTCATTTGGCCTGGTGCTATGCTTCGCTCGTATACGAGACAGGCGATGTTGTGCTATGCAGATTCGTCCGGCGAGATTATCGGATTTGCCGGCCGCCGCCCAGCTATGGTTTGATCGCATCACTTTGCTGCAGCAGACCGAAGCCGGGATCAAGCTCTTGCCTGACGCGCGCGGGAAATGGTCGACCGTTGCCGCGGAGTGGACTCGTGACGAGCAAGTGGCATTCTTGGCGGCGGAACAGGACGGGAAGCTCATCGGATTCACAGTTGTGCGGATTGCCGCGGGAACGCCGGGCTTGCACCCGCAATGCCGGGGCATCCTGCTCGCGATGGCGGTGGATCTGCATGAGACCTATCGCGGGTTGAGCGATCTGCTCTTGGATCGGGCGAAAGGCTGGCTTGCCGCTATGGGCGCGACGCAGCTTGAGGTTGACGTCCCGGCGCATTATCCGGTGGAAGCGGCGTTTTGGCGCGGGCAGGGCGGCGCTCTCGTTTCCGAAAAGCTGAGGCTGCTTTTATGATTCGGCTGGCGGAAGCGGCCGATGCCGAGCGCATCGGCGAATTATGGGCGGAAATGGTGAGCTATCACGCCGCCTTGGATCCGCACACGTTTCGTCCGGCGGCGGGCGGCGCCGAGCTATACGCGCGCAGCATCTTGGATCGGCTCTCCGATGCGGACGCGCGCGTTTTGATCGCTGATATTGATGGCGCAGTCGTCGGTTACGTCAACGGGGTCATCGCGGACATCACCACAGAAATGTTTCTGCCGCTGCGATGCGGCTTACTTGCGGATATCTACGTGCAGGCGGCTTTTCGCCGGCGCGGCTTGGGCCGGCAACTGGTCGAACGCCTGATGCTCTGGTTTCGTTCGCGCGACATCGGGCATTTTGAATGGCACGTCAGCGCTGGAAATCACGGAGCGATGGCCTTCTGGAAAAGTGTCGGCGGCGAAACCACCATGTTGCGAATGCGGGCATTTATCCCGGAGGATGAATGATGACAGAATTGCTCTATTTGAAGGACAGCTATCTGAAGGCCTTTGAGGCGACGGTCGTCCAGCATGACCTTGAGCAGAACGGCGTCTTGCTTGACCGTACCGTATTTTATCCGGGCGGCGGCGGGCAATTGCCGGATCAGGGCACGCTCTCGAATGGCTTGACGCAATATCGCGTCAGCCGGGTCAAGCGGGGCAATGCGCACATAATCGACGGCGACTTGCCACCCATTGGCTGCCAAGTCCGCGGCGAAATTGATTGGGACAGACGCTACAAGATCATGCGGACGCATACGGCGATGCACATCCTATGCGGCGTCATCTGGCGTGATTATCAAGCCAGCGTCACCGGCGGCAATATGGATGTGCTCGGCGGACGGATGGATTTCGAATTTGAGCGGCTGGCGCCCGAAGTCATCGCCGAGATTGAAGAGAAGATCAACCGCGAAGTTGAAGCGGCGCGCGCCGTCAAGACAGAGATTCTCCCCAGAGAAACCGCATTCCAGATTCCAGATCTAATTCGCACAAAGATCAATCTATTGCCTGAAAGCATTCAAGAAGTGCGGACGGTGGAGATCGTTGGGCTGGATCTGCAAGCGGATGGCGGCACCCACGTCGGCAACACCAGCGAAGTTGGCAAAATCAAGATTGCCAAGTATAAGAGCAAGGGCGGCATCAACAAGCGGCTTTATGTGGAGCTTGAGGCTTGATGCGCTATTTGCATCCGGTGCAGGCGCACGAGCGGTTCCTCGCCAGCGGAACCTACCGCTTTTCCAAGAATGGAGAGCCGCTGGCAAAATCTGAATCATGGGCGATGCACGCGCGTCCGGATGGCGAGAGATTCGTCCGCGTCGATGCTGATGCCCGCGGGGCGGAAGGCAAATCAATACTCGCCGAAGCGCTGTATGACACTGACAACACAATCGTGCGATTCGACATCCGTTATGAAAACGACAGATTTGAAGGTGGCATAAAGACGCTGCGGGCGACTTATCAGCGGGCGAGCGAGCGGCTGCAGATTGGCTACAGCATGAACGGAGACGAGCGTACATACACTGAAGTAGCTTTGCCCGCTGACGCCATCATCGATATTCCAATGTTGGTTTTTCGCGGCGGTACGATTCGAGCGTTGGCGGAGCGGTCTAACGGCGACATCTATGTTTACGTCCCAATGTTCGAGTACGCGCAGCTCTGCCCGGGTGTGCTGCGGCAAGTGATTTCACCAGTTGAGCGCCTGGGCGATGATACGGTGTTTCTTGGAAATCGCGCAATTGCAGCGAGTAGTTTCCGCTACCGAGACAAAGCTGTGACATACTGGATTGACCAGCACGACCTGATCGTCAAACGGTTGAACAGCTTCAAGCAGCAGGAGATTGCGGTTGAGATCAGCAATTACGCCGCGCCGCCAAACTAGCCCGACAGGAGCGGCAGCCTTTCGCGCCGGCATCAAGCAGACTCTTGAGAGGCCGTATCGATGATAAAGCGACTGCGTATCTTTTTGGGTCCACGCAGCTTCCGCGCATTGATCGCGCTGCTGGCGGCTACAGGATTCGCCAGCCTGGCTTTGAACGCCTTAGGGCAGGGATCTGAATTCGCTACAGCATTGCAAACGCTTATGCTGGTCGTCTTTCTGTTCGGCGCGTCGGTTCTTTTCCTCAGCCGTTTGCCCGCCGCGGAACGGCTCCGCTGGCTCGCCATTATCGTGCCTTCAGTTCTCGCGATCGTTATCGGCTCGCTGCTTCTCCCTCATCTAACCGGTCTTTTCGTCGGGGCGGGCTTGGGCTGGATTGTCGCCGGCATCTTCATCTTCGGCGATGCGCGCGGACCACGGAATTATCGCGCCGCGGTAAAATCAATGCGCGAGGGCGATTACGCGGCGGCAATCTCCAGCATGACCGCCGAAGTCCAACATGACCCGAAACAGCCCGAACACTATCGATTCCGCGCCGAGCTGCATCGGCTGGCGGGCGACCTAAACTCGGCGCGGGCTGATTATCAGCGAATGGTGGAGCTCGACGGGCGCTCCGCAGTGGCTTACAATGGCTTGGCTGAGGTTGAGCTGCAGGCGCGCAGCTTTGACGACGCGCGGCTGGCGGCGCTCAAGGCGCATGAGCTCGCGCCTGATGAGTGGGTAGCGGCATACAATCTGGGTATGATCGAGGAGCGATTGCGGCAAGACGACAAAGCGGAACGGCATCTGAACGGCGCGCTCGCATTGGACATACCTGATTCTCGACATCGGCTCCTGGCACATCTATACTTGTGGCGCATTCACCAGCGCCGGGGGAAACTGGATCTGGCGCGCGGCGTGCTGTCCGCGCTTAAACGCGAGCGAGCGGGTTTGGAAGAGTGGCAAGTGATCATGAGCGCGGATGAAGCTCAAGCCCTGCGCGACGTATTGAGCGATGACATCGAAGAGGCGCGCCTTCTTATACGAGACGAAGTGACCCATGTATCGCGGCAACTGGAGGTCTGAAATGTCCTTGCGCCGTCTGCTCGGCTGGATGACGGTGCTGGTTTCGGTTGCATTGGCGGCATTGGGATTCATCGTCTTCGTGCTCGGTGTATTGATCGAATTGGCTGATGGCATTACCGAGCCGCTGGACCCCTATATTTCTCCGGTGGCGCAGATGTCCCTGGCCGGTCTCTGCTTATCGGCTAGCATGATATTGCTCGGCTTCCTGCTAGTGGGCGTCTTGCTGGCGCGCCAATCGCGCCAATACGGCGCGGGCTACGGCGAGGCTTATCGCCTGATGCAGAAGCTTAAATTCCCCGAGGCGATTCAACTGCTGGAGCGCGTACTTGCCGGTGGCAAGATTACGCCCGATGCCCTCATGCTATTGACCAGCGCCTACGCTTACACCGGGCAATTGGCAAAAGCGCAAGAGACGGCCGATCGCGCTGTGCGGATGTTTCCCCGCGACGCTGGCGCGTATATGACATTGGCGAACGGATACCGGATGCAGGCGAGCTATGGAGAGGCGGCCATCGCCTTGCAAACCGCCGCCCAGCTCTCCCCGGCGCAGCCGATCATCTGGGCGGAGTTGGGATTCGTGCAGCAGTTGGCGGGCGAGCACGATTCAGCGATGGAGTCGTTCAAACATGCCGCGCTCTACTCGATGCCTTCTATGTATGCCGTGCGCGTCAATTATTATCTGTCGCGCCACTTCTTGAAACAGGGCGAGCGCGAAAACGCCGAGCGAGCCAGTGAGCGCATGGTCGCCACCGAGCACGGTCTTCAAGCCTGGAAGTCGACATTGCGCGCGCTCGAAGGCACCGCTTACGGCAGCCTGCTGCATTACGAGATAGAAAAGATTGAAGAAGCAATCGCCGAGAGCCGAGGCAAGAGGAAGAATAGTTGATGATGTTCTGGCAGGTCGCGCGCGATCTGACGCGGCGGCTGCCTGAGTGGGACGCCTCGGCGAAACTGTCGCTCGCTATCGCCATTGTCTTATTGATTCTGCTGCTCGCGGTCGGATTTGCAGGACCGCCCGCCATTCAATTCTCGGCGCGAATTGGCGCTTTCCTTTTGCTGGTGACGATTCAGCTTTTGTTCCTGTGGGGCAATCGCCGTGACGCCTCGCCTTATCATCAGGCGCAACAGCGATTCATCGCCGGGGATTATCCCGGGGCGCGTGATCTGCTGGAGACGATGCCGGACCGTGGGCGCGCGTCGGTTGATGCTTTGGTGCTGCTTGGCAACAGCTATCGTCATCTAGCGCAATTTGATTCATCCCAGGCGGCGCTGTCGAAGGCGCTGGAAATCAAGCCAAATCACGATCTGGCGCTCTTCAGCATGGGAAAGCTCAATCTCGTGCGGGGAGAATATGCCGCGGCTTGCGAGTCAATTGAGCGCGCAATCAGCGCCGGCGCGCCGGATATCGTTAGGTTCGAGCTGGGACAGGCGCGCTTTCTGCTCGGTCACGCGGACGAAGCGCTGCGGCATTTGGCTGCCGCTCGCGCCGCCCTGGATGAAGATGACGCGCACCTGCTCTTGCTGCAATACTATCTATGTGAATTGTCCGCGGGCGACATGCCAGACTGCGACTTCATTGGCGAGCACATCCAGCATTGGCGGCTGGAGGCGCGGAAGTTCGCGGATACGTCATACGGCGCTCACCTTTCCACAGTGGTCTCCGATCTTGGCGCCGCGCGCGAGAAGATCGAAAAAGAACCAAGTTATTGATGTGATTGAGCGTCTGTAGGGACCTTTGACCGGCAGCGTCGGCGGCCGGTGTCGAAGGGCGATGTCGAAGGGCAATGTCTACGTGCCCTACGTGCACTACGTGCCTACGTGTACTGCGCGCGGCGCCGAAGCACCCTCGAACGGCGGCTGCAATAGCGAGCGTCTCAGCGAGACGCCCCTACACGATTGAAATGATCTACTATGCGGTTGGCATTCCCGCCGCTAGACTTAACCCTTTAACCTGCCTTCAAATTACGTCATAATTCCAGCGGATTAGTAATCCCGAAAGGGCTGTGTCAAACGAGGAGGTGTTTACGTGGTGTCGCACAGTGATGCGCCAACACCGCGGGTCATTGCTTACTGATACGCAACAGTCGCATTACATGGAATCCGATCGGACGTATCATTTCTGAGGAGCAATGATAACTCATGTTTAGAGCAGTAAACCCGCAGGTCAACAGTAAAGTCATCAACGGGCTCGAACAGCGGCAGTTGGACTTTTGGCGCTTCAATCGCGTCTTTGAGCGCACGATCGAGGGCCGCGAGGACGCGCCGCGCTACGTGTTTTATGAAGGTCCGCCGACAGCAAATGGCACGCCCGGCAGCCATCACGTGCTGTCACGCGCGTTCAAGGATATGTTCCCGCGCTACAAGGTGATGCAGGGCTTCTATTGCTTGCGCCGAGGCGGCTGGGATACGCATGGACTGCCTGTCGAGATCGAAGTCGAGAAAGAGCTTGGCTTCGACAACAAGGGGCAGATCGAGGAATACGGCGTAGCCGAATTCAACGCCAAATGTCGGGCGAATGTTTTTCAGCATATCAATGAATGGGAGAAACTGACCGAACGCACGGCTTTCTGGGTCGATCTGGACGACGCCTACGTCACATTTTCCAACGAATATGTCGAGAGCGTCTGGTGGATTCTCAAGCAGTTTTGGGACAAAGGCTTGCTCTATCGCGGTTATAAGGTCGTGCCTTACAGTCCCTCTTCAGGAACGCCGCTGAGCACGCATGAGGTCGCGCAAGGTTACAAAACCATTACCGATCCGAGCATCTACGTACGCTTCCCATTGCGGGGCAAGCCGGGTGTGTACATGCTCGCCTGGACCACAACACCCTGGACGCTGCCGGCTAACGCGGCGCTGGCGGTTGGCGCCGATGTCGATTATGTACAGGTCGAGGGACCGGCCGCTGATGGCGAAGGCATCGAGCAATTGATCCTAGCTGACGCGCTCAGAGAGAAGGTGTTGGCTGATCCTGACGAATACAAGATCGTCAATCGCTATCGCGGCAGCGATCTGGTCGGCTGGCGTTACCAGCCGCTCTACACCTTCTTGCCGGTCGAGCAAGACTACGCCTACATTGTAGCCGCGGATTACGTGAGCACCGAAGACGGCACGGGCATTGTACATACGGCGCCCGCTTACGGCGTCGACGATCTGGCCACCGGACGCAAGCACGACTTGCCCGTGTTGATCACGGTGGATGAGACCGGCTGCTTCGTCGATGCGGTATCGACCTTCCGTGGCATGTGGTTCAAAGATGCCGATCGGCATATCATCGGTGATTTGGTCGAGCGCGGCTTGATGTATCGGCACGAGACCTACGAACATACCTATCCGCATAATTGGCGCGATGGTTCGCCGCTGATGTATTTCGTCCGCGAGACTTGGTTCATCGATACGATGAAGTACAAGCAGAAGATGATTGACCTGAACCAAACGGTGAACTGGGTGCCGCAGCATATCAGAGACGGGCGCTTCGGAAATTGGCTTGACGATCTCAAGGAGTGGTCGCTCGGCAGGGAACGCTATTGGGGCACACCGCTGCCGGTTTGGGTTGACGATGAAACGGGCGAGATGATCTGCGTCGGCGGCGTCGATCAGCTGAGCGAGCTTGCCGGCCGGGATTTAAGCGAGCTCGATCTCCATCGACCATACGTCGATGAGATCACCTTTGCCAACCCAAATGGCGAGGGCGGCACGATGCGCCGCGTGCCGGAAGTGATCGACGTCTGGTTCGATAGCGGCGCGATGCAGGTGGCGCAATGGGCTTATCCAAAGCGAAACCGCGACATCCTCGAAGAGCAGCATCCAGCCGACTACATCTGCGAGGCGGTGGATCAGACGCGCGGCTGGTTTTACAGCCTGCATGCCATCGCGGCGATGCTCTTCGAAACCGTCTCCTTCAAGAATGTCATCTGCCTGGGCCATATTCTTGACGAAAACGGTCAGAAAATGTCCAAGAGCCTGGGCAACGCCGTCGACCCCTGGATGGTGCTGGAGCAAGCCGGCGCCGATGCATTCCGCTGGTATATGTACACATCGGGTCCGCCGGGCGAATCGCGGCGATTCTCGATCAATCTCGTAAACGAAGTGATCAAGAAGTTCTGGTCCACGCTGTGGAATACCTACAGCTTCTTCGTCACCTACGCCAATATAGACGGCTGGACGCCAGCTCAAAGCGCGCCTGAGCCCGAGGAACGAAGCGCGCTGGATCGCTGGCTGCTGGCGGAACTTCACAGTTTGGTGCGGACGGTGACTGACGCGTTTGAGCAATACGACGCGGTCAACGCCACCAGACCGGTTGAAGAATTCGTTGAGCGCTTGAGCAACTGGTACGTGCGTTTGAGCCGCGATCGCTTCTGGAAAAGCGATGTGGACGGCGACAAGCTCTCGGCTTATGCCACGCTCTACGAAACGCTGACGACGGTGGCGCAGCTGTTGGCGCCGACGATGCCGTTCTTGAGCGAGGAGATGTACCGCAATCTCGTCGCGGAACAAGATAGCGCCAAAGCCGACAGCGTACATTTGTCGACTTGGCCCGCCTGCGATGAGCGTCTGATCGATAAGCGCCTTATCAACGAAATGACGCTGGTGCGGCGTTTGGTCAGGCTGGGCTTGGCCGCGCGCAACGAAGCGCAAATTGGCGTGCGTCAGCCGCTGGCGGACGCGCGCTTTGCTTTGCGCGAGATATCCGAAGCGCCCGTATTGGAACGCTATGCTGATCTGATCAAGGGACAACTGAACATAAAATCGCTTAGCGTGATGGGCGCCGACCAGGCGAGCGCATTTGAATCCACGACCACCTACAGCCTGAATCCACTGCCGCGTTTTCTGGGGCGCAAATATGGGGCGGACTTTAAGGCACTACAGAGCGCATTGCGCGAGGGCGAGCAAGACTTCCTGCGTCCCCTGGCGGAAAAACTGCTGGCTGGCGAAGACATAAACCTCGAGTTGAACGGATCCAGTTTTGAGATTCTCAACCACGAATGCGAGGTCAAAGTTAGCGCGCAGGCGCCCGAAGGGGCGGTCGAAGACGGCGGTTACGTTGTTGTGCTGAACACGCGCTTGACATCGGATTTGCTCCAGGAAGGCTTGGCGCGCGAGTTGATCCGCCGCATTCAGAGCCTGCGCAGGCTGGCGGATTTCGCCTTGGATGACCGCATCGACATCGCGTATGCGGGCGCCTCGGACACCATTGACGCGGTTTTGCAGTTGTTCAGCGGGTATATTTCGGCAGAGACCCTGGCTGACGAATTGAAGCCCGGCACAATCACGGACGATTTTGTGGCGGAATCGTTCGAGATTCGTGGCGAAAGCTTGACAATTGGCGTGAGACGCGCAAGCTAAATTGTTGAAACTAACCAACTAGAGACCAGGGTGAATGACATTGTCAATTTCACCCTGTTGGCTTGTACACAGATTCGGCTACAATTGGTAAGAACGTACAAAGCGCATTTCGCCTATTGGTTATTATGGGCGATAGCGCAATAGTTGCGGCGAATCCGCGCTGAGTTATCAGACTGGATCTTCGGTCATGTCAGATAAAAATGCCGCCTCGATTCAATCTCTGCTTCGTTACTCTTTACCATTAGGCGCCAGCATCGTCGCCGGCGATCCGGATACGCAGGTGAATTGGTCGGTGACGATCAGGGCGCAGCCACCGGTTTTCCCGGACATTTACGGCGGCGAGTTGGCTTTGGTGTCGATGGATGTCTTGCGCAGTTTTGACAGTCGCCTGACCTTGTCAAGCGTCTTGCGTCAGTTGGCGGGATTCGGCGTAAACGGCATTTTGGCGACTGGCTCGGTAGGGCAGGACGCGGTCGAGGCGGCCACCGAATGTGGCGTCGCGCTCCTGTCAGTGCCGGAAGAAACCAGTCTCACCACCGTGGAGCGCGCGGTCAATTCGTTGATTCTCAATCAATCGGCGCGGCTCACCGAAAGGGCAATTGAAATCCAGCGCCAATTGACACGGCTGGCGGCTGAGAACCGCGATTTGAACAGTCTGCTGCAAGTTATGTCGCGATCAACTGGCAAGCCGATTGCCATCCACGATGACGGAGGCAATCTCATCGCGCAAACGATGCCTTACACTGGACGCCGCGGTCTTAACGGGCGCAGCGGCCCTTTGCGCGCGCGCACTGACGAGTTTCAACTGTGGCTCGCCAATGAGACGCCGCCCATGCTCGGCGCCATCAGCGTCAGTCCGCTCGGCTATACCACCGTGCTCAAGGTCGAAAAGCGCGTCGCCGGTTACCTGTCGGTGGTTGACAATAGCGATGAATTGACCGAGTTTGACCGGCTCGTGCTGACATACGGCGCCGATGTATGTGCGATTGAGATGGCGAAGAACCGCGCAATCGCATCCGCCGTAGAGCAAACTCGCGGCGACTGGATCCAAATGTGGCTGAGCGGAACGCCGGCGGATGATGATCTGTTGCGCACGCGCGCCCAACGCTCGGGATATGAGCCGGGCGGCCGCTTCGCGGTGGCGGTGTATCGGGCGATGGATACGTCGAGGCAATCCTTGCCCTTGGAATCGCTGATTTCTTTAGTGCGGGATGATATGGCGCGGCGCGGGATTAAGGGCGCGGTAGGGCAATACGTGGATGTTATTGTCGCGTTGTATCCGCTTGACGAGGACGATGCGGTTGCCTGGGCGCGCGCGCGGGTTTCAATTGAAGATGTGCGGGCGCAGTTGGCAAGTCGCAGGCCCGATGGTCCGGTGTCCGCAGGCATCAGCCGGCCCGCGACGGGGTTGTCAAATCTGCGCGAAGCCTATCGCGAGGCGAAAGACGCGGTTGGCATCGCTTTCGAATTGAATGATCACGACTCGACCACCTTTTACGGCGACCTCAAGCTTTATCAGTTGCTGCTTGCGCTGAAAGAACAAAATCTGGAGAATCTGCAGCGCTTTTGCCTGGATGCGCTGGCGCCGCTAATTGAGCATGACAAGCGCAAACAGAGTGACCTGGTCCGCACTTTGAGTGGCTTCTTCGCCGCCAATGGCAATCTGGCGAAGGCGGCGCAAGAATTGGATGTGCACCGGAATACCCTGGTCTACCGTTTGGAGCGAATCGCCGTATTGACAGAACTCGATCTCGACGATGCGGACAATCGCTTGATATTGCACTTGGCGCTGAAGACGCAACGCGTGCTGGCGACAATTCCCGGCGAGGCCGCGGCGCGGGAGCGCAGGTAGGGGCGGGGCGGTAACTCTGAATATACGGGACATCTTTAGGGGCGAGCGACCTGCAGTGTCTACGCGCAGCGGTGGCTCGCCCCTTGATTTCCACAATAGCTCGGATCTGCGCGACTCAGCTAGGCGCGCCTGCGAATGACTTGCGCTGTTTAGGCTGCCGCGAAATCAACTCTCGTTGACGATTTTGCGCGCCACCGGCGGAGCGATCTTGACAAAGTGATCGCTTGGTCGCTTCAGCAGCGGATAGAGCGGCTCGGCCGCGCTCGACTGGTGGTTCTCTTCCAGCGTGCGGATGTACTCGTTCAGCAGCTCGCGCACATCATTGTGCCCATCGTCATCCAGGGGCTGAATCTCAACGACAGAGCCAGCTGCGAGCCGATGGCTGATCGCCTCGATTGTTAAGCCCATTTCCGGCTGAATGCGCTGATAGACGACGCCACCGGTCATGCCGGCGCACATCCATGGTCCTGGATCGCCCAGGACAACCGCGCGCCCGGATGTCATGTATTCAAAGGCGTACCCCTTTAAGTTGGCGCGAGCGCCTAACCCGCCCAGGCTGTCATTCAAGGGTTCCACAATCTCGCCGCCAAAGACCACATCGGCGCCGCTCATTCTTATGCAAGCGCGCGTGTCGGCGTCGCCCTGCACGATGAACAGACCGCCCTGCGCGCCATAAGCGAAGCTCTTGCCGACGGAGCCGTCAAGCCGGCGTCCGTTGTGATTGAGCCCTTTCAAAATCGAGACTCGGCTGCCGGCCGCGCATTTGCCAACGCCATCCTGAGCGCCGCCTTCAACCAGCACATTGACCGGATCATCAATGAAGGCGGCCAAGCCGTTGCCGGGGATCGCCGAGTTGCTGAACGAGAGGTTGATGGCGCGAATGCGATTCGAATGCGGCACCGCCTGGCGCTTGATGGCGCCAGCCAAATGCGTACCCAACGCGCGATCCATCGCCATAACCTGTTCATCATCATAGGTTAGTTCGTATTCGCCTTTTTCGACGTATTCGGTGACGATATCGGTTATCTGCTTGCTCACCGTATTTCGCGGACGGGAGATGCGACGCCCGCCCGGTTGCGCCGGGGTCAACTGCATACTTGGTACTGGTCGCAGCAAGTGGCTAAGGTCGACTTGGTCATGATGCGAGCGCTGATATAGCAAGTCGGCGCGCCCGACGATGTCCTGCACATTGCTGACGCCCATCGCCCCCGCCCATTTGCGAATGTCGTCGGCAAGGGCGTCAAACATCGTGACGATGCTATGCGGCGAGCCGCGCTCTTCAAAAGGACGGAAGGACTTGAAGTCGCGTTTTTCCGCCTCTTCTTTGGTCTTGACGTGCGTTGTGATGCCAACGTGGCAGGTGCCGTCCTGGCAGCCGCGACAAATCGTGCAGCCGAGCGCCACCATCGCCAATGTCGCAAAACCGACGCGGTTGGCGCCGAGGCAAACCATCTTGATTACATCGCGTCCGCTTTTCATACCACCATCGACCCAAAGCTCGACATCATCCCGCAAGCCGCTTTCGACCAAATGGCGATGCGCCAGCCAAACGCCGATTTCCGCGGGCAAGCCAACGTGCCGCAACGCGTGCGCGCGCGCGGCGCCGGTGCCGCCGGTATAACCCGTAATCGTGATGATATCGGCGCCGGCTTTGGCGACGCCAACGGCGATAATGCCGATGCCGGGCACGACAGGCAGCTTAACGGAAACTTTAGCGAGCGGATTGGCTGTCTTGAGCTCGTCGATTAGCTGAGCGAGATCTTCAATGGAATAGAGATCGTGATTGTTGCTTGGCGAGATTAAGCCAATGCCCGGCGTCGTGCTGCGTACGGCGGCGATCTGTTCGGTGACCTTATAACCCGGCAAATGACCGCCTTCGCCCGGTTTCGCTCCTTGACCGATTTTGATCTCGATATAATCGGCCGCGTTCAAAAAGGCGATATTGACGCCGAAGCGGCCCGACGCGACTTGCTGACCGCGATTGCGCGGGTGTTTGCCGAGCAGATCGTGAATCTCGCCGCCTTCGCCATTCATGCAGATGATATTGAGCAGGCGCGCCGCCTCGGCATAGGAGCGATAAGCCAATTCGCCTTGCGAGCCAAAGGACATCGCGCTGATTAGAACTGGCATGTCATAGCCGTTGATGCTGATGTCCACATCGTCCGGCTTTACAGGCGCGGCGCTCTCTTTCAGCCCGAGGACATGCCGCAAAGACACGGGCATTTTTTCTTCCAGGTTGAGCAGCGTCTCGGTGTACTCGTCGAATTCCAATTCACCGTGAGCGACCGCCTCGGCTTTTTTCCACATCTTTGGATAGAAGCGATCGGGGTTTTTCAAGCGGGCGCGCGCTTCGCCGCGGAATTCTTGCGCGCGCTCTTGCGCGTCCTCATAGAGGGATGTCCATGTGAGACCACGGCCTGTCGAACCAAAGTAGTTCGGCGTGCCGAGCAAATCGGCGATTTTCCGCGACAGCCCGATAGAGCTGAAGCTATGCCCATAGCCGCGCAATTCGTGACAGCCTATCGTCGACGTGATTTTTTGCAAACCAGCGTGAATAGCGCTCACGGCATTGTTCAGCGACGCTTCGACTTGTTCGGCGACCAGTGGTTTTCTGCTGCCGCGCGGCGCGGTTCCCAATGCCACGGCATACATCGAATAGGGCAGGATTGCATTCGCGCCTAAGCTCAAGCAAATGGCGAGATCGTGCAGGTCGCGCAAGGCGCCTGTGCGCACGACTAAACCGACGCGGCGGCGCAGATTCGGCTTGAGATCAGCCTGACGCAGCGCCTTGTCTACCGCGGCAATCGCCATGAGCGGATCAATATACAACTCCTCGCCCGCGGCGATGCCGCTGTCATCGAGGATAATGCATTGAGCGCCCTCAAGCACGGCGTCGACAGCCCGCTGTTGCAGCGATTCCACCGCGCGATCGACCGTTGTATCCATCGGGCAACCCATTGAAAAGAAGGCGACCTTGCTCTCGAAAATAGTCGCCAGGTCTTGCAGTAGCATCGTCCCGTGCTTGGTGGCGATGTCCCGAACGCATTCGACATCATCGAATTCCGGAATCGCTTCGAGCAGAAGCGGTATTTCCAAGCGGATCAAGGTGGCGTCTTCTTCGCGTCCGGCCGCGATCTCCGGGCGGCAGCCAATCAAGACTTGCGAAGAAAACTGCGCCTGTTCGCGCTCGCGGTCGATCGACGGGTTCGTCACTACGGCGATCGTTTCTTTGAAGTAATCGGCCAAATTGGCGCGCGTATTGCTTATCGCCGCCAGCGGGCCATCCCAGCCCAGCGACCCCATCTGTTCTTTGCCGCTCTCGGATAGCGCTTTGACAATCTCGATGTGATAACGTTCCCAGCCAAAGCCGGACATGACCGCGGCGTTTACCTTGACCGGCGAGTCCGCCCAGGGGAGCGCCGGCGCTGTCTTCTCCAACTCGGCGGCGCGTTCCATTACCGCGACTGGCGCCGCTTGCATTTGCGTTTGACCGCCGCCATTCGAGCCCGGGTGAATCGGGTAGCTCGACGGGGGAGGCGCGGTTGACTCGCCCATGCCAGTGCGCCAGATGCTGCCCGCTGTCAAATCGTAGGGCTGGCGATTGCGGTAGCGGCTGTAAACGTATTGCTGTATCGCCGGGTAATCCATCACCTGGATCGGCTGCCCCGTGTTCACTTTCATCGCGATTTTCTCACCCGGCGCCATCGGTTTCGGGGTAACCGACATAGAGTCCAAGGCATAAACGCCGCGCTCGGAGGTGACAAAGTGTTCCTTTTCGGTTTCGCCATACCACAGCGGGCGCAAGCCAAGCGCGTCAACACTGAAGACCGCTTCATTGCCCAATCGCGCGACAACGGCTGCAGGTCCTTGCGCGAATGGTCCAAAGGACTGGCGCATTTCGGCGTACATGTCGTGAATTTCGGGCGAAGTCTGAATCAAGTCATGTTCAAAGGGCGGGAAGATATGTTCCATCGCCTCGATAAGATCAAGACCGTGGCGCATGCAAAGCGCGTAAATTGTGCGATCGACATCCTGGGAATCGGAACCGTTTTCAACCATTGGAATGTCAAGCATCTCGGATTCCAGCCGGAAGCGTGAAATCGTATTGAATTCGCCATTGTGTTCGATGAGATTGAAAGGCTGGGCGCGCTCGAAAATCGGATTGGTGTTGGTGCTGTAGCGCGCGTGCCCCATGGTAATCGACGAAGCGTAGTCAGGATCGCGCAGCTCGGGGTAATAGCGGCGCAGGATTTCAATCGTGCCTTGCACTTTGTATACGACGCTGTGCGCCGAGAACGAGGGAAAATGCACTTCGAGCTCGCTTTCCAATTGCGCCTGCAGCTCGAAAAGCGTGCGATCAAGATCTTCCGACGCGACCTGGCCATTAATGCCGGCGATCTGCCAAAACACCGGTTCGTTGGTTTCGGCGTTCGGGCCAAGCACCTGCGGATTAACACGCCCCGCGCGGTCAAGCAGGATATGCAAGCCAACTTCACTGATTTGGCGGCAAATCTGATCGACGATGTATTGCGCGCGCGTCCGGTCATGCGCCGGGATCATCACATGCGCGACCCAAAAATTGCGGTCCGTCGCCAGCGACGAACGCAAGCCCGCTTCCGCCAGCCACTTCGTCCACAACTGGCGGGGAATATCGGTCATTACGCCAACGCCATCGCCCTCGCCATTGACATAGCCAGTTCGGTGCCCCATGCGGGTAAGCGCTTCAATGGTCCGCTTAACGTTGCCGTGCGTCGCCTGCCCGCCTTTCCGCACCGAACAGATCAAAGCGCAGGCGTCGCGATGCTCTCGATCGATCGGGTGAAGGTCCGCGAATGGGGCATCGCTTTGGAGTTGGTGTATACGAGACATATCTCACCCTTACAATAAGTTGAGCCGGTCCCTGCAATAATTCCTGTCGCGCTGGCACACCAAGGCGCCATTGCCTTGGCTGCGCGCAATATGTCACTGATATTACCTTAATTCCTTAAGATATTCTACCAGTCCATCTGTAGCGAGGCATTGAAAGATGTTATGGATAATTTGCCTAATAGGCTAGGCACTTTGTACAAAGACTGCGCGCGTCCTTTAGCGCTTGTCGACAGCGGTGTTGAATCGGGGCGCTCGTTCCGCCGGCGGATGCATGTACCGGATGCCGCCGGCGGCTAAGCGAGGGATAATAGTCGGCGAATCGTCAGCGCCAGGTGCAATGCCAAGCGCGTCTCCGGGCGGTTAAGGTCAATCCCGGCGATTTCGTTGATGCGATTCATGCGATAAAGCAACGTGTTGCGATGAATGATCAAGGACTCGGCGGTTTGCGACAGATTGCCGTGGCAATTGAAAAACGCCTCCAGCGTCTTTAACAGGTCGGCTTTCTGACGCGAGTCGTATTCGCTAAGCGTACCAAGGGTAACATCGCAGAAGTCGGCCAGCTTGTCGCGATCGGACAGACTCAGAATTAACTGATATACACCGAGGTCGCCTATGAACAAGGGGATATCGGTTTGCAGCCTCTCCGCTAATTCCTTCGCTTGTACGGCATCTCGATAACTGGAGCGCCACACATTCACGTCACGCGCCACTTGACCCAGCCCGATCGCGATGTGATTGAGTGGATATTGCCGATTAATTTCCTGGCTGAAGGCGTCCGAAAGCGCCAGGCTGGCATCGATTGGATTCTCAAAGTCGGTGGCGTGAAAGACTACGACCTCCCCCTCTCGCGCTCGCATCCAAACGAGCGCCGGCGTCTGCTGAATTGCGATTATTTCATTGACGATTGTTTCCAGGCGTCTGAGGGATGGTTGGCTGTCGCCGCGCCAGGAAAGCACAAAGGCGACATGCGTCTGCGTCATGTCGTGATTAAAGCGTTCGCCCTGGCGGATGGCTTCCTGTTGGCTGACGTCACCCAGCAGGAGCCGATCCAAGAATGTGCCGCGCAGGCGCTTTTCGGTCTCGTTGACGGCCTTTTGCTTTGCCATTTCCAAGGCGCAGGCGGCGGCGCCGTGTTCGCATACGAGCTGGTCAATCTCATCGAGATCGCTCTCGCGTCCAATGATTGACAAGTAACCCCGCCCGAGGCTCTTGGTGATGATTGGCGCAACTAGCCGGGCGACGCCAGATACGGGCAGCGCTTGCATTAGAACGGGCGGATCAACTTCCACCACACGATGGCGATCATGCAGCTCGACCGGCAAGTTGTCCTGTTTCTTTAGGAAAAACTCTATGTCGTCCCAGATGCCGGCGAATTCAGGCTGCAGTTTGTGCGCCAGGGCGTGCAGCCGCTTGTCGTGCACGATAATTGTCTTCTTGGTCAAGCGCGCCATCGCGGCGAGCAGACCCTTCATTCCTTCATTGCGCGACGAGATCTGCGTGAGTTGGCGATAAATTTGTGTGCCGCGCCTTTCAATCTGGCCCTTGCGATTCACCAGCAGGCTAATGATAGACTTTTCGACCTCACGAATTCGAACATCGCCCGATAGCGCCAATACCGGTAGATCGCGCGCCTTCGATTCCGCCAATGCAGTCGTGCTGACCTGGTCGCTAAAGACGACCGCCGATGCGCTGGCGCGCGCGGCCCATTGCACCAGTTCAGTGTCGCTGTGCGCTTTTGGCGGATTGCTGACTGACGCGACCAAGATAAGCTCGCTCCTCTGTACCGACTTTGACACAATGTCGTCTTCGGGATGGATGATCGTGGTCCAGGATACCGGACGGTCTAGCATGCCCTCGCCAGAGAGTACATGCGTACTAAGCGGGAGCGCGAGTTTACGTATCTCTTCTACCGTCAAATCTGGTGTACGGGTAATACTCATTGCTAGATCCGCCCGACAGCAAGCTGCCGTCTACTTTGCCCGTCTTTTGAGCGCTGGCGCCGGCGTCGATGCGTTCGCATGCATTGCTTCGGGGACCGCCCCCATTGCCGATTTTGGATTAGATGTCTGCGGCAATACGCAGCTTCGATTAATGCATGCGTTGATTGTACCGCAACCTTTGGACAAAGTATACAAAGACCCTTGCAAACTGCCCATGCGTTGTCGTCAAAGTGACTATCAATCCCGAGATCGGCCGGCGTCGAGCGCGCGCAAAACACTAGTCCATTCAAGTGGGCAAGACGGCTGCCGGTTGCAGCGCGGCTGTCAGGCGTCGTTTTCGCCGATGAGCCTGGAGTATGCGCCTTCCCAGTCCGCCGGATTGCGCGTCAATTTGTTTATCTGGATATTGGCGAAATGCGGATAAAGTTTGATCATCGTTTCAGGTAGTTTGTCCCAGCTGCCGTCGCGCAGCAGCTTGGCGATGGCATTCGCCATTAGGGAGGACCACCACCATTTCTGCTGAAAGTCGTCCGCCTTCTTCCAATAGCCGCGCTTTTCCCAGGCGCGGATTGATTCTTCAACCGTCTCGTCAATGCCGCGCAGGCAGTAAACAAGCATGGCGGTCATGTCTCGCGTCTGCTGGTCGGCTTCCTGCTGCTGGCTTAGGTGGCGCAGGATCTCGGCTATGGTGCGCATATGCGCGTTGCGGCGTTTTCCGGGACTGTTGGTATTGATCACGCGCGCCACGATTCAGCCTGCCAATCCGTCATTCGATCTATGCGGACGTATGCCGCGGTAATTGCGGACGCCGCCGATTGTTTTGAGGATAGTCGCTGCGTTGCGTCCGGTAAGTTCCGCCAGTTCAAGCGCATTGAGCGGTTCATTGCCATTGACGAGCAAAGCGCGAAAAACACTGTCGATCAAGCCGATATTCCCGCTGATGAAGTCGGCGCGTGCAGCTGACTCGCGAATCGCCAAGCCAAGCGCATCCATCTGGTAGACTTCGCCGGATTGCGGATCAACGTAATCGAAAACTTCGCCAGGGTTGGCATGTTCCAGCGCATGCTGCTGATCGGGCGTCAAATGCGTTCGCAGGTAGATTCGCAGGTCGTCGCGGCTCTGATCCCACCACTTATAATCGATGTAGAACTTGGTCTCGACGCTGGGCTTGATTAGATAGTTGAGCGGCATTCGCCACTCCTTCCGGCTAAATGCTGGGTTTCCAGTAATTGCCGCCAACGTATTCAAAGTCCGGATTTGAAATGAGCGTTGCGAACATCGGACCCGGCGGGCAGCGGCGCAGGATATTCAGCGCGCTGTACAGGACCTTGGAGTGAACCGCGCCCTGCGGGTTTTGCCGGCTAAGCTCGGCGACTAAACTGCGCAATAATTCTGTCAGGGTCACTCGCTTGAGCTGGATATCCTTACCGAGCTTGTCGACTTCGGGCAGGTTATTGACGCCGACAATTATGAGTTCGTCATAATCGGCGCCGATCGCGCGCTTGGCAGTTTGAAAGCGCAAGCGATCGTTGGCTGTCCGCTCGACGAGAGGGATCCATTCGGTGCGCGGCCGGTAATCATCGAATTCGATTTCGAGTTTGCTGGGGTCGGCAGTGCGGTTAAGGTAAACGTAGGCGCCAACCGGAAGGTGGTGCTTCTGAAAAATCGGCGCCAGACCAAAAACATATTTGAACTCGTGCACAACCCAGCAGGGGAATTCCTGTCTGTCGAGCACATCCACGATAGTGATTGCGATACGCGGCGTCCTGGCATCGGGGAAGACGTATCTGGTTTCGGAATTAATGGGCAGCGTGCCCACGCGTCTGTGCGGATACGTCAATGTCAGCATGACTTCGTCATCGGGGGGCGGCGACGAAATCGGCGAATGCTCGTCATCCAGGTCGTACTCCAGCTGCAGCATTTCGCCAGTGAGCAGCGCTCGATCGTAATCAATGGGACGGTACTGAAGGATGGTTGGCACCTGCCGCACCATCCGCGGCAACAATCGCGTCAAATGCCAGAGGACTTGACCGGCGGGCCCGACCTCATCGAAGCGTTCATCTTCGTTCATGGCGTAATTGAGGGAAAAAACTTGCAAAGGCGTCGGCGCGTCTCCCATGCCGCCAATCTCATTCAAGATTTGCTCAGTCCGCAAGGGACCGCCCCCATGCATATCAAGCACGGCTTCCGCCAAGTGCAAATGACCGATATCGACATCGACCATTAATTCGCGTACGAACCAGGTGCCGGAGATGCGCACCAAATCCGAATTGCGCTCTAAGGCGTCATTCACTTGATCAATGATGGTCGTGGACACATCGTTGAGAATATCCTCTGTGGAGTAGCTGGTGTCCACTAGGCTAGGGTGACGGTTCATATCGCGGTCGTTGAGCGGATGATCAGCCTCGTATTCGACAACGAACTCTCGCTGGCCGTTCTCGCTGGCGCCTTTGTCATCATCAAAAATAACCGAGGCAATCTTGATTGGCTTAAGATCCGCGCTGCGGCCCGTCCGCAGGCGCACGACACTGGCGGTGGCGTAGTTGAACTGCGAAAATATGAGACGGTCGCCAACTTCAAAACTGTCGGCTGGCCGGTAGATCTTTGCCCCTTTGTATTGTTCCTGCAATTGCTGGCGCAGATTTGCTTCGCGCTTTCCAATTATCTCTGTTGCCAGTTGTATAGCGGTGAGGGGCGATTCATTTTCCAGCAAGAGGTTGGTGATGCCGTCAATGTCTTTAGCGCCGATTGAAAAACTGTGTGCCCAATGTTGTGCCGGGAGCAAGGCGAGGCGCCTCCCTCAATTATTCGAACTGGTCGTGATGTCGGCGCAAATATAACGCAGTCGGGAATGAAGGCTTTACGACGCGGTAATCCTACTGTATTGCTGGCGAATCAGTCAAGCGGTACTTGGATGAATCAGCCAGGATTGTAAAGGATTTTATGACTGGCGCCAGGCATCTGATGTTTTGCGCGGACTTCAGTTGCTTAGATTGGCGCCTATCGCCGAATCCAAACCGCGGTTGACCATCGAATCTAGCTGCACTATACTTAAGCGCTATGTTGTAAGGTGGCAGTAGACAAAGGCAGAATCAATGTCAACGAAACGAACCTGGCAGCCGAAGGTTCGCCGGCGTAAACGTGTGCATGGCTTCCGCAAGCGCATGAGTACGCGTGGCGGACGACGTGTGCTAAAGGCTCGTCGGCTGCGGGGCCGTCATAAGCTGACGGTTCGGCCGAATCATGTCAAGAAGACAAATTGGAACGCCAGCTAATTGATGAGGGCGCCATTGCGGTTGCGCCGGCGGGAAGACTTCGCTCGGGTGCGACGGTCGGGCGCCGTTTACCGCGATCGCGACATTTTCATTAGCGTTTGCCGAAGTGACCTAACCCATAATCGGTATGGAATCGTGACATCCAGGCGACTCGGGAAAGCCGTAGCGCGCAATAAATGCAGAAGGCGCTTGCGGGCGATTCTGGCGCGCCTTCATGACGGATTGCGCCAAGGATTTGATGTAGTTGTCATCGCGCGTCCCTCACTGGTGCGGCAACCTTTTGACGAAATGCAACGTATACTCTGTGGGTTGCTGCGCCAGGCTCAGCTTATGGGAAACTGCTGAGATGCTTAAGTGGGCGCTCTTGAGCGCGATTCGGGTGTATAAACGATTTGTCTCGCCCCTTTTGCCAGACGCCTGCCGATTCACGCCGACTTGCTCGGTTTACACCTATGAAGCGGTTGAGGCTTATGGTCCAGTGCGAGGGACATGGATGGGACTGAGACGGATCATGCGTTGCCATCCGCTGAACCCCGGTGGCTACGATCCAGTTCCGCCGAAGGAGTGATTGTTGCTAGATTTAGAACGAAGGCGCATGTCGCTCTACCTGATTCTGTCTTTGGCCGCATTGTTGGTATCGGGATGCGTTGGCGCGCGCATGGGCGTCAGTTGGCCCTCGGTTGGCTTGGTCGAAATCAATGGCGAGCAGAACATCGCGCTGGCTTACAACAACGATGTCGCACTTTTGAACCCGGCAAACGGCGCGCCCTTGCGCTTGGTCAACCCGTTGAATGGGGCGGCGCTCCTGGATAAGGACAATAATCCGCGAAGCTGGATTCTGCGCGGGTCCGATTTTGGCGGCGCGCAATTCTACAGTCTGCCCATCGTTGTTGATGAGGAGACGATGCTGGTCACCGCCAACAGCGGCAGCCTTTGGAAGGTCGATCCGGTCTTGGTGGACGTGCCGCGGATGATTCCACTTGATGACAAAGTTGTCGCCGATTCGCTGGTCGTCGAAGACATTATTTACATCCCATATCAGAATGGTGGTTTGAGCGCGCGTTCGATGTTGGATTACCGCGAAATCTGGCGATTTCCTACCGAAGAGGGCATCTGGGCGAAGCCGCTGCTTGCGGCGGACATGATAATCGCGTCGTCGGTCGATCATCATTTGTACGCGCTTGACCGCAGCAGCGGCCAGCTGATTTGGTCCCTGGATTTGGGCGGCAGCGTAGCCTCAACCCCCTTGCTGGCGAATGATCGCCTTTACGTGGGCAGCTTCAACAAGAGCTTTTTTGAGATCTCGCTCGATGGCGAAATCCTCAACAGCTACGCCACTCAGAATTGGGTTTGGGGCACGCCGGCGATGGATGCGAACGGCATCATTTACCTGGCGGATCTGAGCGGATACGTCCACGCGCTGGACAGCGAGAATTATCTTCAGCCGCTGTGGTCGAATCAGATCGCGGAACGGGGCATACGGGCAGGCCCGATAGTTTACCAGGATCGGGTGATCGTGGCATCGCGCGACGGGCGGGTTTACTGGTTGGACCGGCGCGATGGTGTCCTCATCAACTCGCGCGAAATCGACAACCTGCCGGAATTGCTCGGTGATATGCTTTTCCTGGAGCCGAGCGATAGCTTGAAAATTGATGTGCCGCTCTTGCTTGTTTCGTCGGTCGATGAAGGCCGATTGCTGATCGCCTTTGAGGTCGATGGGCGCCAGACCTGGGTCTATCCGCGGTAATCCATCGACGGGGGCATGACCGCATGTGGGACTTAATCCTTAATCCCTTCGTAAGTATTCTGGCGTGGCTTTACGCCGCCTTGAACCAGGATATCGTTTTGGCGATTGTTGTATTGACGGTCATCATCCGCTTTCTGACCTATCCGCTGCTGGCGAAACAGCAAGAGTCCTCACGCAAGATGCAGCAGATTCAGCCGCAACTCAAGAAGCTGCAGGAGAAGTACAAGAACGATAAAGAAAAGATGTCGCAGGCGCAAATGAAGCTGTATCGGGAGAACAAGGTCAATCCGGTTGGCGGCTGCTTCCCGATGGTTATTCAGTTTCCCATATTGATCGGATTGTATCAGGCGATTTTCTTTGCGCTGGCGGCCACGCCCTTTCAGTTGGTTGACCTGTCCGAGCGCTTGCTCATTCCCGGATTGGATTCGCTGATCCCGCTGCAGCGAATGTGGACGCCGATTCCACAATTGGCGGAATTCCTGCCGGCATTGGATTTGACGCTGGCGCCAACCGAGAATCCGCATTATTCGCTTCTGCTCCCATTGCTGGTGCTCATCACGACCTGGGCGCAGCAGAAGCTCACAATGATGACGACTAAACAGAAATCTGAAAAAAGCGATGACGATGATGAGGATGAGAAGCCGCGCGGTGGTCAGACGCAGATTATGCAAAGCATGACGACGATCATGCCAATCATGTTCGGCTTTTTCTCTCTGTCGTTTTCTGTGGGTTTGTCGATTTACTTTGTCGCCTCCAACCTGATTGGCATCGTGCAATACAGCCCGCAAGGGCGCAGTGTCTTGGACAAATTGTTCCGTAAAAAGCAAACTGATGACGCGCCGGTGGAGATTGTGCTCGAGGATGATGAGCCGGTAAAGAAGACGCGAAAACGCAGGAAGAAGAAACCGCGCAAGAAATGACCTGTCGCCACGGCTTCACTGCCTACAAAGGACCTGATTCATGGAGATGATCGAAGTAACCGCCAATTCTGTTGATGCGGCGATCAATAAGGGTTTGGCTGAATTAGACGCCACGCCCGCTGATGTGATGATTGAGGTATTGGAAGAGCCCAATACGGGCTTGTTTGGTTTCGGCGCGCGCGAGGCTCGCGTCAGAATCGTCTTAATCGGGCGGCGCAAGAGCCAAGCGAGCCAAGCGAGCCAAGAAGCTGACGAGCCGGCAACAGACAGTACCCAGGCGCAGGACAAAATCGAGCTAGCCGATGTTGCCGACGAAGAATTGGATGAGGACGCGGTTGTCGGCCGGCAAGTCTTGCTTGAGCTTCTGGAGCGCATGCGGATTGACGCGAGTGTCAAAGTGCATCGCACGGAAGATGACGACGAGGATGCGCCGCATTGGATGCTGAATGTGACCGGCAGTCGCATAAATCGCTTGATCGGGCGCCGAGGCGAAACCTTGTCTTCGTTGCAGCACATCGTACGTTTGATTTGCAGCCGGCGGCTTGAAAGGCGGGCGAATGTCATCGTGGATGTGGCTGGTTACAAGGCCGGTCGATCGAACCGCCTGCGAGGATTGGCGCAGCGTATGGCGCGGCAAGCGGTGCAACAGCAGCGAACGATCACGCTTGAGCCGATGCACGCCAACGAAAGGCGCATCATTCACCTGGCGCTCCGCAGCCGCCAAGATGTAACGACGCGCAGCGTGGGCGAGGGGCGCACGCGGAAAGTTACCATCGTTCCCAACTAGCCGCCCAATTACGTCATCCGCGTGATTGCCGAACATCCACTCTGCTGGAATTGCATTCCCTTGTTGCCTACACGGTACAATCCTTGACAAGCGCCATTGATGTTCTCCTGATCGGTCACTTGACCGTCGATCTTGTGCCCGGCAGGCGATTGCTGGGTGGAACCGTCTCATACGCCGCGCCGACTTATACCGCATTCGGACACCGCGTCGGCATCGTGACCAGCGCCGCCGCCAACGAGCCATTGCTTGATGAGTTGCGGTCCCATGGCGAGCTCCATGTTCTCCCCAGCGAGCAATCACTCACTTATGAAAACGTATACAGCGACGGCGGTCGCCGGCAATACGTGCGCGCGACCGCCTGTCCGATCTCGCTGAGTGATGTGCCGCAAGAGTGGACCTCCGCGCCTTATGTCCATTTGGGACCGCTGGCGGCGGAAATTGACGCGCTGGAGATGGCGCGCGGCTTTCCCAATGCGACAATCATGTTAACCTTGCAGGGCTTGATGCGGCGCTGGGATGATCTAGGGCTGGTACGATTTCGGCCTTGGTTTGACGAAAAAGCCCTTGAGCGAATCGGTATCGTCGTTTATAGCGAAGAGGATGTTCGTCAATTTCCACAGATAACCGATGACATGCGGCGTGTTTGCAAGCATCTGATCGTGACCAAGGGACGCGAAGGCGGCACATACTATTGCCATGGCGATGCCATAGGCTACGAGAGCCTCGCGGTTGCGCCGCAGGATTTGACGGGCGCCGGCGATGTCTTTGCCGCATCGCTGCTGGGGTCGCTGAAGGTTCTTGGCGGTGATGTCGAAAAAGCGGTGCGATTAGCGGGAAAGTTGGCCGCCTATTCGGTGACTCGCCGCGGGCTGGATAGCGCGCCAAGGGCGGCTGAAATTGGCAGCGAATTGAAGCGGCTGAATGAAGAAGCTGAAAAAGGAATACCGCATGATTGATACAATTCTTTTGAACGGGAATATCATCACTCTCAACGAGAATCGACCGCGGGTCAAGTCGCTTGCCATCAGCTACGGCCGGGTAGTTGCGCTGGGCGCTGACGACGAGATTCGGCAGCTTGCCAACGCTGGGACACGCGTCGTCAATTTGGACGGACAGACGGTCCTGCCCGGGCTCACCGATGCGCATCTGCACTGGGAGGCGCAATCACGGGCGCTGCGTTCGGTCAATATCTTTGAAGCGCCGCAGAAGCAGATTGCTATTGATCAAGTGAGAGAGCGCGTTCGCGAAACGCCCGCCGGAGAATGGGTGCAAGGCCAAGGCTGGGCGCAGGACCTCTGGCGCGACCGCGCATTCCCCACGCGACACGACCTTGACGAGGTGGCGCCAGTCCATCCGGTTTATCTAAGCGCCAAGAGCGGGCACGCCGCTTGGGTCAATACCGCGGCTTTGCAGCGGGCGGGCATTACGGACAGTACAGCGGATCCTGAGGGCGGTCAGATCCTGCGCGACGCTGACGGCGCCGCCACCGGCATTCTGCTAGAGACGGCGATGGACTTGGTCAGCGCGCGCATACCGAGCCCGGCGGGCGACGAGCTCGCCGACATGATGATGGATGCGCAAGCGCGAGCGCTTCGCTCGGGCGTCACCATGATCCACGATTTCGATGAGCCGACTTGCCTCGCGGCGCTGCAAATCCTGCGAGAACGCGGCGCGCTCTCGCTGCGGGTGCTGAAGCAGATTAACCAGCCCTGGCTGGATGCGGCGATTGCATCGGGCATTCGTTCAGGTTTCGGCGATGACTGGATACGCATTGGCGCGCTTAAACTATTCGCCGATGGCGCGCTGGGACCCAAGACCGCGCTGATGTTCGATCCCTATCTGGGTGAGTCGGACAATTACGGTATGGCTTTGGTCGACAAGGAAGAGATGATCGAATATGTCAGCCGCGCCAGCGAATTTGGCTTGCCTTCGAGCGTCCATGCAATCGGCGATAAAGCGGTGCATGACGCGCTGGATGTATTTGAAAGCGTCCGGCGCCAAGAAGCGGAAAGAGGCGAAGCTCGCTCTTGTCGCCGGCATCGCATCGAGCACGTTCAGATCGTCCACCCGCAGGACGCCGATCGTTTGGCCGAGCTCGATGTGATCGCCTCCATGCAGCCCATCCACGCGACATCCGACATGGTCACCGCCGATCGCTATTGGGGCGAACGCGCAGCTTACGCTTATAACCCGCGCTTGCAACTGGAAAAGGGCGCGCGGGTGGCATTCGGGTCGGATGCGCCAGTCGAGCCGCTGGACCCCTTGATCGGCATCCACGCCGCAGTCACCCGCAAACGTGATGGCAAGCCCGACGGTGGCTGGTATCCCGAAGCGAGGCTCGGAATCCACGAAACGATTCTCGGCTTCACGCAGGGACCAGCCTTTGCCGCGCGCATGGAAGACCGCTTGGGAAAACTGAGCGAGGGCTACCTCGCCGACCTGATAGTGCTTGACCGCGATATCTACCAGGTTGAGCCCGAGGAAATCCTCGAGCTCAAGGTCTTGGGTACAATGGTCGACGGCGAATGGCGTTACCGCGACTTCGACTGAATTGCTGCCCGCGAACGCGGCTTAGGCAAAAGCCGCCGTGCTGAATACCACGCGGAAAGGCACGCAATAGATGACGACGCTGCGATACTGGCTCAGGTCAATATCAGCGGGAATGTCGTAATTCTGATTGCCGACATTGCCTTTCAACGCGCCGAGATGGATCTCGTCCGCGCCTAGCCCGGCAAAGGTGCTTGTCGGCGCCTCTGTAGACAGGTAGACATGCAGGTCTGGGCCGTTCTTGGAGCGGAAGTCTTCGAAGCGCAAGACGCGCGCGCCGCCCGGCAATTCGTAGACGGTGGCGCTGCCCTCGGCGCCATGGATTGGGTCGATATCGATAAACGAACCCATCGCGAGCGCAGTTGGCTCAGCGGGCATATCGGGCGGCATCGCCTGTTCAGCCGCCGGTACGACCTGATCGTCGCTGATCTGAGCAACGGCGGTGTCTTCCACCATTTTGCGCGTTTCATTCGCCATGTCGATTAGCGCGCGCTTTTGGTCTTCTGGCATATTGGCGACCGCTTCCCGCTGCGCGTCTGTCAGCCCAGGGAAGGCTTCGTTAACTTCATGATTGACGAAATACAGCCAGGGTCTGGTTATCGCCAGCCCGCCCACGATGACTGCGATAAGCACGACAGCGATCAACACTCTTGTCTTCATACGGGTGTTCTCCCTTTCTTCTCGAATCAGTTTGCGCCGCTTTAGCATCTTGATAGTGAATGTGATGCGCTTATAATTCTTATGATAAGTGATTCAATGGTGGAAAGTCATTACAGAAGAAGAAGGAGATTGAACAATGGCGCGCAAGGGATTGATGGTCGGCGACAGCGAACATCATGTACAGAACGAAATGCTGGTGGTAGGCGCGGCGGCGCCCGATTTCAGCTTGATCGCCAACGACTTGAGCAGCAGGTCGCTGGCTGATTACGCGGGGAAGGTCAAAGTAATCAGCGTTATTCCCTCAATTGATACTGGCGTCTGCGCCGATCAGACGCGCCGCTTCAACGCGGAAGCCGCCGGACTCGATGATACTGTTGTGCTAACGGTGAGCGCCGATATGCCCTTTGCATTGGGCCGATTCTGTGGCAGCGAAGGCATTGAGGGCACAGAGACGCTCTCAACGCAGCGTGACATGCAATTTGCCGATGACTACGGCGTTCACGACACCGATTGGCGAATTTGCCAGCGAGCGGTCTTCGTGCTCGATCGCGACAATGTCGTTCAGCATGCGGAATACGTGCCGATCATCGGCAATGAGGTCGATTTCGCGGCGGCGCTGGCCAAGGCGAAGGAACTGGCTTAAGGCGCGCCAGCAGCGCAAAGGACGAAAATGAGCGAGCAACGACGGCGTAAACTGGCGGAACTGCTGGTCAACTATTCGACCCAGGTTCAGCCGGGGGATTGGGTTGGCATTCTGGGCGAGGTCGGCTCCCTGCCGATTCTGCGCGATGTATACGAAGCCGTCCTATTGGCTGGTGGGCATCCGAGTTTGCTGATAGGCGACGAACAGATGCAGCGCAAGTTTCTGCGTCTCGCCAGCGACGAGCAGATGAACTGGATTGACCCGGCTCTCAAGCGCTACACCGAAGAAGGCGATGTCTATATCCGCGTCGGCGCGCCGGAAAACACCCGCGCCATGAGCAATATCAGCGCGAGCAGGATGCAAACCTGGCGAGCGGCGCAAAGCGAGATCTTGCAGACCCGCCTTGAGCGATCGGCGCGCGGCGAATTCCGCTGGGTGGGTTCGCTCTATCCAACGCAAGCCAGCGCGCAAGAAGCTAATATGAGCCTCGAAGATTATGAAGACTTCGTTTATGGCGCTTGCTTCTGCGATGTGGACGATCCCGCGGCCGAGTGGCGCAATCTTAGCGAAATGCAGCAGCAAAAGGTGGATTTCCTCGCCGGCAAAGATCGCATAGAGCTGCGCGGACCAAATATCGACCTCGAGTTGAGTATCGCCGGGCGCGTTTTCGTCAACAGCGATGGCAAGCGAAACATGCCCAGCGGCGAGATTTTCACCGGCCCGGTTGAAGACAGTGTAAAAGGCTGGGTGCGCTTCAGCTACCCGGCGATTGTCGGCGGGCGGGCGGTCAGCGGCATTGAACTCAAGTTTGTCGATGGCATGGTTAGCGAGGCTTCAGCCGAAATGAACGAAGACCTGCTGCGCGCGCAGTTGGATACCGACGCCGGCGCCCGTTATCTCGGCGAATTTGCTATCGGGACCAACTTCGGCATCGATCAATTTACCGGCATGATCCTATTCGACGAAAAGATCGGCGGCACGGTTCACATGGCCATCGGCATGGGTTATCCGGAAACGGGAAGCCTCAACAAGAGCGCGGTGCACTGGGACATGATCTGTGACATGCGCCAAGATAGCGAAATCCGCGTGGACGGCGAACTCTTTTACCGTGACGGGCAGTTCGTCGTATAATTGGTCCATCGCTGTTAGCCGCGAAGCCCGCCGCTTACGTTAATACACGCTAACTGATCCAGCAATTTCAGCCGCCTGCGGGCGGCTCTTTTCTATGGAACAGCGCGCAAGCCCAGCAATCACTTTGCCCAAAACTGACAGTTGTACTACTATGCCTGTAATCCAACCCGAACGAGGTGCAGTAGATGGCAAATTCGTCCTTCGTCCCCAAGCCCGATGTCGCTGGCAAAGGCGTGGTCGCCGTCGCCAATACGCGCTCGGCTTTGAGCAATATCAGGCGCGGTCCCGGTCTCATGTATCAGGATATCGGCGACATCATGGATAACGCCTTGGTCGTCTATTATCCGGACACGAAGACTGCGAGCAACTGGATTTGGCTCGAGAAGGGCGGCTTAAAGGGCTGGGTTTACGCCGGATTTATAAAATTCATTCCCGCAATCGGCGCCGCGCCATCGCCCCACAAGCCAACGCCGTATGACGGCAAGGTGGCGGTTTGGCACTGGAAAGGCTCGGCTGTTCAGCAGAATACCATCAGCGAGGCGATATCGACCATCAAGGCAAATGCGCCGAACGTCAGCCAAGTTTGGGTGAAAATCACCAACGGCGTATATTGGATGAGCGAGTACGACAACAGTGAAATGGCGATCAGCGGCGCTAGCAGCGTCGACCAATGGGTCAGCGCCTGCCAGGCTGGGGGCCTCGAATTCCACGCCTGGTGTGTGCCCAAGGGGCTGAACGTAAAGCAAGAAGCCGCCATTATCGTAGAAGCCTGCGCGCGGCCCGGCGTCCAGTCTCTCATCCTGGATATCGAGCCCTACGCCGATTATTGGCAGGGTGGCGCCGAGGCGGTGCGTCCATTCATGCTGGAGCTGCGCCGCGGTTTGGGTACGCGCTTTCACATCGGCATGAGCGTAGATCCGCGGCGGCAGCACTATCACACGGTTTTCCCCGGCGAGTGGAGTCCCTTCATTGACAGCATTCATCCGCAGACCTACTGGAAAACATTTCGGACAAGGCCTGAAGATGCGCTCGCTTCAGTGTGGACAGTCTGGGGCGGATTCAACAAGCCGATAATTCCAGTGTTGCAGGGCAGCGCCCTTGCGTCGGAACAGACCGAGGCGCATACCTTGTCGACGCAAGTGCATGGCGCGAAGGGTCTAAGCTGGTGGCGCTATGGCGTCATCTCCCAGTGGACAGGTGTGAACAAGGCGATCGAGTTGACATCCTCGCCCGCCGACGAATCGACCGATACCCTCCAGAATTTCGCCGATGAAGTGGTCATTCTGCCGTCCAAGTCCGGTTTTCGCAGCGGCACCTACACCGGCAAACCCGAGTTTAGCGCGAGGCGGAATACCTGGGGTTGGGATTACCTTTACGTGCCCACCGAAGAAAGGACGAGCAAAGTTTGGGCGGAATGGCGGGACGAACTGCCGCAGAGCGGCTTGTATGAGATCGCCGTTTTTATCCCAAATCGCAACGCGACGACGAAGCGCGCGCGTTACAAAGTACACGGCATCGTCGGCACAACGGCTGAAGTCGTGCTGGATATCAACCAGCACCGCAGTCGCAACGCCTGGGTGGCGCTTGGCGTATTTGATCTCGACAAGAACATGGAGAATGCCGGGCGCGTTTTTCTCAATGATGTAACCGGCGAAACCGACAAAGAGATCGCCTTTGACGCGGTACGGTTCCGCCGGATTGTCACCACGCCGCCCGGTTACGCGCCCGTGCCCGAGGCGCCCACAGAACCGCGCCCTACCGAGATTGACGGCGTCAAGGTAGCTGACGGATATGATTCACCGGTTGGCGCCAGCGCGCAGCGCGGCGGCGAGCGCTTGTGGCCCAAAGGCTGGCTGGATGCGACGCCCTTTGGCAAGCTCTACTTTATCGGTACGCCGAGCGAAGCCTATCATACGGGCGCCGACCTGAATTTCGGCCGACCCTATGAAGATAAAGGCATGGCTTGCTACGCCTGCGCCAGCGGCATCGTCACCTTCGCGGCGCGCCTTGGCAAATGGGGCAATCTGGTTGTCATTCGCCACGATCCTTTATACCAGCCATCGGGTCAGATCATTTACAGTCGCTACGCTCATGTGCAGAATATGCGCGTCACAGTCGGCGAACGCGTCGCTCGCGGGCAGCGAATCTGTGAAATCAGCGACGCCTTCGGCCGTTTTGTACCGCATCTGCATTTTGATCTGAGCGCGACGACGCTGCTTGAAACCAGCCCGGGCAACTGGCCGAAGCTCAATTATGATCAGCTAGCGAGACACTACATTGATCCGCGCGATTGGATCAGCAGACATCGCCCCTAGCATTACACCGGGCGGAGGCTAGAAGAGCCCCCAATCGCTGGCGGCGCCTTCTTCCATCATGCTGGGGTCCCACATTTCCATGCCCATCTCGATGGTCGTCGGCAAGCCCAGAAAGTCTTGCGCTGTCCGGCGCGTCTGTTCGAGAAGCTGCGGCGCGTAGGGGCAAAAGGGCGTCGTCATAATCATGTTGACATGCGCGCTGTCTTCGCCGATTTCCACCCCGCGCACCAAACCGAGCTCAATGATGTTCATGCCGATCTCAGGATCAATCACCGCCCGCATGGCTTCGTACAAGCCGGCTTCACGCTCATCTGTTCCGTTGTCCATTGGACTGTCCATCGTTTCGCGCACCTTTACTGGATTTTAGCGTTATTCAATGCGGCGCACATTGCAATCTATTGCCGCCAATGCCCTTATCAAGCAATAGCCTAAGCATAGTACAGCCCGCCAGCGATGTCAATTTGCGCCCCGTTTGTAGATTCTGACGCGATTCTTGCGCTGCCACGCTAAGATCAAATTGCGTCTATTTCCAGATTTTTTCGTCGGTCGGGGTAGCGACGTTTGGCGCTTGCCGCTGTTGACAAGGGTATGGCGCGCTGATATACTGCCAATGAGTTCGAGTTGGTTACTGAGTAAATTTAACCGACATTAAATCGACATAAAGGGAGACTTTCCGCGAATGGTCGCGACATTGGAGATTAGAAATCTGCACGCGAGTGTGGATGGCGATGAAGAAATGATTCTGCGCGGTTTGGACTTGACCGTAAAGAAGGGCGAGATTCACGCGCTCATGGGACCAAATGGCTCGGGCAAAAGTACGCTCGCCAATGTATTGATGGGCAACTCCGCCTATGAGGTGCGCGAGGGCGAGGTGCTGCTCGATGGGGAGAACCTGCTTGATTTGGAACCTGACGAGCGCAGCCGCGCCGGGCTGTTCTTGGCGTTTCAATATCCGGTGGCAATACCCGGCGTCACGCTGGGCAACTTTCTGCGTCATGCCATCAACGCGCGCATGAAGGCGGAAGATCCGGATAGCAAGGGCATGCCGATTCCTAAATTTGCGCGGCTGATGCGCGAAAAGATGACTCAACTGCAGATCGATCACAGTTTTGCGGGCCGCTATCTCAATGACGGATTCAGCGGCGGAGAGAAGAAACGCGCCGAAGTCTTGCAGATGGCAGTGCTGGAACCGGAAATTGCCGTGATGGACGAGACCGATTCGGGCTTGGACATTGACGCGCTGCGCATCGTCGCTGACGGCGTCAACGCCTTGACTGGGCCCAACATGGGCGCGCTCGTGATTACGCATTACCAGCGGATGCTGAATTACATCAAGCCAGATTATGTGCATGTGCTCTACGGCGGCAAAATTGTCGAGAGCGGCGGTCCTGAATTGGCGCTTGAGCTGGAGGAAAAGGGCTACGAGTGGATACGCGAAAGGCATGAGGCGCTGGCGCAAGCCGAGGCTTGAGTCTAGAAGCCGAGGACAGAGACATGGCAAGTGAAGCGAACATTGAGCGCCAAGTGGCTATCGCGCTTGATAAGCGACTATCGACCATCGAAACCGAGCGCGAGCGTCTTGCTGCCAGACATGACCTGTCGCAATTGGAAACGCGTCTTATTAAATGGCTCGGCGCCACGCAACTTGCAGTGATTGGCTTCCTTCTGAGCACACAACTGGCTTTGGCCGCCTTGGTTGTTCATCTGACGCAGTAACCAGCCGATACTTGGAGGACGCAGACATGGCAGAAATGATACAAAGCGAAAAGCAACTCACGCATGAAGAAGAAGCGCTGAAGGACGTCGGCTTGAGTTATGCCGAGAAGTATGGCTTCCACGATGACGATGTCGAATACAAATTCAAGAGCCAGAAGGGCGTCAACGAAGATATCGTGCGGCAAATCAGCGCGATGAAAGACGAGCCGCAGTGGATGACCGAACGTCGGGTCGAGGCTTATCACATCTTCATGGACAAGCCGACGCCGCAGTGGGGCGGCGACTTGAACAAGATCGACTACGACGATATCTACTACTATGTGCGGGCGACCGACCAGACAGAAGGCGACTGGGATGACGTGCCCCAAGAAATCAAAGACACCTTCGACAAGTTGGGAATCCCCGAAGCCGAGCAGAAGTTTCTGCATGGCGTTTCGGCGCAATACGACAGTGAATCGGTCTATCACAATATCCAGGAGAATCTGGAAGAGCAGGGCGTTATCTTCCTTGATATGGATTCGGGCTTGCGCGAGCATCCCGAGATCATCGAAGAGTACTTCGGCACGGTGATACCATCGAATGACAACAAGTTCGCTGCCTTGAACACCGCCGTATGGTCGGGCGGCAGCTTCATCTACGTCCCGCCCGGCGTCGAGGTGGAAATGCCGCTGCAGGCCTATTTCCGCATCAATACGCAGAATATGGGCCAGTTCGAGCGCACGCTCATCATCGTCGACGAAGGCGCTTATGTGCACTACGTTGAAGGCTGCACAGCGCCGATCTACAGCTCGGACAGTCTGCACAGCGCGGTGGTCGAGATCATCGTTAAGAAGGGCGGTCGCTGCCGCTATACCACCATTCAGAACTGGTCCAACAATGTGTACAACCTGGTGACGAAGCGCGCCGTTGCCGAAGAAGGCGCGACGATGGAGTGGGTCGATGGCAACCTGGGCAGCCGGCTGACCATGAAATATCCCGCCGTGATATTGCGCGGCGAGGGGGCGCATGGCGAGGTGCTTTCGATCGCCTTCGCCGGCGATGGCCAGCATCAGGATGCGGGCGCCAAGATCACCCATTTGGCGCCGAATACAACCAGCCAGATCATCAGCAAGTCAATCAGCAAAGACGGCGGCCGCGCCAGTTATCGCGGTCTGCTCAAAATCGACGAAGCGGCGCGCAATAGCAAGAGTAATGTCGTTTGCGATGCGCTGCTGCTTGATGACGACAGCCGCTCCGATACTTACCCGACCATCGAAATTGACGCCAGAGATGTCACTATGGGGCACGAGGCCTCAGTCAGCAAGGTGGGCGAAGATCAGCTCTTTTATCTGATGAGCCGGGGCATCAGCGAAGACGAAGCCAACGCGATGATCGTCAATGGGTTCCTGGAGCCGCTGGTTAAGGAATTGCCGATGGAATACGCGTTGGAATTGAACCGACTGATTCAGATTCAGTTGGAAGGCTCAATCGGCTAGGCGCCCACCCTAGCATTCTTCCCGCACATGCGGAACTCGTAGGGGCGGCCAACCTGGTCTCCCGCCGCGCAGACCAAATGAGTTTGCGGGCGACTTGGCAAGTCGCCCCTACGAATCTGATTTACCTAAGGAGAACACACGTGGCAGTAATTCGCAGACGGTCCGCGCTTCCGCAAGCGCCGAGCTATACCCTGGCTGATGTTCATGCCCTAAGCGACGCGCATGACGAGCCGCAATGGCTGCGGGCGCGGCGGGCGGCAGCATGGGCGATATACCAAGATACGCCAATGCCTTATCAAGAGGAGGAATGGCGGCGGACTGACTATCGACACATCCGCTGGGACGAAGCCGAGCGCCTGACCCAGGCAAACGGCGCCACAGCGGCCGCTGTGCCAGGGAAAAATCTGGCGCCGCTTACTGGCGACGAACAGGGCGGTCTGCTGGTGATTGTCGATGGAAAGGTGGTTCGGTCGGAGCTGGCTGACGAACTTTGCCGGCAAGGCGTGATATTCACCGACCTGCAAACAGCCGCGCGTGAACATGAAACGCTGGTGGAGCCGCATCTTATGACGCGAGCGGTAAGGCCGGCTGATGGTAAATTCGCCGCCTTGCATGCCGCGCTCTGGGATTACGGTGTATTCGCTTATGTGCCGCGAGGCAAGATTGCTGAACTTCCGCTGCATGTAGTCTGTTATAGTACGCGCGCCGGCGCGGCGCTGGGTCATGTTCTGGTCGTCGCGGAAGACAATGCCCAGGCGACGATGCAGGTCGAATACGCTTCGGCGGAATCGGCTGCGCAATCGGCGTATATTGGCGCTACCGAGCTAATAGTCGGCGATGCCGGCAATTTACGATATGTCTCGCTGCAAGATTGGAATCGCGAGACCTTTGAGTTCAGCCATCAGCGCGGCATAGTCGGCCGCGACGCCCAACTTGATTGGGTCAACGGGGTCATGGGCAGTCGGCTAACCAAAGCCTTCATTGAGGTGGATGCGGTGGGGACCGGCGCCAGCGCGCGCGTGAGCGGGTTTTTCTTCGCCGATAGGGATCAGTTCTTCGACCTCGACACGCAGCAGAATCACCATGCGCCGCTGACCAATACCGACCTCTTGTTCAAGGGCGCCGCTCGCGATCGCGCGCGGACGCTCTGGCAAGGCATGATCAAATCGCTCCCCCAGATGCAGCGAATTGACGGATACCAAGTCTGCCGCAATCTGCTGCTCAGCAACGAGGCGCGCATGGACAGCATTCCTGGCTTGGAAATCGAAGCGGATGACGTCGCCTGCTCGCATGCGGCGACCTTCGGCACGCTCGAAGAAGAACCCATCTACTATCTGATGAGCCGCGGCATCACGCGTCCCCAAGCGCAGCTCATGATCATCGAGGGCTTCTTCGACGAATTGCTGCAGCGCATCCCCTTTGAGCGCGTTCGCCGACGCCTTATGAACGAAATCGAGGCGAAGATAATCGGCTAGGCGCTTGCTAGTTGGTGACGCCGGCGGCATCCCCTCCTTGTGAAGCCAATTCGCCCTGAATTCTGTAGACGGGCGGGGCTAAAGCGATATAATTCAAGGTGCGTCCCCAGGGTGCGCTTCTGACGTGGCGAGAGCTGCCAATCATGGAAGACATGTATCGCGAGCTTATCTTGGATCATGCGCGTAATCAGCGCAATTGGGCATTGCTCAAGCCGAACGACTTTGATCACGAAGAGTCCAACCCGCTTTGCGGCGATCGGCTGCGCTTGACCTTGCGCCTGGACGAAGCTGGCCGCATCACGGAGGTGGGCTGGGATGGCGAAGGCTGCGCCATCTGCCTGGCCTCGGCATCCATGTTCGGCGAGGAACTCATTGGGATGAAGCTCGTCGAGGCGCGCAAGATTGACAAGCAGCAGCTTCTCGACAATATCGGGCTGCGCTTGAGCGTCAATCGCGTGAAATGCGCGTTATTGCCGCTGAAGGCGCTGGTTGTTGGCGCGTCTGGGGCGGCGGGCGATCAACAGTGGCGGCTGATTGAGGTTGAAGGAGGCAGCGATGGCTGAATGGGTGACGCTTTGTTCCATTGATGAGTTGCCGCCAGGGCAGCGCGAAGTCTTCGGTGTCAACAACCGCTGGATTGCTGTATTCAATGTCGGCGGAATGGTCTACGCGATTGAAGACCTTTGCACCCATGATGGCAATGTATTGGCTTTCGACCTGCAAGACCGCCCTAGCAAGATAATCGGCCACGAAATCGAATGCCCGCGTCATGGCGGCCGCTTTGATTTGCGCAATGGCGCGGCGACGCGCAGCCCGGCGGAAATCGATGTGTCCTGGTTTGAAACGCGCGTCGAGGGCGATGATGTACAAATCTTCATTTAGCGCAATTGTCCTCGACTGGCGCCAATAAAATGCGCGCGATGCGCGAAGCCATGAGCGCGGGAGAGACGCTCGTCTTCGGCCACCGGGGCGCGATGGCGCAGGCGCCTATGAATACCCTCGCCGCATTTGAGCGCGCTCGAAAGCAGGGCGCCGATGGAATCGAGCTGGATGTCCAGTTGTCGCGCGATGGGCAGCTTGTTGTCGTTCATGACGAAACGGTTGACGCAACCACTGACGGGCGAGGACGTGTTGCCGATTTGAACTTGGCGGAACTCAAGCGATTAGACGCCGGCGCCTGGTTTTCAAAGCGTTTCGCGGGCGAGCGGATTCCCACTTTAGACGAAGTATTCGACGGCTTCGGCCGCGCTTTGCTCATAAATGTCGAGATAAAGGCTTCGCGCGCCCAGGTCGATCGCTTGGATAAGCGGCTCGCCGATTGCATTCAACGCCACAATATTAGCGAGCGAATCATCGTCTCCTGTTTCGATCCCTTTGTCTTAAGGCGCATAAGGCCAGTGATGCCGACGGTGATGCAAGGCTATCTCTATGTGCCGGACATGCCCGCCTCGCATTATCTCCCGCTGAATGAGCTGAGGCACGAAGCGCGTCACCCACGGCACGACATGGTCGACGAGGGGTACATGAAGTGGGCGCGCGCGCATGGATATTTCGTCAATGTTTGGACGGTCAACGATGTAGAGCGCGCGCTGCGGCTCAAGCGACTCGGCGTAAATGTCATCATGACCGACGAACCCGGTCGTATCATAAGCGCGCTGCAGCCATGCTGAACCGAATCCGCCGATTCGGATTCCGGTTGCTCTACAACGATATGGCTTTCATCTATGACAGGGTGAGCCGGTTGGTTTCACTCGGCAATTGGCGAAGCTGGCAGCGAGCTGTCTTTCCCTTCTTGCCGCCCCCTGAAGCGGGTCTCGTTCTGGAATTGGCGCACGGGACCGGCGACCTGCAACTCGATCTTTTGAATGCCGGTTATCGCACGGCTGCGCTGGATCTGTCCAGCAGCATGGGCAGGCTCGCTCAACAGAAACTTGCGCGCGCTGGACTGAGTACCTTGCTTTTGCGGGGCGAGGCGCGCCATTTGCCGATACCGTCCGATTCTGTAGCCAGCCTCGTCTGTACCTTTCCCACCACGTTCATCTTTGAGCATCAAACATTGAAGGAAATACTGCGCGTTTTGAAGCGCGACGCGTCGGCCGTCATCGTGCTCTCTGGAACGCTGGCTGGCGCCGGTCTGCAAACGCAATTCATCCGTTGCCTTTACCTTCTGAGCGGGCAAGCCTACAGCCCCTTGTCGGACTCTAAACTTCTGGCGCTTTTCCAAGTGGTTGGCATGTCGGCTAGAGCGCACACGACGTTATTGGATGGCAGCTTGGTACAGACTGTGATGCTAACGAAGTCTGGCGGGGCGGCTCTCGAAGACCATAATCACAATCTGGATATGGCGCGAGTATCGTGATATATTAAGGAACGAGCATGGTGGATGTAGCTCAATGGCAGAGCACCTGATTGTGGTTCAGGCGGTTGAGGGTTCGAGCCCCTTCATCCACCCAACGAAAATCGACATTACACCTGCGCATGCCAAAGGCATTGTCCTTTGCCCACAAACCGCTTACGGCGCTTAAGCGCGACAGGGCGTTGCCCGATCAACGATCAGGTATTTGAACGAATTTGCGCTTTTTTCCTGCGCGCGCTGCGTCGCCATCCAGCGATCATCCCATCATGCGCCCGTTGATCACTCGCTTGTGCCAGCCCCGTTTCCGGCGCCCTGTCGTCGGCCTCGAGAGCACGCGCTTCAACGTTTGGCGCTAACCGCCGTTCTCGCCCCGGGGATTCTGCCGCTCGCTCACTGACTGCCTTCTCTTCGGTCTCCGCCAGCGCTTTCGCTTCGCTGGGCCGCTGCAAGCCAAATATTTCGAAGACGCTCAATTGCGAGGAATCGCCGGCCGGTTCGGCCGCGTCACTCGCCATTGACGGCTGTGGTTTGTCGATCGGGTCTGGCGCCCTCCGCTCCTCCGCCGCTGGTTCGGGTTCAGGTTCTGGTCTAGCAATCTCTTGCGGCCGAATATCGGCGAGCAAGGTTTCGACTTCTACCGGCTTGGTATCGTCCAGCTTGGTTTCAGCTTCGATGTCTGGAATCAGTTCTTCGCCCGCGCCTAACACAACGGGATTCGGCTTGGTGTCGCTATCGACCACAGGCGATTCGATTTCGCCTTCCAACTCCAATTCAAACGAAAGCGGAATACGCTCGGTAAGCGAGGTGTCATCGCCCGGCGCTTCGAGCTCCTCGTCGCGAAAGGCGGATGGATGGCGCGGCTGATAGCTTAATCGCTCTTCGACATCGGGCGCGTCTTGCATGCTCGCTTTTGCTTCATGTGTCGAGATGCCGCCAGATTCCTGCATAATCAACTGGTGCAGATTTCGCAGGCTGTCCTGGATCTGGTTGGTTGTGCCGCGCTTAAGGCGCATCGCGTTGCGGATACCGCCCAGCACGCCAGCCGCCTCATATTGAAAGGTCCAGCGAACCAAGGTGCCGTCGGTGACTTCTTGCAATCGCAGCCGGCCCTGGTTTTCGCTGTAAGACGCGCTGCCGACAACGCGGTACTCGTAGCCCAGCGTGTCGTACCAGGCGCTGACTTCTACAATGACATCGTTGCCGCGCGCAGTGGAATGGCGCCAACGCGTTCCCCGCCCCTCGCGCTGTGTCGAGAGAAATGAAATTGAGACCACATCTTCGTACCATTGAGGAATAGCAGCCAAGTCTCCCATGAAACGCCAAATGAATTCCGGTGACGCGGGAATCAATATTTCGAGGTCGATGACGTTCATGATAAGAGCCGCGTAGACGTGACTGGACGTACGCCTTATGCTACACTAATATAAGATTTTATCATTGGATAACTGAACCGCAACTTTCATGCCAAACCCCGTATTCATCTTTGCCTTCGTTATCGCCACCATGTATGGTCTGGGATTCCACGTCATCCTGGGAGGAGACGCGCGCCGTATGGTGCTTTTTGTTGTCACGAGTTGGGTCGGTTTCCTGCTGGGGCAATACATCGGCGGCTATCTGGCAGTCAATATACTTAAAATTGGCGTGATTCATCTTTTGCCCGCTTCCATCACGGCAGTCGGACTGCTTATTTTTGCCCATGCGCTAACCGCCAAGCCCTCAAGCCCGGTGTCGCGGCGTTGACCATGACCGAAAACCAGGAGAGCTCGCGAGCTGCGGACGCGGGCAGCTCCACCGGTACAAAAATCACTCGACTAATTAGGCTGTCCACAATTCTGGGTGTCTTGAGCATTCTGATTCTCTTTGGCGCCGCGTTGGTAGCCGCGCTCACCGCCGCGGAAACATGGGCGCCCGTCATCCGAATCTTCCGTGACATATTCTTGCTGATTCTCATTCTGGAATCGATACTGGTAGTTGCCGCGCTGGCAATCTTGATGCTGCAAGCGGCCGGTTTCTTTATCATGCTTAAGACAGAAGTGAAGCCGATTATTGACAACGCTAGGGAGACGACGCGCCTAAGCAAAGCAACAGCGCAATTCATAAACAGCAACGCGGTCGATCCAATAATTCAGATCAAGAGTTTTCTCTCGGGTTTGCTCGCCTTTTTGCGCGAACTGATTCGCATCCGCAATCTTGTGGCGACGGATGGACCCGTCTCGGAGCGCAAAGATGAGCGTCAAACTTCCTGAGTTGGATGATAGCATGACCTTCGCCGGCATTCTTATCGGCATAGTGGTCGGTGCGCTTTACGCGCTCTTGCACATCAAGCAGACGGGCGCTGTCCGGCGCAAAGACCTGACGCAGTTCGGCGCCGGCGCCGCGGAAGTGGAGATGCAAGCGAGCCTCGCCGAAGCCAAGCAGCAGGCGCGCTCTCGCCTCGAAAGCGACTCTTAGGGCATTTCCAAGGCCGCGAAAGCGTTGCCTAAAGCAGGCAATACATCGCCCGCGATAACGCTGCGGCTGTTGCCCATCGCCTCCGCTGCAATTATTCCAGCCGATCCGTGTACATACGCGCCGAGGCAGGCGCTCTCGAAGGCGTTTAGCCCTTGCGCCCGCAATCCGGCAATCAGCCCGGCCAAAATGTCACCGGTCCCCGCCGTGCTTAAAGAGTCTGTCTTGAAGGGCAGAACACCGATTCGCCCGTCGGGCGCGGCTGCCAGCGTATGCGCGCCTTTGAGCAGTATCACAAGCTCCCAGTCTTCGGCGCATTGACGCGCAATCGCCCAGCGATCGGCATTGATCGATTTCGCGCTAAGCCTCATCATGCGCGCGAGCTCTCCGGGGTGGGGCGTGATGATCGTATCGGATGGCAGGCGCGCCCACCAGGCCTCGTCCTGGCTCAATAGGTTGAGCGCGTCAGCGTCCAAAACCGAGGCCGGCAGCCTATCGCTGGCGAGCAACCGGCGCAGAAACGCATGCGTGCTTTCGTGTTTCCCCAAGCCACATCCGGCCAAGAGGGCATCATATCCATCTGCTTCGTCAACCAACAAGTTGGCAGCGCTCTCGGCAATCGCGCTGTCAATTTCCGGCAACGGCAGCCAAGTGGGTTCGCGCAGGGTACCGGCGACTGATTCAATCAGTCGCCGCGTTGTGGCGATAGTCACCAGACCCGCGCCCGAGCGATACGCCGCTTCAGCCGCCAGGGCAACCGCGCCTATGTAATGCTGTGAACCAGCCACCACCATGACTTTGCCGAAGGCGCCTTTATGACCGTCAAGCGGGCGCGCTGGCAATAGCGATGACGCGGCGCGCGCGTCCACGACCTTCGCTTTTATCTGATCCAACTCGGGCAGACTGTCCGGGATGCCGATAGAATCAATCTCCAGGGTGCCGACAGTGCGCGCGGCGGGAAAAGTGAAGTGCCCCCTCTTGGCAGCGATGAAGGTAATCGTTGCGTCCGCGGCGATGACAAATTCGTCGGCTTCGCCTGTGTCGCAGTCGATCCCGCTGGGGCAGTCTATCGCCAATATGAATGGGCGCGCCGCTCGCTGGCGCAGGCAGTCGTTTGCCCGTTCCAGCGCCACGGCTGCCTCGCCTCTTAGCGGCAAGCGCGCGCCGATTCCAAGAACGGCATCAATGAGGATGTCGGCGCTATGGATTAGACCAGCCAGCTGCTGGCCCTCATGATCGTCGGCAGCCAATGTGACCGGAAGCCCGGCCCGGCGCGCGGCTTGGTAAGGCTTGTCGGATGAATCTCGCGGATGCAATAGGTAGAGCCGAATGTCCGCGCCAGTGGAGCGCGCCAATTCATTCGCCATGACGAGGCCATCGCCGCCATTATTGCCTTTGCCAATCAGAAATGCGATCTGGGTCGCGGTGGTGATCGAGCGGCGTTGCTGTAAATACGCGCTGGCTGCGGCGCCGGCACGAAGCATCATGGCTTCGTAGCTCAGCAGCGAACGGTCGGCCGCGGCTTCAACTTCCCGTATTTGGCTTATGCTCGCCACTTTCATCGGCTGACACTTTGGTCTTTGGCGTCGGTCATCTAACAGAAAAGGCGTGCCATGATACACGCCCCGCGTCTGCTAAACGAGTTTGCCTTTATCGGTCGCGCTCGACTACCTGGCGGGCGAGTCCAATAAGCGCCGATTTGGCGGGCGAATCATCCAGTATCGTCAAGCTTGCAATTGCGCTTTCCACCAGCCAACTCGCTTGTTTGCGCGCTTTGACGATCGTATCGCCTTCCATCATCTTGCGGCGGATCTCGCCCATCGGATCCGCTGCTGCGGCATTGCCGTTGCCGTTGACATCATTAAGAGCGACGGCGACGCCCCGTCCCTGCGTGACATCAACACCGCTGGCTTTGCCAAGTTTGCTTTCATCTGCCACCAGGTCAAGGATGTCGTCGACAATCTGGAAGGCGAGACCGATATTGAATCCAAACTCGGCCAGCACGCTGATTTCGCTTTGACTGGCGCCGGCTAATTTGGCGCCGATCGCGCTGGCGGCGCGGAAAAGGGCGGCGGTCTTTTTTGCGATGATTTCCATGTAGGCTTCACGCGTAAAGGTCCTGTTTTTCACAGCGCTCGCCTGCAGCGTCTCGCCTTCGACCAATCCTCTGGCGGCAGTCGCCAAATCGATATTGAGATCTTGGTAGGGCGCCATCAACTCATACACGGCGGTGAAAAGAAAGTCGCCGGTCAGGAGCGCGAAAGTCCGCCCCCAGAGCGCGTTTACCGATGGACGACCGCGGCGCAATGTCCCATGGTCATTGATATCGTCATGCACGACGCTCGCGGTATGCATCAACTCGACGGCGGCGGCTGGATTCGCGGCGAGGTTCATATCGCGGCCGCCTAGCGTCGCGTAACTGAGCAGGAGCAGGCGCGGACGAATTCGTTTGCCGCCGGCGCTCAATATATGACGGCTGGCATCGCGCAGGACCGGCACATCGCTATCGGTCACGTCAAACATCGCGCGTTCCACTGTTGCCATCCACGCGTCCAGCGCTTCACTTATATTAACCTGATCAATTGGGGCGCCAGTCACCTTAGACTCCAACTCAACAATTGTAAAATTCACAATTATCTAAACGTATTGTACAGAAAGTACGTAATCTGTCAACGCTTGACGGCTATCAACCAGTCTACGGCGCCAAGGGATAAGATTCTTAAGCGACTGCGTATGGCGGCGCTTCTGATAGTCTCCTTGTCGCACAGACTTTCACTCAGCGCATTTGCCCAAGGTCTGGCAAAGTTGCGTTATATGCAGGCGGTCATGCTGCGCCGTAAAGTGCGCCATTTCCAGCGCCGTCGTCAAACCGAAAATGCTGTGCCTTGCCGGACGGTCCCATTGCGCCAGCGACAAGGCTGATAGCAGCCGAATCGTCGATTCACGCTCGCGCTGAAAACAATAGAGCGCTTGGTTGGCGTCTTCGTGGCAGGGCGGGATATCGGGACCTGGCGGCGGCGGCGCGGCGATGAAGGGATTGTTTTGCTTGAGGATGGCCTGCAATCGCGCCCGATGAACCTTTGCCTCACTTTGCCATAGGTGGCAGAGAATCTGCAAAATGGACCATTCCTGCGGGTCCGGGCGTTGCCGCTGCTGATGGGGCTTGACCTCGGTTAGCAGTCCGTGGAGCGCGGCGATATTGCCTTGGAATTGCGGCAAGATCATGCTCGGTCTAAGTTCGCGTGACGGATAGTTGTGCCGCCATTCTAAATCGCGGACGTGTTCGAGAATTGAATCAAGCCCATCCGCCTCGCCAATTTGCCAAGTGTGGATGCCGATCGCCCGGGCCGGCTCGATATCGTTACGCCTACTGTCGCCGATTAGCAGCGCCTCGTCAGGTTCAACGCCAACGCGCGCAATCGTCTCGGCGTAGTAGGCGGGGCTCGGTTTGGCGAAGCGCATATTCTCGCTATGCGTGATGAAGGCGAATTCCGATATCAGGTTGGACAAGCCCGCCCATCCGATTCGTTCGCGCGTGGCGCTTTCCGGGAAAAACGGATTGGTAGCGATGGCGACCAGCAAACCCTGCTTCAGCAAAGATTCCACCAAGGCGGCGGCGTTCGCCATTGGCGCCGTGTTTGCTCTGAGGCGGCTGTAGTTGCCCTGGTAGAAGCTGGCGATTGCGGTGGAGAGGGTGGCGTCAGTCAGCGGCATCGCCGTTGAAAGCGCCTCTAGGATGGTGTCGGCGTTTGCGCGGTAGCTTGCTGGCTCGCGGTTTATGCAGCCTATGGCGTATCGAAGCGCGCTGGACGCCTGCTCGATTCTGTAGCGATCGGCAAAATGCCGATCCCACTGCTGGCGAAAGGCGGCCACCCATTCAACATCGGGGTTGTGCAGCAAGGTATTGTCGAGATCAAGCAGGACCGCCTTAATCATCGTTGCTGTCCAGTGCCTGGCGAAAGATTTCTAAGCCGGGATGTTCATCCGGGCAACCCACGTAAGGATCAACCTTTTCGCCATTTTTGAGGCAGATCGCTTCAACTTCCACCCGTCGGACAAAGCCGAGGAATCCTGCTTTGATGGTGAGGACTAACCGCGTATCCGGGCTGGCGTTTGCCAAGACAATATCGGGCACGGGACACTTGACGCAGTCCTTTGGGTGCCATAGCTCGGAGTCGGGATTGCTTTTGGCCAGACGGCATTCTTCAATGTCACGGGTGTGACGATTGTGATCGGCGTAATAATGGGGGCACTCGCGACCGGCCGGGGTCCTCATTTTCCATTCCTGCTCTGATTGATCCAAGCGGAGGCGGCGCTTGGCAGATTCTCCAGCGCAGCAAATTGTACTGCGCAATCGGGCAGCGATTCAAGAAAATCTCGGCCGTAGCGCTTGCTGAGCACGCGGCTGTCAAATATGGCGACCACGCCGCGGTCGCCGCGGCTGCGAATCAAGCGTCCGAAGCCTTGCCGAAAACGCAGGATGGCATCGGGCACAGCGTATTGTTGAAAGGGGTCGTCATAAGTTTCGCCGCGCGCGGCGAAGACCGGGTCGGATGGCACGGCAAAGGGCAGCCGCGCAATGACAAGAGCGCTGAGGTCATCGCCCGGAATATCTACGCCCTCCCAGAAGCTGCGCGTACCCATCAGAACGGCACGGTCCGCCCGCTTGAAGTTTTCGAGCAGCGCATCGCGGCTGCCGCCAAAGCTCTGATCGAAGACGGTTATGTCGCCTAAGGCGAGACGCGGCGTAACGGCGCGCGACGTCTCGCGCAGTTGGGCGTAGCTGGTGAACAGCGCCATCACGCGCCCTTGCAGCTCGGCCGCCAATTCGATAATGCCGCGCTCAACCATTCGCTGATAATCCCGCCGCTGGCTCGGCTCCGGCATATCGGTCGGCACATATAGCAAGGTGGATGATTTGTAGTCGAAGGGCGTGCCAAGCGCCACGTGTTGATAATCCTCGGCGTAGAGCCGCTCGGATATATGCTCGAAGTTGCCTTGCGTTGTTAAGGTAGCGCTGGTGAGGACGATGCTTTCCATGCGCTGATTGAGAAACTCGTCCATCATCGGCCCAACATGCAAAGGGGATATATGCGCTTGCAGCCGATCCGGGCTTTCCCCGGCGGTGATGGCGTAAATGGCGTTGCCATCGGGATCGCTGGTAAAGTGTTCCAGTTGCTCGTGAATATCGGCCAGAAAGCGCCAATTTGCCCTGATTTCGCTGAAGTATTCGCTGAATTCCGGCATCTGAAATTTTTCGTAACGGGGCAGCGCTTTGCACAGGTGCTCTAAAGAATCAGTCACAGCGAGCAGGTATTCGGCCAGGCGGCGCCAAGCCGTCTGTACGCTGACGAAGCTGCTGGATTCACGATGCTTGTTTTCTAGCCGCCGAGCGTAACGGCTGGCGCCGTCGCGGTTCTTGGCAAATTCATGCAAGGTGCGGAAGTAGCCACGGATCTCCCGCTTCATCTCGGCAATAGCATCGCTGATGTTGCCAATATAAGCAGCAAGGCGATCGCTTTCCGCTTGCGGAAAATGCTCGCGGGCGGCGGCGAGGAATAAGCCAAAAGCGCCGCTCTTCAAGGTGCCAAGATCGCGCAAGCGCGACAGTATCAGCTGCTGATCTATTCGTCGGCTCAAGCCGTCGGTGATTGCGCCTTCAAGTTGATGCGCTTCATCGACTATCAAATTGTGAAAATCGGGCAAGGCGCGGTTCTCGATACGGGCATCCGCGATCAAAAGCGCGTGATTGGCAATTAAAATGTGAGCCGTCTCCGCTCGCTTCCGGGACTTGTAATAGGGGCATACGCCGTTCATTTCGCTGGCGCAGCGGAAGGTCGCGCAATCCTCGTCCTGGGCGCTGAGCCGCATCCATACCGCTCGCTCCCCAGCGCGCAAGTTAATCTCGCCGCGGTCGCCGGATGAGCTGCTCTCGAGCCAAACAAGGATCTTGGCCAAGGTTCGCAATTCATCCAGGTTCGTCGGTTTCCGCCGACGCAGGGTAGCCAATCGCCTGGGGCAGAGATAATTGGCTCTCCCTTTCATCAGGGCGGCTTGCAGTCCTTCGCCGACGATGCTGCGTACTATGGGTATGTCTTGCTTGAGCAGTTGCTCTTGCAAGTTGATTGTGTGCGTCGAGACGGTAACGCGTTGCCCGTTGGATTTTGCCCAAAGCGCCGCCGGAACCAGGTATGCAATCGATTTGCCGGTGCCCGTTCCGGCTTCGATCATCAGCTGCTCGCCTTGGTTCAGCGCGCGCGTTACATCGCGCGCCATTTGCAACTGCTGATCACGTCTTTCATAGGCGCTGTGGCTTGCCGCCAACTGGCCGCCCTCGGCAAACACCTTTTCAACCGCAATCGGTTCCAATGGTTGGCGCCCCGCCTGCGCGATATCTAAGGGCGGCGCCGTCAACTGCTCGGAAGTGAATGGATCACGCGCGCTGGTCAGGCCTTCCGTTTTCAATCCTTCCGCCAAAGCCGCTTGGAAGACCTCGCGCAGGTTCCATTTGTGACGCGCGCTCGCGTCTATGATTTCCGCTAGGAGGCTGGTCGGCTGCTGACAGATTATTTCCCACAGATTCCAGTAAAATTGTCCGGTTGCCAGCGCGTCATCAAAGGCGCGGTGAGCGCGCTTTAGATCGATTCCCATTGCTGAAGTCAAGCTGCCCAAGTTATAACGCGGCGCCGAAGGCAGCATAATCGAAGCCAGTTCGACTGTGTCGATCACCAAATTCGCTTTGAGTGGATGATGCTTGCCCAGGAACGTCACATCAAATTGCGCGTTGTGCGCGACGAGCGGCAAATCCTCGACGATGCGGGCGATATCCGCTACGATGTCCTGAATCCGTGGCATACCCTCGACATCGTCCTGGTCGATTCCCGTCAGTTGCGTAATCTCTGGCGGGATGGGCTTCAATGGATTGACCAAAGACTGATATTGGTCGGCGAGTTCGCCATCGCGAAAGCGGGCGATGCCGACCTCTATGATCTCGTCAGATGCGGCGTTCAGCCCGGTGGTTTCGAGGTCAAGGGCGATGAATTCCCCACGCATTGCGGTCTCCAATCAGAGCCAATTGCGCTTCGTCAGCGCGCTGCGCCAACCCGTGCAAGCGGGCCGCGACCTGGTTAACGTCCTTGTCTCACCGCTTGATTTCTATCAAGGCGCGCGGATCTCGGCGCGATCAGCCAGAGCCGCCGGCCTCTGTCCCTTCTTGCTCGGACGTTTCGTCGGCAGCGGTTTCATCGGACGCCGCTTGGATGGCTTCCGCTTCGGTGAACCATCGCTGCAATTCTTGGCGGACAGCCGGCAACTCAAGCGCTGTCAGCCCGACAAAGCCCTCGCGTTCAACATTGAGCCAGTTGTCCGCGCTAAATAGCGTCCATAGATAAGACTGCGTATTAATGTCAGACAGTGACTCCTGCAGGATGAGCAGGGTCGCTTGGCGGGCAAGCGCATAGCTGCCATTCTCAATCGTTGTTGGCGAGGGGATTACGCAGCCCGCTCCACCGTCGACCGCGACCAGTTGGATGTTCGTCTGCTGGTTGTCGATTACGCGCTGATAATCGCCCCAATTGAGATAAGTTAAGGCGCCCGGCACGTTGCCGACCGCTGCCGCCCGATACAAGGGGTTAAAGTCCATTTCGGTATCGCGCCTTATTGGCGGAATCACATCGGCGGCGGTTTGCAGCAAGATGTCGGTAGACTGGTCCAGAAGCGTTAAGCCAAATAGCGTCATGCCCATATCGGGAAATGACGCGTCCACGCCCGACCAACTGGTTACGATGTCAGCGGACTCCGCTCCCCATACCGTGTTGACCTGGTCTGTCGTCAAGCAGCGGGTGTGCTCATCGGCCGCATTGCCAAGCAACACCGTGGCTTGCGACCCCAGTCTTGTCGTCATTGTGAAGATTTCGCCATCGGCGCAGGCGGCCAGGTCGCTGTCGCCAAGATCCGAATCTAGCAGGGCGATATCGGCTTCTCGCGCGCATAAAGCCGCGATTCCGTTGGTTTGCCCGGCGAAATCCAGGTCGATCGCCAAACCTTCGCTGTTTTGCGTGAGCGTCGTCGCCGCGCGATTCAGCACATCAAAGGCGCTGGCCGCGCCCACAATCCGAACGCTCCCCGTCAAGACGCCCGGAATCTGGAAGTCACTTGCGTCTACCAGCGCCGCTTCTTCCACAAGCGCGCGAGCGTTCATTTCATATCGTGCCGCGCTCGGCGGCGTCGCATCCAATAACGGTAAACGGCCTTGATTATCGGCATCGGTGACAAACTGCAGCATGTCAAAAACACGCTGATTCGACGCCATCCGTTCGCGGTTAACGTAGACAAACATGGAAATAGCCGCGTCGTATCGCTCTTGTTCCACGCTTTCCGCCGCGGGTAAGGCGCAGTCGCCGGCGTCGCCTTTGTCATAAGCCAACAGCGCAACCGACTCCAAGTCGGCGAGCGACTCCTGCCAGCCCACCAAAGCCAGAGCGCCCACGGTCTCGGCGACCTTCGCCAGCGCATCGTCCGCGTCGTCGTATTCGCCCGCATCTCGCCGCAAACCGTCACCGGGCACGAGCTCGTCGGCAATGGCAAATTCGAGCAATACGTCTGACGGCAAGATCAGGGATAAAGGCAGGTCGGCTTCTTCGTCGCCAGCGAACGACCAATCCGTCGCCACGCCGCTTGCGGAGGGCTTTAGAATGGCGAGCGCCTGCGTTTCAGTCAGGCATTCGAGCGGCGCATCCGCATGGGCGACGAAAGCAACGATGCGATGGCCAATGAGCAACTCGCTGAAGGCGACCTCGTTTGAACCGCAAATCGCTCTTTCCGCCGGCGACATCGGGCGAATCGCTGTCGCCAGGTCGATATTGCCGCTGCAAAACCGGTCGATGCCGGTTGCCGTGCCGACCGTGCTGATGTCCAAGGGCTCTTGCCCGCCTTGCTCGGCCATCGCCTCGACCAGAGCGTTAACAATGCCCGAGCCGACGACGCTAATCGAGGTGGAATCCTGCGCCAGGCTCGGGCGCGCAATCAGCAGCATCAGCGAGAGCAAGCCCGCCCATTTCATAAGGTTATTCATATTTTGCGGTATCCTTGCTAGCCCCTTGAGTTAACGCATGGATTGTACAGCCGGCGCGACGATTGTAAAGTCAAAGTTTCTCGCTAGGACTGCGCCGCATCTGCGGATACAATCCATCAGCGGCGAATGCCGACGCAGCATTTGGAATCGGTTTTGAGTTTGAAGGCGGGATCTGTGAGCTTCAAACCGCAAAGCGTTTACGACCTGGTTGGCGGAGAAGAACCGCTGCGATCGGTTGTGGATCAGTTCTACGACAAGGTCGAGGCGGATCCGATTCTGCGCCCGATGTATCCGCCTGAGTTAGCGGAAGCGAAGCGCCGCTTATTCCTCTTTCTCGTGCAATTCTTCGGCGGGCCAACCCGCTATAGCGAGGAACGCGGGCATCCCCGCCTTCGCATGCGGCATTTTTCTTTCGCGATTGATCGGCAAGCGCGCGACCACTGGCTGGCGCATATGCGCGCCGCAATTGACGAGGCCGGAATCCGAGAGCCGGCGCGTTCCCTGATGCGCGATTACTTTGAGCGGTCTTCGGCCTTCCTCATCAATCGACCCGACTCGATTGATATCGAAGACTAAGCGTCGTATTCAATTCTCAATCTCTAGTATGTATTTGCGGAATGCTTCGGCAGTCCAGGGAAGCGCGGGCTTAAAGAAGCGCTCGTAGATTGCGGCGGCGTATACGCGGATCTCGTATTGCGCGTCGCGCGCCATGCGCAGCCGGAGAAAGCGCATCAGATTGTGAGCGTCTATCTTGGTCACCCATGTGTAATAAACGCTGAAGCCGGGCAGGAAGAGCCGCGCCATTTCTTTGGACACGCCTTTTTCCAGCGCCTCCGAATAAAGCCGGAATCCTTCGTCGTAATGCGCCAGCAGCTTCTGCGTTAGCGCATCGCTCTCTTCGGCTTCGAGCGCGCCCTCGCTGGCTTGCTTATTGTCCGCGCTTTGTTTGCGCCAGGGTTCGGGCACATAGAAGTCGTTTTCTTGAAAGGGCGTGTAGCGGCCTGATTGCGCGTTCATACTCCAGGTGCGATGCCGCACCCATTGCCACCAGGTCACAAGCGGTGCGCGCACGCGAAACTTAAATTCCACCATCTCGAAGGGCGAGGTGTGGCGATGGCGCAGCAGATAAAACAGCAGCTTCTTATCGCGCTCCGGCCCCTTGCTCTCGCCCAGGAAGCTGACGCGCGCCGCATTGACAATGGCGAGATCGCCAGACACGTCCGAGCCCGGGTGCGGCATTAGATCGACCAACTCGATCCAGCCTTTGTCAAGCGCATCCACGCGCTTGCCGATCAACGATTCCGCCATGTTTTACTCCCGCGCTCGCGATGTAAGGGCTCGCGCGCCGGTATATCGCGCAAGCTGATTGCCTCAACCCGCAAGGCTCTGCAAGGCAATCATGACACGCTCTTCAACGCTGTCCGGCGCGTCCAGCGGCATCGACTGGATCGCCATTTGCGCTTCAACAACACTGTAACCGAGCGCTGTCAGCGCATCCATCACTTCTGCGCTCGCATCGCCATCAGCGCCAATCGGCGCCGCCTCCAGCGCGGACGGGATCTTGTCTTGCAGCTCCAGCACGATTTTCTGCGCCGTCTTCTTGCCGATGCCTGGCACGCGGCTGATGAGTTCCGGGCGATCGTTGCGAACGGCGTTATGAATGTTTTCCACGCTCATCGTACTCAAAATGGCGACAGCCAGCCGGGGTCCGATTCCGCTAATCTTCAGAAAAGCGTCAAAGAGTTCCCGTTCACCCGTCGTGGCGAATCCGTATAGCGTCAGCGAATCCTCGCGCACAACCAATCGCGTATACAAGAAAACACGATCTGAATTCAGCTTTTCGATTGTGCTGAAGGGCGCGCTGACTTCAATGCCAACGCCTCCCACTGTGACAAGAATATGGTCAGCCGCTTTGCTGGCGAGTTGCCCTTCAATGGTCGCGATCATCAGCAGAAGCCCGCTTCACACCGCATCGACGCCGGCCAGGCGATAACTGTGCAGATCGGCAATGGCAACCGCCAGCGCGTCAGCCGCATCATCTGGGCGGGGTCGCCGCTCAAGCGCCAATAGCAACCGCACCATCTCCTGCATCTGCGATTTGTCCGCGCCGCCATAGCCAGTGATGGCCAATTTGATCGCGTTGGGCTTGTACTCCGCGATGGGCAAGCCGGCGTTCTGCAGCGCAAGCAATACCACGCCCCGCGCCTGCGCCACTGACATCGCCGTCGTTACGTTGCGCGCGAAAAACAGCTCCTCGACCGCGGCTCGGTCGGGCCGAAAGCGCTCAACCAAGCCCGCGAGTTCGTCGTAGATAATCTTTAGACGTTGCGGCATCGGCGTCTCGGCTCTGGTGCGGATCACATCGAAATGAACGCAAGCCAGCGAACCATCGTCAAGCTCGCGCACAAGTCCATATCCGAGAGACGCCGTGCCGGGATCAATGCCAAGTGAGAGCATATTACGCTTCGAAAGCGGCGAGAACTTCGTCGGTAATGTTCAAATTGGAGGATACCGTCTGTACGTCGTCCGCCTCCTCCAGCTGTTCCATAAGGCGCATGTTCTGTAAGGCTTTGCCTTTCGGCACTTCGATTTCGTTCTGCGGGAACCAGCGCAATTCGCTGTCTTCGAAGTCATAACCGGCGTTGGCTAAGGCTTGTTCAACAGTGGCGTAGTCATCGCGAGCGGTGTATACGGTCATGACGCCGTCTTCATCGACAACATCCTCGGCGCCCGCCTCCGCCGCTTGCAGGAATACATCGTCAAAGTCGGCCTCGCCCTTGAGCGTAATGAAGCCCTTCTGGTCGAACTGCCACATGACCGCGCCGTTGGTCGCCAGGCTGCCGGCGTGCTTGCTGAAGGCATGCTTGATCTCAGCCAAGGCGCGGTTCCGGTTGTCGGTCAGGATTTCTACGATATAGGCGACGCCGTCCGGGCCGTAGCCTTCATAGAGCATTTCGACCACTTCACCCCCGGCAATTTCACCGGTGCCTTTTTTCTTAGCGCGTTCAATATTCTCTTTAGGCATGTTTGCCGATCGCGCTTTGGCAATCGCCAACTTCAGCTTGGGATTGGCGTTTTCATCGCCGCCGCCTTCGCGCGCTGCGACCATGATGTCACGCCCCAATCGGGTGAAAACCTTGGCGCGCTTGGCATCTTCAGCGCCCTTCTTGCGTTTGATCGTCGACCATTTGCTATGACCAGACATCGCCTTGTCCCCTCCGATTAAGCGCCGGCGGCTGACCTGACTGGATTATAGCGCATAAACTCGGCGACAAAACAGATAGCGAATGATATAATGTTCATGTCTATCGGCTGTTTATCACTGTTTTGGGCTCTTGCAAAGTGGATATCACGCAGCAGGCTGAAGAGATAATTGAAGCCGCGACAAGCGCCGACAGGTCTTATGAGTTTGGCGTCGCCAGATCCCCGGAGCGCATCGCCTGGATGGCGCTGTTGGGCGCATTCGCGCTCTTTTGCACCATGACCTTAACCACAGCCTTTGGCATATATCACTACTTGTTCCGTTCAACCGTGCCGATATCCGCCACGCTTTACGTGGCCAAGGGCACCATCGGCATCACCGGCGCCGACTTGCGGGAAACGGTAGAGCGCCAGCGCGATGACTTGACCAATACGGTCACGAGCGTCAGTACAGATTCGCTGTCGCAGGCGACTATCCAATTCCACGATTCTACCGAAGTCGAGGGCGATTCAGCCGATTTGCTGGCGGCTGTTACTCTGCAAGGCAATACCTTGGTCACCTTCAACCATGCCATTCGTCCTCGATTCGACTGGAGCCAAGATCCGCAGCGCATTCAATTCTCGCGCCTGTCAGGACAGCTTGATGTCATCGTCACCGGGGCCGATTCGCATGCCATTGTGATGGACATTTATACCGATGATCTCAATACGGACAAGGGCGTGCACATTCAGTCCGTAACGAACGGGCGCTATCGCCTAACTGTTTCCGAAGACGAAATCCGGCTGCTGAATCTGGCCGGCGCGGTCAGCGCCTTCTTTGGCGATGAACCCAATGTGCGCAATCCGGTAGAGCCCGGCAGAGAACTGGTTGTCAGGACCGGCAATCGAAGCATTCGTACGCTCGATAATACGAAGAACTTGTTGATGACCGGCGACTTCAGCTTGCAAAGCTCAAGCATAGGGCAGCTTTATTCGCCGGGCGAGCCTCTGAACTGGAATTGCAGCGCGCTGCCCGAACAGAGCCCGCCCGGATCTTATTCCGTCCGTGAGTTTGACGGGCGCCTTGGCGTGAATCTGCAGCGCTTTGACAACGCGACGTCGCACGGCGAAATCTCCTGCATACAGGAGTTTGAAGGCGAAGGATTGGATGCGAGACATTTCGATTCATTGCGCATCCTCGCCACCTTCAGCCTCAATTATCAATCCATCAGCCTTTGTGGCAAAGAGGGCAGCGAGTGCCCGCTGATGGTGCATATCATGTACACGATCGACGATTCGCCTCCAGATAATCACGCCAATTGGTTTCGCGGATTCTATTACGAAGGGCAGGCGCCGGGCCGGCACAAAAGGATCTGCGCCAGTTGTTTGCAGGAACATGTCGATACCAATCCGTCGGTTTGGTACACCTTTGACTCGGGTAATCTGCTTAATCTGATCGCCGAGGATCGCCGCCCGGCCTTCATCAAGGCGATAAGGTTTTACGCCTCGGGCCACCAGTTCGATACCGTCGTCAGCGAGATGATGCTGCTCGCGGTGGATTCGTCAGGCGCTGTGGCGAGCGGCTAGCGCAATTCGACCGGCGCCCGGTTCAACAGACTTTGGAGACTTGCAAATGCCGGAGGGCTTCGACGATATCCTTTTGGTTGCGACGGTATTTGTCGTCGTGACGCTAGCCGCCTTTTGGTTGGCGCTGGTCATATGGGCGTATCGCGATATGCGCTCGCGATCGCGCGACCCGCTGGCGCAGTTGCTGGTCGCCATTATTGTCTTGCTGCTCAATGTGCCCGGTCTCTTTGTTTACATCTTGTTGCGGCCGCGGGCGACGCTTTCAGAGACCTACGAGCGGTCGCTGGAAGAAGAGGCGCTGCTGCAAGAAATAGAAGAACGGCCCACTTGCCCGGGTTGTGGTCAACGCGTTCAGCACGATTGGCAAGCGTGCCCGCATTGTTATCATCGGCTGAAGAAAGCTTGCGTCAACTGCGATTATTTGCTCGAATTGCCCTGGAACATCTGCCCGCGCTGTACCACGAGCCAGGTGAATTATACATCGGACGGAACGCTGGCTACCGCCTCGCGACATGTTAAGCCTTCCGAGCCAGCGCCGATAGACGCCAAGTGGGTCGCCTCGCAACAAGTCGAATAGCTGCAAGCGCGCCAGCTTAACCAATCTCTTATCGCCTTTGTCATTGATAAGCCGATTCGGACCAAGGGATGCGTTAAATCTCGCCTTCCTCGCCAACTGCATGAATCTTGACTAGATTGGTCTGGCCATCAATGCCGAAGGGGACTCCAGCGATGATGACAAGACGATCCCCGCGATCAACCAGCCCCTTGTCAAACGCCGTGCGCACAATGACGCTTATCATTTCGTCGATGGTGCTGAACTCTTGTACTTGCAGCGAGGTGACGCCCCAGACCAAGGTCATAAGACGCTGGGTTGTTGTGTTTGGCGTCATGCAGAGTATCGGTGTGCCCGGGCGCTCTTTAGCGACGCGCCTCGTGGTATAACCAGACATGCTTGTCGTTACGATGGCTTTCGGTTTTATCGCGTGGGAAATCTCGGTTGTCGCTTTGCAGATGGCGTTAGAGATGTCTTCGCGCGCTTCGCCGGCATTGCCTTCATTGATCAACGCTGCACTTTCGTAGCTAAGGTTTTGCTCGGCAATGGCAGCGATCTCACTCATGACCTCGACGGCGCGCACCGGGTAACTGCCGCTGGCGCTTTCCGCGCTCAACATAATCGCGTCGGTGCCGTCCAGAATGGCGTTGTATACATCGCTCGCTTCAGCCCGCGTCGGCCGTGGATTGTCGGTCATTGATTCCAGCATCTGCGTCGCCGTGATGACTGGCTTCGCCGCCTCGTTGCAAAGATTAATGATGCGCTTCTGATGAAAGGGCACTTCCTCCGCTGGCGTTTCGATACCCAGGTCGCCACGCGCCACCATGATGCCATCGCAAATGGCGATGATCTCTTCAATGTTCTCCAGCGCCTCACCCATTTCAATCTTGGCGATGACAGCCGAGCGCCTTCCCAGCTTCCGCATCAATTCTTGAAGCTGGAGGATGTCATCGGATGAACGCACGAAAGACATCGCCATGTAATCGCAATCTTTTGCCAAGGCAAACTCGATATCCTCGCTGTCCTTATCCGTAATGGCGGACAAAGTCAGACGCGCGTTCGGCGCCGATACACCCTTGCGCGACTTCAATGGACCGCCAACGACGACTTCACACTTGAGATTGTGTCCGTCTGTTTCGCGCACGCTGAATTGTAAATTGCCATCATCAAGCAATAGGGTGGCGCCGGCTTCGATATCGCGCAAAAACTCCGGATGCGGCAGCGACACGATTCCGTCTCGGCCGATGATGTCATCCAGCGTGAGTGTGATGCTGTCGCCGATTTCGAGCATCATCGGCTCCCGCTCGATTGCCCCTATACGGATCTTGGGTCCTTGTATGTCGCAGAGCACAGCGACGACCGTGCCCTCTTCGGCGGCGAGGCGGCGGATGTTATCTATAGTCTCGCCATGCGTCTGGTGATCGCCATGCGAAAAATTGATGCGCGCGACATTCATGCCGCTGCGAATCATGGCGCGGAGGGTCTCGGGATGCCGCGATGCCGGTCCTATCGTCGCGACGATTTTGGTGAGCTTGCTATCCAGTCTTAGTCGCACGCTTGTCCCCCCGGTTTGTGGCGCCGCTTGTCGACCATTCTGCGCTGCCGGCGGATAGTTCGGCTTTGAAGACAGCCGCCAACTTATTCTACATCGTGGCTGAGGTTGGCAAATGCCGCCATGCCAGCGTATTGGGCGGCGTCCCCAAGCCTTTCTTCAATTCGCAGCAGTTGATTGTATTTAGCGGTTCGATCTGTGCGCGCCGGCGCGCCCGTCTTGATTTGCCCGCTATTCATCGCCACGGCAATGTCGGCGATTGTATTGTCTTCTGTTTCGCCGCTTCGATGGCTGGCGACCACCGTCATATTGTGCCGCTGCGCCAATTGGCCCGCGGCAAAAGCTTCCGTCAGCGTGCCAATTTGGTTGACCTTTAAGAGCAGCGCGTTTGCCGCTCTTGCATCAATCGCGCGTTTCACCTTCTCCACGTTAGTCACGAGCAGGTCGTCACCAACGATTTGCACACGGTCGCCAATCTTGCCGACCAGCTTGGACCAGTTCTCCCAGTCGTTTTCGTCCAGCCCGTCTTCGATCGAAATGATGGGATAGCGGTCGCACCAATCGCTCCAGAATTCAACCATCTCTTCGCCGCTTAGCCGCCGACCTTCTATCTCCAGGTTGTAGACGCCATTCTCATAGATCTCGGAAGCCGCTGGATCCAGGGCGATCAGCACATCTTCACCGGCTCGGTAGCCAGCTTGTTCAATTGCTTCCATGATGACATCAAGCGCCGCTTGATTGCTGCCCAGGCTGGGCGCGAAACCGCCTTCATCCCCCACTGTGGTTTGATAGCCTCTGTCGTGCAAGACATCACCTAGCTGATGATAGATCTCAGCGCCCCAGCGCAGCGCTTCGCGAAAGGTCGGAGCGCCCACAGGCATCACCATAAACTCCTGAAAGTCGGTGCTGCCCAGCGCATGTTTGCCGCCATTCATGATATTCATCATCGGCGTTGGCAGCAGGTGCGCATGGATGCCGCCCAGGTAGGCGTAAAGCGGCGCCGACAGGCTGTTTGCCGCTGCCTTAGCCAATGCCATCGACACGCCCAGGATCGCATTAGCGCCCAGCTTGCTCTTGGTCGGCGTGCCGTCTAAATCCAGCATCAATTCATCAAGCGCCTTCTGGTCAGTTGGCGCGCGACCAAGCAATGCCGGTCCTATTTTATCGTTCACCGCCGCTACCGCCGTCAAAACGCCTTTCCCACGATAGCGAGACTTTGCGCCGTCACGCATTTCCAGCGCCTCATACTCGCCGGTTGAGGCGCCGCTAGGCACGATTGCTCGCCCAAGCGCGCCATCCGAGAGCTGCACATCCACTTCTACCGTGGGGTTTCCTCGCGAGTCCAAAACCTCGCGTCCGCGTATTTGGCAAATCGCTGGCATTTTTTGGCGCCTCCGTAGCTGTTCGTTACTTTAATGCACTGCCAAAACGGTATGATAGTATACCATTTGCTTGAATTTCAACGGCAATTGCCTCGCGGACCCTGCGCCGCGTTCTCTTCCGCCAATGATTTCCAATTGGTTTAGGCGCGACAAACTCGGACTTTCAGCTGCCGTCTGATTATTGAATAAGATGCGGAGCTTGGAGTAGAATTGTCAGGCAGGGCGCGTACCAGGGTTACATTGGTAATTGCGAAAAGCGGGTCGACCGTTCGATTCTACGAGCCGGCGGTTGCGGCAAGATTGGACAATCGGAATGACTACCAAGCCAGAAGTCTACCTCGATTACTCGGCGTCAACGCCGGTTGATCCGCGCGTGATTGACGCGATGATGCCCTATTTCGGCAAGGTTTATGGCAATTCGACATCAAGCCACCGACAAGGACGCCGCGGCGAGGCGGCGATAGAAGACGCGCGCGCGCGCATCGCGCGGATTCTCAATTGCCAGCCGAGCGAAATCGTTTTCACCAGTTGCGGATCGGAAAGCGACAACCTCGCGATTCGCGGCGCCGCTTGGCGGGCGCGCCAGCGGATGGCGCCCATGCGCATAATCACATCACCAGTCGAGCACAGCGCGGTTATCAATACCGTATTGCAGCTTAGCGACCTGATGGATGGCGCGAGCGTTGTAGTTCCCGTAGATAAACACGGCTTGGTTAAGACGGAGGACTTTACCGCAGCTTGCCAAAACGGCGCTGCCATTGCCAGTGTCATATACGCCAATAACGAAGTGGGCAGCATCAACGATGTGGCGGCGCTGGCGGCGATTGCGCGTCAGCACGGCCTGCTGTTCCATACCGACGCTGTGCAGGCGGGCGGGCAGCTCTCGCTGGATGTCGACGCGCTCGGCGTCGATTTACTGAGCCTGTCGGCGCATAAATTCTATGGACCCAAGGGCGTCGGCCTGCTCTACGTGAAGGACGGCGTCGAGTTTCCCAGCATTTTGACCGGTGGCGGTCACGAAGGCGGTCGTCGCGCTGGCACGCACAATACCGCCTTCATCGTTGGCATGGCGAAGGCGCTTGAACTGGCTTACGCCGAAAAGAGTGAGCGGCTGGCTCACTATCGCAAAATGCGCGGCAAGCTCATCGACGGCATCTTGAGCCGTGTTGCAGGCGCGGAATTGAGCGGGCATCCGGTCAACCGTTTGCCGTCACACGCCAGCTTTGTATTGCCCGGCATTGATGCCAACGCGCTGCTCATGCACCTGGACACGAATGGCATCGCCGCCAGCAGCGGCTCGGCTTGCAAGACTGGCAACCCGGAGCCATCAGACGCGCTGCTGGCGCTGGGCTATCCGCCGGAAGCGGCCTCATGCGGGCTCCGTCTGTCGGTCGGCATCCATACGACCGAAGCCGATATCGACTTTGCCCTCGACGTGCTGGTCAATGCAGTGGCGAAGCTGCGCCGTTTGAAGCGAGAATTCGTCGCATGAGCGCGGCCGACAAGCGCGTAGTCGTCGCGCTGAGTGGCGGCGTCGATAGTTCGGTAGCCGCGGCGCTGCTGGCGCGCGAAGGCTATGATGTCATCGGCATGATGATGCGCTTGTGGTCGGATGAGGCGCTGGGCGGCGCCGAACATAATCGCTGTTGCACGCCCGATCAGATGCGCATCGCGAGGCGTGTGGCCGATACGCTCGGGATTCCTTTCTATGCACTCGATACCAAAGATGTATTCCGTGACATCGTCGTCCAGTATTTTATCGATCAGCACCGCGACGGATACACGCCGAATCCTTGTCTTGAGTGCAATCGCCACATTCGCTTCGAATGGCTGCTGCGCCATGCAATGGCGCTGGACGCCGACTTCCTGGCGACCGGCCACTACGCCCGCATTGCCAAGCGCCCCGAAGGCGGCTATCTGCTGAAGAAGGGGCTGGACCCGGCCAAAGATCAGAGTTATGTACTCAGTGTCATGGGGCAGGAGCAGTTGGCGCGAACGCTGTTTCCCGTCGGAGAGTATCCCAAAGCCGAAGTTCGTCGCATCGCCTGCGAGCTGGGGTTGGATATCGCAAATCGGAAAGACAGCCAGGATTTATGTTTCCTGGGCAATAATGATTACCGAGACTTCCTGGGGGCGCACGCGCCCGATTTGATGACGCGGGGACCAATCGTGAGCAGCGAGGGCGAGGTCTTGGGCGAACATAGAGGCTTGTCAAATTACACCATCGGGCAGCGCAAAGGGCTCGGCGTCTCTTCAAACGAACCTTTATATGTGCTGGCAATGAATGCAATCAAGAACGCGTTGGTTGTCGGTACGCGTGGTGAACTTGGCCGCGACCGCTTGGTAGCGGAGCGATTCAACTGGGTCGGTGGCGCTCCGCCGGCGGTGGAATTCCGCGCGGAAGTCAAAATCCGCTATCGGTCGCAGGCGCAAATGGCGCTCATCAAGCCGATGGGCGATGATTGCGCGCTCATTGAGTTTAACCTGCCGCAGCAAGCCGTCACGCCTGGCCAAGCGGCGGTTGTATATCAAGGCGATGTTTGCCTTGGCGGCGGCCTAATCGCCCAGTTCGCAGATGAAGAGGATGACCTAAAGTCCAGCGATCAGATGATTCAGTTCATCGCCTAGCAGCATAACCAGATAGGTCGAAGCCAGGATGTACGGCGCGTACGGCATGGCGCTGAATCGCCGATAACCGCCAGAAGCGCTCTTCGCCAAAAGAAAGACCAAGGCGCCGCAGCCTCCCAAGATTATCGCTAAAGCCATGGCGACCCATACATAGGGAAACCCAACGATGAATCCTCCCAAGGTCATGAGGGTGACATCTCCCCGCCCAAACACGGTCATGGGCTCGCGCTGATGCCGCAATGCTGCTCGCGCGAAAAGTCGACCGCCTAGACAAACCAGCGAGAAGGTAAAGCCAGCGCAAGCTGCGCCAACAAGCATGGAAGCAATGGTTGGCGGTGATTGTGGAAAAGCGATAGCGCCGATGATCGCGAGCAAGCCGCAAGCCAGCGTTGGCGTGTACAGGACGCGCAGGCGCTCCAGGTCAATGACGGCGATGAGGACAAACAGCGCGGCCAGCGCCAGCCAAATCAGGGTCTCTTCAAGAGCCAGCGAGCGCATATCGCGGGCAATTTCGAATGCCAGAGCCATCAGCGCGGCTGAGGCGACTTCTACCAGCGGATGCCGCCACGACAAGCGCCGCCGCTCGCAGTCGTCGCCGGTCGACGCGCCGGTAGCTGGCTCGGGCGCGGTTCTCAATCCTAAGGCGAAGGCGGTTATTCCCAGCCAAGCGCGGCGCGGGCGTCGGCGTCCGTCGGGATATCTGGGCAGTCTTGGCATCCGCGCGGCTGGCAGATCGTCCGCCAGCGTATTTATGAGGCCCCCGGTCAATAATCCTAAAATGACAATCAGGTGGGTGTCCACGATCTCCGACCTGAAAACAGCTAGGGCGCCGGCAAGATCTGAGGGGCGGGCGGCAGCAATGTGAAGGAAATAATCAGCAAGATCAAGACCGCGGCGATGGCGACAATAATCACGGCGGCTTGCTGCGAAAGCGACAGCGCCGGCCCGCTCTCAGGCGGATTATCGGACGCATAAATCAACTCTATCGGGGCAACGGAATCGCGGTCGATGCGCCACAGTTTCAACTGCGGTTTGCTTCGACTTAGCGAAACAATGAGCTGGAGCAGCCCGCTGTCCGCACACGCCTCAATATCCGCTCTCGAGGGAATCGGCGCGCTATGCGGGTGCGAGTGATAGGCGCCGATCCATTCGAGCTGCGCTTCGTCGATCGCCTTAAGCGCCTGCAATTGCTCGTTTGGATCAAACTCAAAACGTGTCTGTGGCGCTCTTGCGATATTCGTCAAGGGATATGCCGCCAGGATCTGCTCGTCCGTTCCCGCCAGCAAACCGCAGGCTTCGCTCGGTTGTCGGCTGGCGGCATGGTCGGAGATTTGGCGCGCGACCAAATAGGGAATTCTAACAGCCATTTTCAATCGTCGTCCGTTGGAATCACAAAATCGATCTGGCATGAATCCTGCGGCGGATTACGGATCTCGTAATAGAGCTCGGCGGTCAGCGTATAAACGCCGCTTGGGTCGTCCAAGCCACGGATATGCATCGTGAATTCATTGTCGACGTGCATCGTCGCAATGACATCCAGGTCGCTCGCCAGCAGTCCATCAGAGCGGCTGGCGCTTATCGCCAGGTTGGGGCGCTCTTGGAAGGGCGTCAGCTTAAGATTGACCTTCACGCGAAAGCGATCGGGATAAGGCGATACGCGGAAGTCTTCGATTTTGATCTTGTGCTTCGGCTGCGGAACCAGATCGGCGTCGTTGAACAGGTTGATTTCCATAACTAGGCGTATTCCTCCTGCAGACGCTGAAGCGTTCGCATCGCCGTATCAAAGTCGTCGCTGGCGACGAATAGATGATCACGCGAATAGGCGGAAACGGCAAGAATGGGAATACTGGCAGAGGCCAGCGACTCGGCAATTCGCGCCATAAATCCGACCAATTCCGGCTCCAGCGCTGCGTCCGGTGTAATCAAGCGATACTCCCGCTCGCTGGTGATTGCGGCGCGCAAGCGAGCGCTGAACGCCATTTCCGCCTCGTCCGATATCATCAGCGTCAATTCGTCCTTGTCCACAATCAGAGCGCAGTAAGGCAGTCCGATTTCCGCCACGACGCCAGCGGCAAGCGTGATCGCATTTGGCGGCAGTTTGAGCATGCGGTAAATCCGCCCGTCACTATACAGGCTGGCGCGGCGCAATGCGTCGGCGACGGTTTGGGTCATCGGCAGTCACTCAGCGAATTGATACGTCGCTTCGGCATAATAGCGGACGCTGCGCTCGGCGAACCTTTCGCGCAGCCAGTCTTGCAGCTCCTCATTTTTCGTCGCCAGCGGCAGCGCCGACAGCAATCGTTTCATCGGATAATTGAGATTCAGCGCGCGGCCGTGGATAATGTGACGGCTAACGCCTGGCGGCAAATATGCCGCTTGCAGCGCGGCATTGATTATATCTTGCGGCTGATAATGACGAAACATCACTAGCGCAACCCCAGTGGGGAAGAGCGACCAGATTTGACCGGGCTCGGTCAGCGGCGTCCGGTAGAGCGTCGCCCGCGTATGGTATGATTCGACTACCTTCCGCAATGACGCATTGCGTTCCGCCAGATCGTCTTCGGTGGCCTGTATGCAGTAAACAGGCCCATCGCGCAACTGCACATGCGCCAGCGCGCTCGAGTGCCAGCCGGGTTTCACATCGATATGGCTGATGCCCTCAAGCGTCCGCAGGAATCGCTGGGCGTCCCAATTCGCCACGATGTGCTGCCAGACGCCAAGTTCGACGCTATTCGTTTCATACTCGGCAATTTGAACGATGATGTGCCGATAACCCAAGGTCTTCAATGACAGTTGACGATTTGAACCATCCATGAGCACATAGCGGCTGCCGGCGACTTCGGCAACCACTGGCGGATTGGTGAAGTACTCGGCGCGCTTCAGGCGTTCCATCAAGGGCTGCGATCGCTGAATGTCAGCCTTTTCGTGCGACAGTACATCGTCAACTTGCACGATGCGCAAGTTTGGCGGCGCCACACTGTGCGGATTCGAATTCATTACTATTCCTAGTAAAATGGCAGTACAAAGGCAAAGCTTAGCATGAACGCGCGCGCTGGGCAATTGTTCCGAAATTAGCCCGCCAGCCGAGGAATTCGTAGATGGGCGCAAAACAGCAGGGCGCGGATCTCAATGTTGGGCGCTGGCTTGTGATGCCGCGCACCTTGTCTTTCGTATTCAATGGCGATGATGTTCTGCTGTTAAAGCGCGCGGCCCACCGTCGTGTTTTCCCGAATAAATTCAACGGTCTGGGCGGGCATGTGGAGCGGGACGAGGACCCCGCGACTAGTGCATTGCGCGAGATTGAAGAAGAAAGCGGCTTGCGCGCGCATTCGCTCCAGTTGCGCAGCATTCACAATATCGATGCCGGCGGCGAGTCGGGCATCCTGCTTTTTGTCTACACCGCGATTAGCGATACGAGAGCTTTGCGCGAAGATTGCCCCGAGGGTACGCTGGCGTGGATTTCGAAAGACCGCGTATTGGACCTCGACCTCGTCGAGGACTTGCCGGAACTCCTCGCGAGAATCTTCGCGATGAATGACAATCAGCCGCCCCTGCATGCGCGCGTCAGCTACGATTGCAACGATCGCATCGTGTTGCGCTTTCAGGGCGATGAATCCCGATGATGATTTCCGATGCAAACGCAACCGTACCACGGGTGGCGCCCGCCTGCTGGCTGATGCGTCTAATCAAGCTGAGTAGCGGCCAACTGTCTCGGCGAGTTAACGGGTCGACTAATGTCTGATACTCCGGCACAATCAAACGATATCGATGGCGTGACGCCGTCGCAGACCGAAGCGATACCGCCTCAGCCCAGGCGCAGCACGGCGCGTCGGCTTGGCTGCGGGCTTGCACTGCTGTTTTGGTTCACCGCCTTGTTGACGCCATGCGCGCTTTTCTACCTCGCCTCACACGGCGAGATTCGCCTCAATCATCGCGACATACCGCAATCCCACGCTCATCCGCTTCTGCTGGTTTCCCTAGTCAGCGAAGCGGAAGACCGCGGTCTGCGCATCGAGACCTCTTGGAAAGCGAATTCACTTTCTGATGAAACGATGCTCTGCGTGCAAACTTCGGTGCGATTCCTGCTTTGGGAGTACAGTGGTGGCAATCAGAACGTCCGCTATTGCGATTGCTATGCGCGACAGGACGCGGATGCAATCTGGGAATACGTCAAGACTTATGGCGACGCTTGCTGAAACGCTCGGCCGGCGGTATAGCGCGGCCAGGGAGCGGGATCTTGGATCTATTGCAGAACATTGACCCGGCGCACCTGCCGTTGATCGCGGTTGGCTGCGCCTTGCTTTGCGCGGTTGTGGTCGTGATCGGCTTTCTGCTTCAAGCCGTTAGCAGCATATTCGATGTTATCGCCGGTCTGGTCGAAGTAGCGGTGGAGATTGCGCAAGGCGGTCCAGTCGCCTGGTGCGGCTGTACGCTGCTCCTCTTCGGCTTGCTTGCCTGCGCCGGATTCACATTTCTGTACCTGAACGCGCCCGAGAGCTGCGCCACTAATCCAACCCGATTCTGTCAATGGTTCGGTTTTCTGCCCTGACAAGTTAGGCATTTCAAGGTCTCAGTCTCAGCAAACTACTTTGCGTTGCTAAATAAATTCTTGTATACTTATAGTGGCTGACTTCGCTGGAGGTCTTATATGGCGGCCACCGCTATCCCCTTGTCAAACGTCGACGCCTATGCGGCAGAAATCGACCAACGCAGTTTTTGGCTTCGCAACCGGCGCTGGGATTTGTTTTTCATAACGCTTAGCGTGATCGTCGTGCCCTTGCCGTATTTGATGTACTTGCTCGGCGTCCACTTGGGGCTGGAAGACGATATCAGCCGCAACCTGGTGAATACCTTTGTCGCGGTCGCTATTGGCGGTCCGCACATGATGTCCACCTTCCTGCGCACCGGGCTGGATGAGCGCTTCAAAGAGCGCTATCCGACGCTCGTTCGCTCTTCGATCATTATTCCGATTCTGGTAATTTCGCTCGCCTTCCTCAATCTAAGTCTGATGCTCACCTTCTTCTTCTTCTGGGCATCGCTGCACGTATTGCACCAGGTGACCTATATCGTCGAACTCTACAATCATAAAGAGGCGAAGGTCCTGCGTAAAAGCGCGTTAAGCCCGCTATCGCGGCTTATTGATTACGCCATCGTTCTCACCAGTCTCTTCCCGATCGCGATGTGGAAAATCAGCCAAGGCGTCTTTGAAATCGGGCAGAATGACTTGGGCGAAGCGATCCCCGATCTTTTCCAGCAGCCGGACAATCCCTGGTTTTTCATCCTTGTGAGCTTAATCTTTGGCTGTGCGCTATTGGCTTTTGTATTGAAAAGTCTCCACGAGTTTTATCACGGCATTCTCAATTTGCCCAAGTTCGCGTTCATTACACTAACGGTCTTGGTGGCTTTCTTCACGCCGCTCTTGCCTAACCTGGATACCGCATTCCAAGGGCTAAACACGTGGCACTCATTCCAATACCTGGCGATCACCTTTTACATCATCAAGATCCGGCAGGTAGCTGGCCAGCTCGACGCGGAAGCGCCACTGGTCGCTCGCTTTAGCCGGCGCACCAAAGACGCTCGCGCGCTCTACGGGTTCAGCGCCGCGCTGCTGGTTGGCTCCGCCGTGATTTTTGTGCTGGTGTATCTGCTCGCGGCAATCGTGCGACCCGGCATCGACGGCAACAGCCACTTCGACATCGCCTACTACACCGCAATCCTGTCATTCTTATGGATTCACTACTACCACGATCATTTTCTGTTCACCGACTTCGAAGCGCTGGAAGGCGCTTACGCTCAGTAGAGCGGCTTATGATTGCAGGTCGTGGCTAGGGGAATGTCTCCCGCACCCATTGCATGGGGTCAACGTTAACGCCGTTCAGCCACAGTTCCCAATGCAAATGCGGTCCCGTACTCCGCCCGGTTGAACCGATTGTTCCGATTACCTGCCCCAAGGCTACATCGGCGCCCAAGTCCACCAGCGTGTCGTCTTGATGCGCGTATAGCGTAAACAAGCCCCAACCGTGGTCAATCAAGGTTGTGTTGCCGCGGATGCGCAGGCGATCAACCATCACGACCCTGCCATCGGCTGCCGCAAGAATCGATGTGCCGGGCGCGCCGGCAAAATCTACGCCGCCATGATAGCGATTGAAGGGGCTGCCATTGTAAGATCGCAGCGTGCCAAATACCGCATTGATAGGCGCGGCGGCCGGCAGGCTGAGCGAGTCGATCCAGAGTCGCTCTGGTCCAAAGCCGCTGGTCAGGCGCGCCAGCAGCGAAATCTCTTCCTCTTCCGTCGCCGGCGCCAAGAGCTCGCTGTCCGCTATCTTGATCGTCTGGCGCCCGTAACCGCCGCTGATGACCTGCACATTGGCAATGATAGTCACTGCCGCAGTGGATTCGCTCGCGTATTCGCGCAGTTCGAGCGTTAACGGGTAAACGTTCCTTTTCGTAAACATTGGGACGCCCATGAGAATATTGTGCCGCTTTCCGTCCTCGCGCTGGATCACCCGCAATTCTCGCCCGAGAAAATGACCGGTTATGGCAACGGCTCTATTGGTCAGCAATTCAACGCGACCGCTTCGTCCGGCTTCGAAGACGAGCGGGTCAATCGTGAACGCGACGACGCTATCCGGCAAAGCCGTCGTCAACTGAGGCAGCAGAATGCCCGGCACGGTCAAGCGTTGGCCCACGCTGAGTAAACCCGGATCCGCCATATTGTTGACCCGCGCGAGAGCGTCAATCGTTTGGTTATAGCGCAGTCCAATTTCGGAAAGCGTTTCTCCGGATTTGACCGTATGCACAAAGGCGCGGGCGGGCTGGCCATGACGGGAAAAAGTATGGCTAATGCCTAGGCTCGGCGCAGCCGTCGCAGGTGGTCTAGGATTTTGACCAATTGGCTCGCCGCTTTCTGACGCCGCCGGCGCCGCTGCGGACGCCGCCTCTTGCCCGGCGACAATTGTCAATTCTTGCCCCACATAAATGTGATTGGCGGCCGTCAAACTGTTCAGCGACATGAGCGCTGCGACAGACATGTCATAAGCCGAGGCGATGCTCGCAAGCGACTCGCCCGACGATACGAAATGAACAACGCGTGGCTGAGGCTTTATCGCCAGTGGGATGATCAGGCGCTGGCCGACGGCTATCGAATCGCTATCAGTAATGCCATTGGCTTCGGCGATGTCTTCCGCGAAAAGGTCATAAGCGAGGGCGATTCGAAACAGGTTTTCGCCGCGCTGGACAACGTGCACGGTGAAGGCGGCGTCTCCAGTGTCTTGAGCGGAAAGCGAAGCGCTAGACAAAAGAAGGCATGCCGCTAGCGGAATCAGCCAGATTCTAAGGTGCGTGTTCAAGTGAATTCCGTATCCCGGCCATGCTTGCGTAGAAGCGCGTTTGTCGATTCCAGGGTGTAGTCGGCGCGATGCCGAAGCCACGCCCCTGGCGCCGCCTTAAGACTGCTGTATTGTAAAGCTGCTGGCGTCAAAATGTAGCCCGCGCATGCCTCTGCGCGAGCTAAACTTCAAGCGGCTCGACCGGAATGTAAACGTCGCCGCGGAACAACTCAGCCGGGAATGACCAATACCTGCCCAATTGTCAACTGCTGGTTACCGCCGATGCCATTGACCTGAGCCAATTCAAAGGCGCTGATGCCGTAGCGCGCGGCAATGTTGGCGAGCGTGTCACCCGCTTGAACGGTGTACGTAACCGGAATAGTCGTTGCTAACGGCGTAAACGTTGGCTGTGGCGTTGGCGTCGCCGTTGGCGTAGGCGTTGGGTAGGGCGATGGTATCTTGATTTCCTGCCCCAGACTAATTCTGCCAGGATCAATTATCCCGTTTAATTCAACTAACGCCTGAACCGTCGTGCCATTTTCCCGCGCGATCTCATCAAGTGTATCGCCGATCTGAACGACGTAAACCGTGTACCAGGGCGGCGCGGGCGTCCCTGCGGTCGGATCCAGCGTGGGTTCTTCCGTCGGGTACAAGGTTACCGTTGGCCGGACGGTAGCGTCAAGCGTCGGCGGGATCGCTGTGGGAATCAAGAGAATCTGACCCACATCAATCTGATGCTGGTTCGGTATGTTATTCACCTGCACGAGAAGTTCAACAGTCGTCCCGTATTGCGCCGCGATGTTCACCAAAACATCACCGGGCTGGACTTGGTGAGTAATGGGCGTCGCCGTCGGCGATGGTGTAGCGGTGGGCGTCGGCGTATTGGTTGGTATCGGCGTGTCTGTCTCCACCACACTTGCGGACGGCGGAACATTGACGGGAATAATGAGCTGCTGACCAACGACTATCAAGCTGGAAGCGTCGAGACTGTTCGCCTGCCGAATGGCTTGCACGGTACTGCCATATTGGAAGGCCAAAGCGCTGACGGTATCGTCTTCGACCACGATGTGCGCAACAGTCTCTGGGAATTCATCGCTTGTGATATCTGCGGTCGCGGTCCAAGTTGCCGTGGGAATAGGCGTCTCAGTTGCTGTGGGAATAGGCGTTTCAGTTGCTGTGGGAATAGGCGTTTCAGTTGCTGTGGGAATAGGCGTATCAGTTGCCGCGGGCGGCGCGGTCGGGTTTGGCGTATCAGTTGGCTCTTCCTGTACGTTGCTCTCCGACCGTTCGGCGTTGTCATCCGCCCCCGCCGCATCGGTTGGGGGTGGCGTCGCCGTATCATTAGCCAGCCCGCTGTTGGTTTCCGATGTCGGCGTGTGTTCGACAACCACGATCGAATCGCTCGCGATCTCGAGCACGGCATCGTCCAAATAGATGTAATTGTTGGCGCGCGGCTCGCCGACGGTCGACTCGACAAAGACGGTGATGCTGGTACTCTCAGCCGTCGCGATCACTGCGTATTGGCGATAGGCGTCATAGAAGAAGGTAGCGGCGGTCGACCAAACGATGTCAGCGCTGGCGCCATCCGTGCCGCCAGTTGGATCAATACCAACGCGGAGCACAACATCGCCCGGGTCTTCACTGACTTCTGTATCTTCAAAACTGGACGACCAGACATAAGCATATATGCTGAACCGATAAGTTGCGCCGCTCGTCAGGGAATCTACTTCCTGGTAGACGCCACCCTGATGCGTGGCGAACAGTGTGAAGTACTTCTGCGCTTTGCCCGCTTCATCCAGCCGTATTCGATCCGTTTCTTCGTCGTAGTTTGGATCGTGATTGGCGAAGGACGGGCTGCTGCTTGTTGCCGCCACATGCCACGGCGTCCAGGACTCGGCGACACTGCGCGGGTCGGCGCCGTCTAAAGCGACGAAATTGCCTTCAAAGTCGCCATTTTGCAGCAGATTGGCGACAGTATCGTCCTGCCCGAGCGACCAAGACACGCAAAGCAAAAGTGACGTGATGAAAATGATCGCCAATCGTATTCTCATCGTCTTCTCCCATTTTTTTGAGGCGCTGCGCAAAAGCGTATTCACATTCGTATAGTCTACTCAGTTTTGCTATAGCGCACAAAGCAAAATGACGGCATTCCCTCGGCGAGGATTCTCACTTGAGAATACCGAAAGCATAGCGTAACCTTGCTTCGCTTGCGCTGGCATTAAACATAGCTTGCGCAAGGCGCCCGGGACAGGCCAATCGTCTGCCTTGAGGCGCAGCCGAATGCCGCCTGTTTCCGAAGGGCGCCATAGCCAACCCAAGACTCGGAGCTTGCGCGGCTATGCCTGTCTCCGCCCAATTGAAGTTGGGCAATTTCCGCAGCGCGGCGCCCGAACGGCGGTAGTTGACGGCGTGGTGAATTCTACTTGAACGCCAACATGCTTGGACACGGAGGGCAACACTCTTGAAGTTGCATGAGTATCAGTCAAAGTTTCTCTTCGCTGAATATGGCATTCCCATACCGCAAGGCAAGGTGGCGTCCAGCGTGGATGAGGTCTACGCCATCGCTAAGCGGTTGGGCGGTATCGTCGTGGTAAAGGCGCAAGTACACGTTGGCGGGCGCGGTAAAGCGGGCGGCGTAAAAGTGGCGCGCGATGCCGCTGAGGCGCGCCGACATGCCGAGCGCATTCTGGGGATGGACATTAAGGGACTCACTGTCGAGCGTGTGCTCGTCGACCCGGGCGCCGATATTCAGCAAGAGATTTATTTGGCGATCACCAATGATCGAGGCGCGGGCAAGCCGCTTATTATGACATCCATGGACGGCGGCATGGATATTGAAGAGCTGAATCGCGAACGTCCAGACGCTATCATTCGCGAGCACGTCGATCCAATTATGGGATTGCGCGATTTTCAGATGACTCACATCGCTAGCGCAATGGGTTTGCCGCGCAACCTGTGGCGCAGCTTCGGCAGAATCTTGCGTGGTCTCTATGATTGTTACAGCGCCAGCGATGCCGAACTGGCAGAGATCAACCCTCTGGTCATTACCGGCGCGGGCGATTTGCTGGCGGTGGACGGCAAGGTGATCATCGATGACAACGCGCTGTTTCGGCAGCCGGCTTTGACCGCGCAGCGCGATACCGGCGGCGAGCCGGAATCCGAACGGCAAGCGCGCGATGCCGGCATCACCTATATCAAGCTTGATGGCCAGATTGGATGTATGGTCAATGGCGCGGGCTTAGCGATGACCACAATGGATATGACCAAGCTGTATGGGGACGCGGATGGCATCGGACCAGCGAACTTCCTGGATATAGGCGGCGGCGCATCGCCAGAACAGGTGGCGGCCGCTCTGCGCATCATCCTTTCAGACCGCAATGTTAAATGTGTCTTATTCAATATCTTTGGCGGGATCACCCGCTGTGACGAGGTAGCGCACGGCATTCTGACCGCCTACAACGAAGTGAATCCCGATGTGCCGATGGTCATACGGCTTCAAGGCACCAACGCCGCTGAAGGCAGCAAGATCATCGATGACGCGCGCATCCCTAACATCACTAGCGCGGACACACTTACCGAAGCGGCGCAGCGAGCGGTGGCTGCGGTGAAGGAGCAGGGCTGATATGTCAATTCTCATCGACAAGACATCGCGCGTCTTGGTCCAGGGGATTACCGGCCGACAAGGCGGGTTTCACGCCAAGCTGATGATGGATTACGGTACGGATGTCGTCGGCGGTGTTACGCCTGGCAAAGGCGGTGAATGGTTCGAAGGCGCGCCCGTCTTCGATACCATGCGCATCGCGGTGGAGACCACGAACGCCAACGTAAGCCTGGTAACGGTGCCGGCGCCCTTCGCCGCTGACGCCATTATGGAAGCGGCCGACGCTGGCGTTGAATTGGTGATTTGCTTGACCGAGCACATTCCCGTCTCGGATATGATGAAGGTGGTCGCCTTTTGCCGCCGTCAAGGCGCCCGTCTCATTGGGCCCAACTGCCCAGGCGTGATGACGCCGGGGCAAGCCAAGGTCGGCATTATCCCGGCTATGGTCGCCATGCCGGGCAAGGTCGGGGTCGTATCTAAAAGCGGCACCTTAACCTATGAGGTCGGCTTTGCTATGAAGAATCATGGCATTGGCATATCAACGATCGTCGGCATCGGCGGCGATCCGGTTATCGGCACAACATTTGTCGATGTGCTGGAGATGTTTGAGAATGATCCTGAAACCGAAAAGGTCGCGCTGCTTGGCGAAATTGGCGGGAGCGCGGAAATCGTCGCCGCTGATTACATCAAGAACGCGATGACCAAACCGGTCGCCGCATTTGTCGCCGGTCGCAGCGCGCCGCCGGGCAAGCGCATGGGGCACGCCGGCGCCATCGTCGACGGTGGCGAGGGTTCTGCCGAAGAAAAAATCCTGGCGCTGGAAGCGGCTGGAGCGCGCGTCGCCGCCAATCCGGACGAGATCCCCGCTCTGCTCGCCTAACGAAGGGCGTTTGACGTGGCGCTGATTCGCCCGCGCTAAGCATCGCCAGATCGCGCCGTCGGCGGACGCTCAGGAATTCGCGGGCAGTACTTCGTGATGCTGACGACAGCGCGCCTCGTAAGATTCTTGTGCGCCGACCATGATGATCGGGTCGTCCAGCGCGGCCGGACGCCCGTTCACAAGACGCTGCGTTCGGCTGGCGGCGCCGCCACAAACCACGCATATCGCCTGTAGCTTTGTTACCGACTCGGCGATGCTCAACAGCTGCGGTATGGCGCCAAAGGGCTCGCCGCGGAAATCGGTGTCTAGCCCGGCGACAATAACCCGGATATCGAAATCGTCCGCCAGCTGCTGAGCTACATCAACAATGCCGGCATCGAAAAACTGCGCTTCATCTATGGCGACCACCGTACTCTCGCCATTTGCCAGCTCGAGGATTTCGCCAGACGCGGAGACCGGAATCGCGTCGACCGACTGGCCGGTGTGGCTGGTAATCCGTTGAATGCCGTAGCGGTCATCGATCGCCGGCTTGAAGACCTTGACCTTCTGTCGGGCGATGATCGCGCGGCGCAACCGGCGGATCAATTCTTCCGTCTTGCCGCAGAACATGCTGCCGCAAATGACTTCTATCCGACCCGAGTGATGTTTCATTGCTTCATAGTCTCGGTTGGTCTCTGGTATCGCCGCGCGGCTGATATCTGAGCTCGCTCGCCGAAAACGCAAATCAAAGCAGCCAAGTGACAGCTTGACTGCTGGCGCTATGATGGTCGTTGCAGTCAGTTGCTGAGTTGATAGCCGCGCGCGCGCAGATTCTTCTTCATATCGCTTACGACTTTGCGCCCGATGCCTTGAATTGCCAATATACTGTTTGCGTCGTCCTCGTCGCCCAAGCGATCAAGTACATCAGCCACAACCGTGATGCCGTTTTCTTCCAGTATATTGCTGTAGCGTGTGCCAATTTCCAGGTCACCGATCGGCAGATCGAGTGGCGTGCGCTCGGCCGCGGCATCGTCTAGCGCGCTGCGGATCTGGTCGCGCTGCTGCAAGCGTTTCATGAACTTGTCGACACGCCCTTCGGTATCGACGATGCGTTGCTCGCCGGTGTAGAAAGGATGGCAGTTCGAACAGATTTCGACCGTCAGCGAGTCGACAGTCGATCCGGTCGTCCAGGTGGTGCCACAGGTCATGCAGCGCACCGGGGTCTCATGCCATACAGGATGGATGCCTTGTCTCATGGGTTCCTCCGCGCATTTGCGGCTCTCGCGAGTAGCGCAAATGACTTATACCGCTGCATCAGCCCAGGGTCTGACCAGTCTTTACATGCGAGTCATATACGGAAATCCGCTTCTGCCCATTGCGTCCGCGAATCTTTTCGAAGGTTACGAAGCCGGCTCGCGTGGCGAAGATCGTATAATCCTTGCCCATACCGACACCCTCGCCCGGGTGAAACCGGCTGCCGCGCTGCCGCACGATGATGTTGCCCGGGATGACATACGCGCCCCCGTAATTCTTGACGCCGAGACGTTTGGAGTTGCTGTCGCGACCATTGCTTGACGAGCCGCCGCCTTTTTTGTGTGCCATTTCGATTTGCCTCCTCTTGCCGGCGCTAGCCCTTGATGTCTTCGATGCGCAGCCGCGTATAATATTGCCGGTGGCCCTGCTTGCGGCGGTAATTGGTGCGCTGCCGGTATTTGTAAACGATGATCTTCTTCCCGCGGAATTGCTCAACCACAGTCGCGCTGACTGTAGCGCCATCGACCTGCGGCTGCCCAATTCGGGTTTCGTCGCCATCGGCAACCAGCAGTACATCAGAGATTTCTAGGGACTCGCCCACATCATGCGGCAATCGATCAACATCAATGGTCGCGCCGACCTCCGCTCGATATTGCTTGCCGCCACTACGAATAATTGCGTACATGCGGTCTCACTCCAACCTCCGACGTTGATTCCCCGCAACCGAGGCCCATCAGCGGCTCTGTTCACGGGGAAAATTGATCATACACTAAAATGCCCCACTGTTACCGGTAGGGCGGGGAGGATTGTAATCCTCAGTGCCGCTTTCAGTCAAGGTCGAATTCAGGGGCGCGCCCTTCACGTTATGAACATTGCATCGCCGAAAGAATAAAAGCGGTAGTTCATTTGCTTGGCGGTTTCATAAGCGTGGAAAAGGGTCTCGCGGCCGACGAAGGCGCTGATCATCATCAGCAGCGTCGACCGCGGCAGATGAAAGTTGGTTATCATCGCATCAACCGTGCGCCAGCGGTAACCCGGATAAATGAATAGATTCGTTTCAGCCTCGAAGGCTTTGAGCAGCGGCGCGCCATCAGCCTGGTCGCCCGGGCTCGGGCGCGACGGGTCGCCGCCTTCAGCCAGAATCGCCGCCGTCTCAAGCGCGCGCGCTGCAGTCGTGCCAACGGCGATGACTCGCCCGCCCGCCAACTTTACCTGGTTTATCAAATCAGCATTATGCTGGTCGAGCGCCGCGTACTCGCTGTGAATCTTGTGATCGCGCGCGCGCTCGACCGTAACTGGCTGGAATGTATCGAGGCCGATATGCAGGGTGCAGGTGACCAGAAGCAAGCCTTTGCGCCGCAGTCTGTCGAGCAGCGCAGACGTAAAGTGCAGCCCTGCGGCCGGCGCCGCCGCCGAGCCGTCAATCTCGCTGTAAACCGTCTGATATCGCTCGCCATCCGTCAGCCCCGAGCGAATGTATGGAGGCAGCGGCACTTCACCAAGTTCGGTCAGGAATTCATTGACGGGTTGGCTGAACTCTATGACGCGCTGGGATTTCTCCTGTTGAGACAGGACCACAGCGGAGACCTTGCCGCCGGCGATGGCCAGCCGCATGCCGGCGTTTACGTTTCTTCCGCCGACCAGCGCCTGCCAGCGACGATCGGTCAGCTGCTTCAATAGCAGGATCTCTACCCTGCCTCCCGTCTTGGCTTTAACGGCGGGCAAGCGCGCCGGCATTACACGTGTGTTGTTGAGTACGAGCGCGTCGCCGGCCGCCAGCATCTCGCCGATTTTGCGGAATCCGTGATGCGACAGCGCGCCGGACTGGCGATCGAGGCGCAGGAGTTTCGCCGAATCTCGCGGCTCGGCCGGCGTCTGCGCGATGTATTCGATTGGCAAGTCGTAGTCAAAATCGGCAACATTCATATCAGACGCTGCTGACCGGCTGACGGATCTTCTGGGAAGACGATGCCCAGGTGTTTGTATGCGTGTTCCGTGCAGGTGCGTCCGCGCGGCGTGCGATCAATGAAACCCAATTGAATCAAGTAGGGCTCGTAGACATCCATGATCGTGGCGCTTTCTTCGCTGATGGCGGCGCCTATGGTATCAAGCCCGACGGGACCGCCACCGTACTTCTCAATAATCGTCGACAGTATGCGCCGGTCGATTTCGTCAAGACCGAGCTGGTCAATCTCCATAAGCGCGAGCGCCTTTTGCGTGACTTGCAGCGTAATCACGCCGTCCGCCCGCGCATCGGCATAATCGCGCACACGGCGCAAGAGTCGCAAACCCACGCGGGGTGTTCCGCGGGCGCGCCGCGCTATTTCCACTGCCGCGTCGCTTACGATCTTGACATCAAGCAGTTTCGCCGCGCGCGCGACTACTTGCTCAATCGCCTCCGCATCATAAAAGTCAAGACGGAAGCGGGCGCCGAAACGGTCACGCAAGGGCGACGCCAGCAATGCCAGGCGCGTGGTCGCGCCAATCACGGTGAAGCGCGGCAGGTTCAAGCGCAGGGTCTTCGCCGCTGGTCCCTTGCCAATGACGATGTCAAGGACAAAATCTTCCATCGCCGGATAAAGGATCTCTTCGACCGCTTTGCCCAAGCGATGCACCTCATCAATGAAGAGAATGTCGCCCCGCTTGAGATGCGTGAGGATCGCCGCGAGGTCGCCCGCGCGTTCAATCGCCGGTCCGGCCGTGACGCGAATATTGGCATTGACTTCGTTAGCGATTACGTAGGCGAGTGAGGTCTTGCCCAAACCGGGTGGACCATAAAAGAGAACATGATCGATTGATTCGCCGCGGGCGGCGGCCGCGTCGATGATGATGCTCAAGTTCTCGCGCACGCGATCTTGACCAACCATGTCAGCCAGGCGCTGTGGTCGCAACGCGATATTCTCGCGGTCGCTCTGTTTTGGCCGGCCGCTGACGAAACGCCCGTCATCGGACATGTTTTGCGCTGCCGCTTTGTCTACGATCATGCGCCAGTATAAACCAGTGGTTTGCGTATTCAATGCTCGCTTTATAGAATCAGGCTGAGGCGCCGTACCCATGACGCCGCGGACGCGAAAGGACACTCATGCAACTTCATGTCTCGTCTCACCCACTGGTTAAACATAAATTGACGCGGCTGCGTGATACGGCTACTGATCACCGCAAATTTCGCGAGCTCGTGCGCGAGTTAGCGCTTCTGCTTTGCTACGAAGCGACGCAAGACCTGCAGTTGAAGGCCACCACCGTCGATACGCCGATGGGCGAAGCGCAGGGCTGGGAAGCGAGTGAAGTCATCGGCTTGGTGCCAATCATGCGCGCCGGGCTGGGGCTGGTCGATGGCATTCAGGAGCTGCTGCCGACGGTTCAAGTCTGGCATATTGGGCTATATCGCGATGAAGAGACGCTGCGGCCCGTCGAGTACTACAATAAGCTGCCGGACAGGCCAACCGCGCAAGTATGCCTGGTGCTTGATCCAATGCTGGCGACCGGCGGCTCCGCCATTGCAACGGTCGATATTCTGAAGCGCTGGGGCGCGCTGCGCATCAAGTACGTCGGCGTGCTTGCGGCGCCAGAAGGCGTACAAGCGCTCTCCGCCGCCCATCCCAATGTGCCAATTCATGTCGCGGAGCTGGACGAACGGCTCAACGAAATCGGCTTTATTGTGCCCGGATTGGGGGATGCCGGCGACCGCATGTTTGGAACCTGATGCTGCGATTATACGCTTTCATCATCGTATTCAACACGGCGCTGGCTACAGCGCTTCTGATCGTCCCCCTGGCGCGCCGTCTCAGCTTGCGTTTTGGCGTCACATCTGTGCCAGGCGGGCGCCGGCAAGAACGGGTCGCCATGCCCAAGCTCGGCGGGCTGGTATTATTCGGCGGCTTCACCGTCGCCGTCATCTTGGCTCAATTCATTCCCATTGAGCGCGGCGATCCCTACGAAGTATTCCGCCTCGCCGGGTTGATCCTGGGCAGCGCTGTGATTTTCTTGCTCGGTATTGTCGATGATATATTCGGCTTGAACTGGTTTCAGATATTCTTGAGCCAGATCTTTACCTCCGCTATCGCGATCGTATTCCAGATCTTCATCGCCTTTTTTAACAACCCGTTTACCGGCCAACAGACCGCCGAGTGGGCGCCGATTGTGACGGTTGCGCTCACCTTGTTTTGGCTCGTTCTGATGATGAATACGGTAAATCTCCTGGACGGCTCCGATGGGTTAGCTGGCGGCATAGCGCTGATCGCCGCTGTTGTGTTGTTTCTCAATAGCGCAGTCCGCCAGTCGCCGCCCCAGACGAGCGTCAGTCTGTTGCCGCTGGCATTAGCCGGCGCTTTGCTAGGGTTTCTGATTCACAACTTTTATCCAGCCCGTCTCTATATGGGCGGCAGCGCCTGGTTTCTCGGTTATGCGCTGGGCACGCTGAGTATTATTGGCGGCGCCAAGATGGCGACCATCCTGCTGGTCATGGGCTTGCCGTTAATGGATCTGGGCTGGCAGATCCTCAACCGCGCGCGTCATGGCAAGAATCCTTTCAGCGGCGACCGCGGTCATTTGCATTTTCGTCTGCTGGATTATGGAATTTTCACACCCCGCCAATTGGCGCTGGTCTACTATTCGATTTGCGCCTTTTTCGGCTTTCTCACCCTAGTGACCGCCAGCCAAATGTTCAAGTTCATCGCCTTCGCTTTCATGCTCGTTTGCATTGCCATTGGCTTCGTCGCCGTCGGGCGAATTTCGGCGCTTCAAGAGGACGGCGGCGTGGCGCCAAGGTCATCTTCGTCAGCATAATAATTGTCGTCATCTTCCATTGGTTCGTAAGTCAGTTCATCGTTCGACAATTCTGTATTCTTCTTTTCGTCGCGCGCTGGGCTTACGGAGGGCTTTGGCGCGGGTCGCGTCTTTGCGGCATGCGCGCTGCGCTCTGATTTACGAATAGCGCCGTCGAGATGCTTCGGGCGACCCACCTGCGCTTCCGCCGCGGCAACATCGCTGATCGCAGGCTCGCCATCGCCGCGCGTCTTCATGGCGAAGGGCCTCGCGAAATGTCCGCCAGTTGCTGTAGCCCGGTCTCGATCTGGCTCATTTTCGCCTCGGCGCTCACCCATATCTTCAATAGCGAAGGGACGGCTGAAGGGCGCGTTCTCGCCGTCCGCCACTGGTCGCTGGGGCTTCATGCGCTCTGGCTTTTTCGCCCCGCCTGGTTCTGGAGTTTTGGCCGCTGGAACCGCAGCCGCGCTACCAATAATTGTCCGCGCCGGTCGAGTAGACTCGACGTCTGGCTTCTGCGGCAAGCTTGCCTGATGCCTTCTTTCAGCGCTCGGCGCAGGGTCGGAACCTTCTTCAGAATCATGGACGATTGATACGGCGCTTCGGCTAATCGGCTCCCTTCCTGGCGGACCCGGAATGGGCAGTTTCATGTCATAAATCGACGTGATGATTTTGGCGGTCGCTTTTGCTTGTGAACCAGATTTCGCAGTTGTTCGTTCGCGCATTTGCTTTGTCTTGCGCGCCTGCGCTTCCTTTCGCGTCAGCGTAATCATCGTGCCGTCAACGAAGGTCGCGCTCTTGCCGGTTACCCGCTCAATCGCGGCTTCCAAGGCGCCCAAGACCAGCACAGCAACAATGTTGATGGCCACCGTCTGCAGCAGGACCAAGGCGAGGCTGAACATCAGGCGCTCAAGGCCAAGGGCGATGAATGGCGCGTTTTCGCCGCCCAGTCGCCAGGCGACAAGCGTCAGCGCGCCTGCGGCAAACGTAAGGGCGCCCTTCCGCCGCCCGCTAACTCCACGCCAAGGCGCCGGGAACATGGTGTTCGCGACTGTGAAAGCCAAGTAGAACCACAGCCAGAAATCGGCTGTCTTCATGAGGCGTCCAAGAGCGCGCGTAATATCGTCAATGCTCCCGGATGCAGCGATGGCGCTCACATCGCGCCAGTTGAAAACTTGAGCGGCAATCAGCCACAGGCACAGGATCCCGGAGGCGATCGGCGCCAGCTTTGCCAGGCTGTAGCGTAGGAATCCCGAATCTGGCGACAAGCGGATGAAGTTGAGCCGTAGCTCGCCAATTTCTTGTTGCGCGGGAAAGCCGATTGATCGCTCCGAACGAACACGCGCAATGCCCGCAGCCAGCCACAGCGTGATTTCGTGCAGCAGGATTCCGGGCAGAAATAGAATGTAATAAAGGACGGTGGTGACTTGCAGATTGTTGCTGAGCAGCCAGCCGACTTTGAAAATATGCTGGTGCAGCCAGCGTTCGATTTGGCGAAAAAAGACGAGCAGTAGCCCGAGAACGAAAAGCAGAGCGAGAAAATCGAGCGTCCGCAGTTTAATATCCTTTCACGCCTGAAGCGATATCGACCAAGGCGGCAAAATCCTCAACCTCGAGAGAGGCGCCGCCGACCAAGGCGCCATCGATATTTGGCTGCGCCATATACTCTTCCATATTGCCAGGCTTGACGCTGCCGCCATATTGGATGCGCAGGGTTTCGGCGATCTCGCGCCCATAAAGGCTGCCAACAGTATCGCGCACAGCCGCCTTGATTATCGCGTCCGCCAATTCGCCGCTGGCGCTCTTGCCCGTGCCAATCGCCCAAATCGGTTCATAGGCGATGACGACCCGCTTCAAGCCCTCCGGCGCGATACCCGCCAAAGCCGCTTCCACTTGCGAGCGGACGAAAGGCACGGTTTCGCCCGCTTCGTTTTGCGCCAGGCTCTCGCCAACAGCGATAATCGGCTTTAAGCCGGCCGCCAGAATGGCGCGCGCTTTGCGGTTTACGTTTTCATCAGACTCGTTCAGATAAGCGCGGCATTCCGAATGGCCGATGATGACGTATTCGACAAAGGGCGCCACCATCGCAACGGATACCTGCGATGTGTAGGCGCCATCGCTTTCCCAGTGGGCATCTTGCGCCGCGACCTTGATCGGCGAATCCGCCAGAGCCGAGGCCACGGCAGTTAGCGCGACGAAGGTCGGCGCGACAACGCGATCAACCGCATCGTATGCGGCGATCTTTGGCGCCAATTCGCTCACGAAGGCGACCGCCTCATCCGGCGACTTGTTCATCTTCCAGTTGCCCGCAATTATCGGAGTTCTCGCCATCAAACGCTCCCAATTAGAAGTGATGCCATAAGCTTATTTTTACAATGGCTATCCATAACGCGCCAATGGAGCGGGCGTTTTCACACAGGCGGATGACTGCTCGACTACCGCTCCGACAGCGCTGCCAAACCCGGCAGCGCTTTGCCCTCCAGCAATTCCAGGCTGGCGCCGCCACCGGTCGAGATATGAGACATTTGCGCCGCCAAGCCGGCTTGCTCCACAGCCGCCGCCGAGTCGCCGCCACCGATGATTGTTGTTGCGCCCTTCGCGGTCGCTTCCGCAAGCGCCTGAGCGATTGCCACGGTGCCCGCCGCAAAAGCCGGCAGCTCGAAGACACCCATCGGTCCATTCCATACGACCGTCTTGGCGCTTTGGATCACATCGGTGAAAGCCGCCACCGTTGCCCGGCCGATATCCAGCGATTGCCAGCCGCGCGGCACATCGGTCTCGGCCGCAATCAGTTGCTGCTCGGAATCGTTTTTGAAGGCATCCGCGATTCGCTGATCGAGCGGCAGAACGAGCCTGTCGCCAGCCGCGCCGAGAATGTTCCGCGCGATGTCGAGCGCTTCCGTCTCCACCAGCGAATCAGCCATATCTCGCCCCTGAGCGGCGAAAAACGTATTCGCCATCCCACCCCCTATCAACAGCCGATCGACCTTGCCCAACAGCGAATCGATCACTTCAATTTTTCCGGAGACTTTCGCCCCGCCCAGTATGGCGACGAAGGGTCGCGGCGGTTCTTCCAGGGTGGTCGCCAAATAGTTGATTTCCGTTTCAAGCAGCAAACCGGCGACGGCGGTCAAGCGCGCCGATACGCCCACGTTGGACGCATGCGCGCGATGCGCCGCGCCAAAGGCGTCGTTGACAAAGACATCACCATGTGAAGCTAATGCCGCTGCGAAAGCCTCGTCATTCTTGGTTTCTCCCGCATGAAAGCGTGTGTTTTCCAGCAGGATTACACCACCCTTCGGCAGGGCGCTTATAGCGTCTGCCGCTTCCGCGCCGATGCAGTCTGCGGCGAATGCGACATCGCGCCCCAGCTGCTGGGCGAGCTCCCCCGCGACTGGCGCCAGCGACAACGCGGCTGCGCGCTCGCCTTTCGGCCGCCCAAGATGCGACAGCAAAATGACCGCCTGCGGATCACGATCCAGAATATATTGAAGCGTCGGCAGCGCGGCGCGGATGCGAGTCGTATCGGTGATTCTTCCGCCGTCGAGCGGGACGTTGAAGTCCACGCGCACAAGCACACGTTTGCCGCCGAGCGAGATATCGCGTACCGTCATCTTGTTCATGTCTGCGCTCGTCGGTATGCGCGGACGAGGCGAGGATTGCCCCTCGCCTTCGCAGTCGCGCAGCCGATGGATTTAAAGGCGGTCGCCGATGAATTTGGTCAGGTCCGCCGTACGGCAGGAGTAACCCCACTCATTGTCATACCAGGTGATGACCTTGACCAGGTTGCCGGCGACGTCGGTCGCCAATGCATCAATTACGCTGGAGTGCGGATTGCCAATGTAATCGGTGGATACCAGCGGCTCATGCGATACATCGAGGTATCCGCGCATGGGACCGGCGGCCGCTTCTTCAAAGGCGTCGATCAATTCAGTTTTTCCGGGCGTCCGGTCAACCGAGGCAACGAAATCGACCAAAGAGCCGGTGGGCGTCGGCACGCGCACAGCCATGCCATCGAATTTTCCCTGCAACTCCGGTACAACGAGCGCGACGGCTTGAGCGGCGCCGGTGCTGGTAGGGATCATATTGACAGCAGCCGCCCGCGCGCGGCGCAGATCTTTGTGTGGCAGATCAAGGATTTGCTGATCGTTTGTGTAACTATGTATCGTCGTCATGAAACCTTGCTGAATGCCAAAGGCATCGTTCACCACTTTGGCGGCGGGCGCCAGGCAATTTGTCGTACACGACGCATTCGACAATACGTGATGCGACGCCGGATCGTACCAATCCTGATTGACGCCCAGCACGATTGTGAGGTCTTCGCCCTTGGCTGGCGCCGAAATGATGACTTTGCTGGCGCCGGCGGCGATATGCTTTGAGGCGCTGGCTTTGTCGGTGAAGATGCCGGTGCTCTCAATGACGACTTCAACCCCCAGGTCGCCCCAAGGCAATTGCGCCGGGTCCCGTTCCGACAGCGCTTTGATCTCATCGCCGTCCACTATCAGCGCGCCGTCAGCGACATCAACCGTTCCTGGATAGACGCCGTAATTGGAATCGTAGCGAAAAAGATGCGCCATCGTATTCAAATCGCCCAGATCGTTGAAGGCGACCACTTCAATGTCGTTGGGATAATATTCGCGGATCGCCTTCAGCACCTGGCGGCCGATGCGTCCGAATCCGTTGATGCCGACGCGAATCGTCATTTCATCCTCGCTTTCTTCGATTGCGACCGAGTGTCAATTGTCCCACACAGCTTAGTACATCCGGAAGGATTTTTGAATGCTGAATAGCCATACTGAACCGCCGCTGGTCAAGCCAAGCGTCCGCCGCGGTAAACAGAGCCGCTCTTCCGTCACCTGGTCAAGAAACAATTACGACGCAAGTGCCAGCAGTTCGGAAAGCCGAACCGGCTGCATATTCCAAGCGCGGAGGAGCCTCAGGGTTGGCTCAATCGCCTGGAACGAATTCTTAAGCGCATGATGGAGAATTATGCTGCCCGGACGCAGCAAACTCTTGTAATTTTGCAGGATGGCATCGACGCAATTATCAACGCACTGTTGTTCAGTGCAGATGCCATTCTTCAAGTCCGGACCCCAGATACGGGCGTAAGATTCGAAATTCGCCTGAGCCGAGCACTCGCAGCGCCTGTCTTCTTTTCGCTTTGTGCAGATCGCGTCTTGCGAATCCAAGCCCCAGAGTATCAATGGCAGGCCGTAACGCGCCGCCAGCTCTTTCACGGCATCGGTGACATGCCCGTATGGCGGGCGGATGCCCACCGGACGAAAGCCGGGACCGAGCGCGCGCCGCATATGATACAAGCAGGGCTCCATCTCTTCGTCTATGAGCTGCTGGAGGCTGAAATCTGTAATGACGCGATGGGTGAAGAGATGGCAGCCGAATTCGTGCCCCATGTCGCGCAGTCGCGGATACAGGTTTTCGTAACCTCGGTTCGGACGATCGAGATTATTGCGCACGGCGAGACCAACCGGGAAAAAGGTCAAGCGAATGTTGCGCTGGTAATATTCGCGCGCGATACGCAATGTGTAATATTCGCTCCAGAGGTCGTCGTAGCTGATGCAAACTTTCCGCGTGTTTGTGTATACGTGTCGAATGACCCTGGCGCTATTGGCGCTGGCGCTGCTGCCTGCCGCGCCGAATAGTGCGCCCAGCGCCAAGCCGGCGCCACCTTGCAGCAACTGACGCCGCGAAATGCTATCAGTCATCAATGGATCCGAATCCAAAATAAGAAGAAACTGGGAGTGCAACCGAAAGAAGGTAACACATCTGCTAGTCTTTCACAACTTTCCGCGCTCGTGTCTGTCGGCTTCATTGGCGCGCAAGCGCCCGCCGGCGAGTTGATGTCAGCATTGTCTCCGATTGCGCCCGGGCCAGCGCGACAGCAGCCATAGCAGCGTGGCGGCACAGAGCGACGCGAAAACGGCAATTGCCAGCGACGCGTCAAGGAAAAGCTGCTCGGGATAAAGCCGAATCAGGCTGTCGGAAAAAGGAAAGCGCCAGGTGCCTTCAGCGAATAGGAGCTGGTGGAAGCTGTCAAATGCCTGATCCCAGGCGCCCAAAGAAAATACCGACAGCGCCGCGACGGAGAGCAGCGTAAGCTTGCAGCCTCGGCCTATGCCGACCACAATATCCGAACGAAGCCCATCGTTGAAGCGGCTGGCGGCGGCAATGCCGCAGGCGGCGAGCGCGAAGCTGGCACCAAGCGCGAACGCGACCGCTGTCGCTTGCTTCACATCAAGCATGTGCTGCAATTCGCGCCTGCTGAAAAGGGCGCAATCGGCCGCTCCGGCAGCGGCGTTCCAGCATTTGTCGCCGGGCAGGCGCAGCGCGGCCAGGTAGGTTATCGTTTCCGCATTGAACAAATAGTTTAAGGCATAGGGTCCAAAGTCCAGGCGATCTTCGGCGGTGAATCCGTAGGGGTCTGCGGGGAATCCGGGTCGCTGGTATTCGAAGCGCAGGAAGCGCTCGTTTAGCAGCAGACGCGTTCCTGCGATGACCAGCAGAAATGGCATCACCAGCGAAAAGTAAAGGCGTACTGCGAGGTGAAGCGCGCGCCGATTAGTCATGGTCCAGCCGAAATTCCTCGGCGCGGCCCGCCAGCAGGAAATTCAGGACGATGGAATCCACCAAAGTCTCGACCGGCGCTCGATCATCTGTGAATACGATTTCACTTTCGCCGAGTGGCACGAGGTTAGCCGCGGCCGCCCCCAGGATTTCATACAGAATTGGGTCGACTGTCTCAACGCGGTAGCTGATGTTGGCGTGGAGGTTATCCGCTTCCGTCGCGCGCGAAGTCGCGACCAATATCGTATTGAAAGATTGCGGCACGTCAATCGCGTGAACGCTGGGAAAGACTTCCAGCAGGGTTTGCGAGAGCGCGTCCACCAAGCGCCTGTCAGTATCCGTTCGCCCGACGTTAATAGCGACAACGCCATAATCTGTTAAGCGCGCCTTGACTTCGCGGAAGAATTCCACAGTAGTCAAATGCCAGGGTATGTAGGGTGGGCGGTAAGCGTCAATGGCGATCACGCTGTAATGCTTGTCGATTCGATTCAGCAGGAAGCGTCCATCGCCGATATGTGTGACGAGCGCGGGCATGGCGCTCTCGCTCATGTCAAAAAACTCCGCGCCTAGCGCCACAATGTCCGGGTCCAGCTCGATGCCATCAATTGCAATATCGCCGTAGACCGCCGTGTGCTGGCGCGCGATGGCGCCGGCGGCCAAGCCGATCAATAGCATGGAGCGAACTTCGCCAGCGCGGAAGGGCGCCTCATTGAAGTAAGGCGCAGCCAAGAAATAATCCCAGGTGCCGCCGTAGAAGACTTCAGTCTCGTGCCATTGGCTGTGAACACCCTGGCCTTCGTTCAAATACAGGTAACGGTAGCCATCCGAGTCTTCTTGAACTTGAATATAATTGTAGGCGCTTTCGCCCTCATACAGTAGGCTGGCGCCTGGCGCTGGCGGGCGCATCGGGCTGCCGAGCGCGGCGCCGGCGGGCAGCAGCAGGATGATCGGCAGCGTGATATAGGGCAGGGCGGCTTTGCGATTGATCCGCCAGAGCGCGGCGAATGCGGCGGCGAAGAGCAAGCCGGAGAAGAGCAGGAAGGTGCGCGTCGTACCAAGCCGCGGAATCGTTATCAGCACCGGCAAGAAGGCGCCCAAGAGGCTGCCAAGCGTACTTACGGCGTAGACTTGTCCTGCGATTCTGCCGCTGCGGTCCAGGTCCGTCACAGCCAGGCGAATGACAAATGGCGAAACCGTGCCAAGCAAAGTAACGGGCAAGGAAAAAAGAATCAGGATAACCACGAATGAGCCCAGCGCCAGCGCCGCTTCCGCCCCGAATACTGCTTGCGCCGCTCTCGATATGATGGGGCGGGCCGCCAGCGGTATCATGCCACTGAAAAATGCCGCCCACATGACCAGCCGCAGCAGCGCATCCTCGCGCGGGTAGCGATCCGCGATGCGGCCCCCGATGAAATAACCGGCTGTCAGATACAGCAGCATCAAGCCGATTACATTCGCCCACACCAGGTTGCTGTTGCCAAATACGCTGCCCAATAGACGCGAGGCTGAAAGCTCAATCGCGAGCGTAGCCATTCCGCTGATGAAGGCGATAAGATACAGATATCGCTTTCTTTGCCGGCTAGGCTGCTGCGCCGAAGTATCAACTGACAAGATTTCACTCGCTAGCGCTGGTTGGTCTGGATGAATACAGCAAATCATTATGTGTCGCGCAGGGCGAAAAATCAATGCGGTACAGATCCGTCGGTCCTTTGCCGAAGACGCGTATGCAATTGCGCGCATAGCCGAGGCAACCGCTGTCGCCTCAATCGACGCCGCATCGCCCCGAGTGCGCAAGATTCTGGACGGTAAGCGGACAGCTGTTGCGACGGTCTGCGGCGCTATCTGCGGATTTGTCGATGGCTTCTTTACTGCTGACCAAAATGGCGCGCGCCGCTTTGAGCTTGATCTGCTGGCGGTTGCTCCAACGGCGCAGGGACGCGGTATTGGCGGCAAGCTAGTGGCGGCGAGTTTGGCGGCGGCCGAGGATGGCGGTGCGCGATTATGCCGCGCGCTGGTTCGGCGCGAGAACGCGACGATGCGAAAGCTGTGCCAGCTTCACGGATTCCACCGTTCCGCAGACAGCCATGCGTTGTACCTTAGGGATGCGCAACCCGCAGCTGCCTGGCCGCGGCAGCACGTTTCGCATCTGTTGCCGGTGGATACGCTCGGCTACGCCGGTATATGGATCGAAGGACACTTGAGCCAGGCTGCGGTCGACGCCGCCGCGCGTCTCGCTTCAATAGGCGGCGCGTCTCTAGTCGGCGCGGTTATACCCGGCGTCGATGTGGAATCGGCTGCGCTCTTGGCGGCGAATTCGTTTCGAATTGTCGGGCAATATCATTGGTGGACGATCAATCTGCGAAACGACTGATCTTGAACAGTCGGTCGTTGTGCGGCGTGCCGCCGTCCAGCGCGATGTCCGTGAGCATCTTTCCAACCATCGTGCTGAACTTAAAGCCGTGCCCACTGAAGCCGGCGCCGATTGCGACATGCTTATGCGACGGATGCGAATCAATGATGAAGTGCTTGTCAGGCGTCTGCGTATAGAGGCAGATGCGGCTTTCTCGCGCTGGAGAATCGGCGATGCCGGGGATATGCGCCTGCATAAACGGACGCAGCGCTTCCACATTGTTCGCGTCGGGCGAATAATCGATCTCCGACGGGTGCCGCGCCGCAGCGCCGCCATGGAAGGCGATCTTGAAGCCCGAGCCATCGTGCGCCGGGATGCCGTATACGGTCTCGCGAAAACGGTCGCTTACGTGGGCGCCCCATACCGGGCAGCGTTCAGACTCATAGGGTCGCCAGTCGGCAGGCGACATGAAATTGAGTTGGCAGCGCAAAGTCGTCAGCGGCAAGTCTAGCCCGGTCTCTTGCAGCAATGACCGCGCCCAGGAACCCGCAGTGACGATTAGATGACTTGCGGAATAGCGCTCGCCAGCGGCGAAAAGGTCGACGCTATTGCTGTTGACTTGAATCTGATCAACCGGCGCGCTTTCTTTCACAACAGCGCCGAGCTGGCGCGCCAGCGTGATATGCCCGCGCACCGCCTTGGAAGCTGTGATGAAGCCGCTGTCCGGCTGATACAACACTTTGAAATCGCTCCAAAATCTGAACTGCGGAAAGCGCTCCTGCGCGTCTTCTATTGAAAGCAGCTCATAGTCGATGCCTCCGCTTTCTAGCGCTTTGATGGTCGCCTGCAAAGACTTGTCGTCCGCGGGTCCAAAGCTGATGCCGCCAGTTTGGTGATACAGCGTTTCTCCCAGTTCGTCTTCCAGCGCGAACCAGAGCGGAAAAGTATCTTTCATCAACTCGACGTATTCGGAATGGTCATAAGAATAGCGGATGATCCGCGAGTATCCGTAGGAGCTGCCCTTGCGGTGATCAATCTCAAACTGCTCGAGCAGCAAGACACGCTGACCTCGCTTGCTTAGATAATAGGCGGCCGCGCTCCCCATGGCGCCGGCTCCAATCACAATCGCGTCAAAATGCTCTCTCATTTTTCCGCCTCTCCATGAACTGTAAGTTAAACGGGTCGCTGCTCCAAAGCCGCCGCCAGATCATCATCCTTGCTGATGACGATGGTCGGAATCTTCGCCAACTGCAGCATGCCGCGTATCGCGTTTGAATCCCGCCCGGCGCTGAATGTCTGCGGATTAATATAAATGCAGATGAGACGGATCCCGCGCCGCTGCAAGATCTGCGCTTCGCTTATCCAGTCTTGATCAACCGAAGATGTGATCATTATCAGCGTTGTGCCCCTGGTGAATAGATGCGTCTCCAACGAAAGCGCGTCTTTCAGCCTGTGATTTGGACTGCTGCGCGCCGAAGCCAATGCCTCGAGAATGCGGGTAAGCTGCCTATTGCCCCGTTCAGGCTGGAATACTTGCCGGTAGGGTGTATACGCGGCGTATCCGACTACACGCTCATCGTCAATAAAGTGCTTTGCCAATGACGCCGCTACCACGACGCCGTACTCCTCGGTCGACGGCGGAATTCGATTGGGGCTCGCTATCATATTGCCGTTCCGGCCGCTGCGGCGCAAGCTAGGATCCTCGCAGAGCGATTCCGCCGAAAAGTCGTTGAGCAGCCATATATCCACCAGCGGATCCAACTCAAACTCTTTGACCATAATGTTGCCGGTGCGCGCCGTTGAGCGCCAATGGATGCGGTTCATGCTGTCGCCGGAAACGTAATCGCGTATACTGCTGGCGTTGGTGGTGATTTGGTGTGTCAGTTGCCGCTGCGCATCGCCTCCAGACAGAAAGCCGACTGGCAGAATCACCCGACCGATTTCCACCGTCATCGGATATACAATCAGTCGATCGGTCGCGCCCACGCGGCGTGGAGAGTAGAACAGGCCAAATGGATCGCCGCTGACAACCGTCATGGGTCCCAACTGAAATTCGCCGCGGACCGAGCAAACCGTCTCAACATCCCAGGTATATTCGCGATTGCGGAGAAGCGTGGGCGCCACGTGGCTGGCTTGATGCCCGGGCAGGGTCGAGTGATCGCGAATCTCGAGCCAGAGCTTTGGCAGTATGCCGGTCTTGCGCAGGCCGAAGGACTCCTGAAATACGCGTCCCACCTGAGAACGGCGCGTTCTCGTCGTGCGCCTCAAGCCGATGCCGCGCAGCGAGAGCCAAGTCCAAATCAGCGACAGGATCATCACCGCCGCGATCAAATAGGCAATATTGAATAGTTCCGCCCGACCGGTGAATAGGCCGGCCAACAGGCTGAATATCGCCAAAATGTATAATGCGTTTCGGCGGTTGGGCATTAGAACTTAACGAACGGAAGAACCGGGAACCGGCGTCGATTGCAAGATATCCTGCACGATCGCCCTCGACGTGATATTTTTCAGGCGCGCAGCTGGTCCCACAATGATGCGGTGCGCGAGCGTGACTTCCGCCAATGCTTTAACATCATCCGGGATGACGAAGTCGCGCCCGCTCATGGCAGCGCGCGCCTGCGCCGTGCGGAATAGCGCCAAGGATCCCCGCGGACTGCTGCCGAGGTAGACATCGCCATGCCGCCTTGACGCCGTGATCAAATTAATGATGTATTGCTGCACCTCTTTGGCGACATAGACATCTTTGATCAGCTGTTGGACCGCGAGCAGTTCCTTGAGCGTCACCACCTGCTGCAGGTTCTGCAGGGGATGCTGATACTGCTGCGAGGCGAGAATACTGAGTTCGTCCTGCGGCTGCGGATAACCCATCTGGATGCGCACGAGGAAGCGATCCAATTGCGCTTCCGGCAAGGGAAAGGTGCCTTCATATTCGATCGGGTTTTGCGTCGCCATGATGAGGAAGGGATTGCTAAGGCGATAAGTTACGCCATCGACCGTCATTTGCCCTTCTTCCATCGCCTCCAACAGGGCGGACTGCGTTTTGGGCGTGGCGCGGTTTATCTCGTCCGCCAAAACGATCTGCGCCATGATCGGACCGGGCCGAAACTCGAATTCGCGGGTCTTGGGATTGAATATCGATACACCGGTGATATCGGACGGCAGCATGTCCGGCGTGAATTGGATGCGATTGAATGTGCAGCCCACCGCCCGCGCCAGCGATTTGGCCATCATCGTCTTGCCAACGCCGGGAATATCTTCCAGCAGGATGTGACCTCGGCAGAGCATGCCCAGCACCGTCAAGCGGACTTCGTTGGTCTTGCCCAATATGACTTGCCCAACACTGCTTGCGATCCGCTCGGAGATCTCCTTCACCGGCGCCGCGGTCTGCCGAACTTGGTTTGTTTGGCTTGTCGTCCTTAACTGCTCGCTCATTCTCCAACGTCCAATTTATGCGGATTAGCCAAATCTAGTATAGCCGATTAGCAAATTAAGGGATGAGGCCCGCAGCGAGGATTGACAATCGCCGCGCCCGCAACTTGCCGTCCAGCCTGTCGCGAGTATAATGAATCTCAGCGAGACGCTCTATAGCGGCTTCGCGCATCCGAATCCTTCGATCAGAAGTTAATCAGCAGTTCAGTCGCCACCAGATAGTATCATGAGTCTGTGGTCGTACAATATTGGTATTGAACTTGAAAGGCGCCGCGGCAGCAGATGAACAGGTCGAGGGCAGAGTCAATTACGGAGCGGCTTAACGAGCTGGAAAAGCTGACGCCGGAGTTGGAGGGTGCAGCGGTCGTCAGCGTAGAAGGGCTAATGATCGCTTCGCGCCTGCCTGAGGCATTGAGCGACGACGTGATGGCGGCAATGTCGGCGGCGATGCTGGCTTTGGGCGAGCGCATCGCGCAAGACCTGAACCGCGGCAAATTGGATCAGGTAGTCATTAAGGGCGATCAAGGTTATGTGCTGCTCATGGCGGTGAACGAAAACGCTGTGTTGGCTGCGCTGGTCAGTGAAGAGGCGAAACTGGGCTTGGTCTTCCTCGATATGCGGAAAGCGCTCGTCGATTTTCGCCAACTGCTATGAGGCGGCATAGCCGGGTCCTCAGTGAAAGCCCGTCGAACTGGCGCTGTCGCCTGGCAGATTGGAGTGTAGATTGGTTGGACAGATGAATACGAAGCCCAAGTATATATTCTGCACCGGTGGCGTGGTCAGCTCGGTGGGCAAGGGGCTTACAGTGGCCGCGATTGGGCGCATACTTAAGGCGCGCGGCTTGAAAGTCGCCATTCAAAAGCTTGACCCCTATCTCAACGTTGATCCCGGCACCATGAGCCCGTATCAGCATGGCGAGGTGTTTGTTACGTCTGACGGCGCTGAGACCGATCTGGACTTAGGGCACTATGAGCGTTTCGTCGACGAACACGTCAGCCGCCTCTCCAATGTCACAGCCGGCCAAGTGTATCTCACGGTGCTGGAAAAGGAGCGAAAGGGCGATTACCTCGGCGGCACTATTCAGGTCGTCCCGCATATTACCAATGAAATCAAACGCTGCATTAAACTTGTGGGGAGACAGACCCAGGCTGATGTCGTCATCGTCGAGGTGGGCGGGACCGCCGGCGATATCGAGAGCCTTCCCTTTCTCGAAGCGCTCCGCCAATTGCGCACGGAATTGAAACGGCGCGATTCCCTGTATGTGCATGTCACGTTTTTGCCGCATATCGGCGCGACTGACGAATTAAAGACCAAACCGACGCAGCACAGCGTCCGTGAATTGCGCGGCATTGGCATCCAGCCGAATGTCATTATCGCGCGTACCGACCACCCGGTGAACGAAGATATCATTAACAAGATTGCCTTGTTCTGCGATGTTGACGAAAACGCCGTTATTCCTCTGGAGACGGCAGACAACATCTATGCGGTGCCGCTCATGCTCGAAGAATCCGGCTTAGGGGAATTTATTCTGCAGCGATTGCGGCTGGAAGCCGACGCGCCCGATCTGACCGAGTGGCGGGAGATCGTGAGCAAGTGCCGATCGGCGCAGGCCAAGCTGCGAATCGCAATCGTGGGGAAATACGTGGAGCTGCATGATGCCTATATGTCAGTAAAAGAGGCGATCGTTCACGCCGCGATTCAGCATAATCAAGATGTAGAGATTCGCTGGATTCACTCGGGCGACCTGGAAAAAGGCAAGGGCATCGCCGAGCTTGAAGCTCTCGATGGGATGATTGTCGGAAGCGGATTCGGCTATCGCGGCATTGAAGGCAAGATAATCGCCGCCAAGTATGCGCGCGAAAATAAGGCGCCGTATCTCGGCTTATGCTTGGGGATGCAGGTGATGTGCGTCGAATACGCGCGAAATGCGCTGGGGCTGGACGATGCGAATAGCACTGAATTTGATATGAGTACACCGCATCCTGTCATTGATCTCATGATGGAACAGCGCGCCATTACCGCTATGGGCGGCACCATGCGTCTTGGCGAGTACCCGTGCGTGTTGGCGCCAAACTCGCTGGCCGCCCAAGCATACGCGCGCGGAGAGATTATGGAACGTCATCGCCACCGCTTCGAATTCAACAACGTTTACCGAGAGCGTTTTGCCGCCGATGGAGTCTGTTTCAGCGGATTAAGCCCAGACGGTATTCTGGTGGAAATCGCCGAATTAGCCGATCATCCCTTTATGCTGGGCTGTCAGTTTCATCCGGAATTCCTGAGCCGGCCAAATCGACCGCATCCGCTGTTTTCCGCGCTCATTCAAGCTTCGGCTGAATATCGCGATGAGCTCGGTCGCTTAAGAGCGCAGTCTAGCGTTGGCATGGACCACAACTAAGCAGGTTCGAAGCCTTCGGCTCGCGTCGACTAACGACAGGAAACGATTCGACGCGCCGCCCATCTACCCGATAATTGGCAGAAATGGGATCTGTTATGTCTTTCCGGGATTTTATGTCTACGCTCCCTAAAGTTGAATTGAACTTGCAATTGACGGGCGCGTTGCAAAAAGAAAGCCTATTGCTCATTGCCAATCAGAATGGCATTCCGGCACAGATGGACGACTTCGCGTTCTGGGCTGATATGCTCGACCAGCCAGACCCGGAGCGTTTGGATGAGACCGCCGCTGTTTTCAGTAGCTGGATCATCTATCCGGAGGACATCGCGCTCGTTATCTACGACATTGGCGTCGCCTTGTCCAAACAAAACATTCCTTATGCGGAAGTCAATGTTGTCCCGTCAGACTTCATCGGCAGCGCGCGTATGAACTTCGATACTTTTATCGAGGCGCTGAATGACGGGCGAGACCGGGCATTGCGCGCCTGGAATGTAGAGATGTCATGGATATTCTGCGTTCCCCGAGATAATCCACGCGCCGGCGATGATGTTGCGCGCTGGGCGAGCGGGAGCGCTGGCCGGCAGGGAAACGTCGTCGCCCTCGGGCTCATTGGCCCCGAAGACGCGCAACCGGTTGGGCAATTTCGCCGCGCTTTTGCGACTGCGCAAAAGAAGGAATTGCTCACGGCGCTCAGCGCGGGCGACAGCTTAGGTCCCCGCGGAATCCGTGAAGCGATGGATGAGCTTCGGCCCAACAGGCTGGTCAATTGCTGGCGCGCCGCGGATGATGAGACATTGCTCGATGAGGTGGCGCAAGCGGGCATAACCATGGTGAACTCAATCAAGCGCGCATTGCAGCGCCGTGAATTCAACGCGACGGCAGATATTCCCATCGAGCGCCTCTTGGCGCGCAAAGCGCCGCTCATACTGTCCTGTGACAAGCCCTCGCTTTACCAGAGTACGCTGCTTGATGAATTTGTAATGGCGCGCGAAGAACACGGCATCGCCGTGGATGAGATAATCCAGTTGGCGCGCCGCTCGATTGAACTATCCTTCCTTGATGCCGAGCGAAAAGAATCTATGCTGCGGGATTTTGATTTGCAAGCCAACTCGCCTCAAGCCCGCTTTCTTGACCGCAGTTGAGGCTGGGCATCTCTGCGAGAGCCAGCTGCCTGCGCGGCGACAAACCGCTATTCGACCGGCGTAACTGTGATGTTGCCGTAGACGCTGTCGTCAATTGGCAAGGTAATCAAGAGTCGATTCCCGCTATCAACCTTGGCGCGCGCTTCCTGCCCCTTGACCGGAATCGACAATTCCACGCTTCTCGTCAGGGGACCAAAACGTCGCTCTTGCAGGAAATAACGCGCCGATGTCGGCGTGGCTTCCGCTTCGCACTGGACCGCAATTGTCAGGATATTGGTTTCGAGGCTTATCTCGATGCTGTCCTTTTTCAATCCATCGACCGGTTGGGAAACGATATGCAGATTGCCGTCGGCTTCGTACATATCGAGCAGCAGCGCTTCATCGCTGCTCGTCATAGTGCGAATGCGTTTCTCGATTTCCTTGGTTATTTGCTCGCCGACGCTCTGGATTTCTTTCATCGGGTCGAAGCGCTGTTCGTTTGTCATCACATCTCCTCGCGTAAAGAGCCTTTATACTGATTATACGGCTTCCGCCGGGATTTGTCGCAGACGGAATGCCGGTCGCGCTGCCTGGCGATCGTCAGGCAAATCTGCGCCTTGATCCCACATAACAACGCGCCGAACTACAGACTTCAATTATTGCCGCGCCTTGTTTATGATTCGCCGAGTGTGATGGAATCGAGCGATATAAACATGCGGAAAGTTGCGTATCAAGGCATACCCGGCGCCAATTCGGAAATCGCCGTCAGGCAGCATTTTGGCGACGAAGTCGAGCCATGGCCCTGTCAAGACTTTAATTGTTTATTCGACGCGCTTTTGACAAACGCCGTTGATTACAGCCTGCTGCCGGTGGAAAACGCTTTTTCCGGCTCGGTGAACGGCGCCTACGAATTGCTGCTCGATCATGATCTGCGTATACAAGCCGAGGTGATTCTGCACGTGCGTCACGCATTGCTGGCCAATCGGGGCGTAACATTGAAGAGCGTCAAACAAGTGAGATCGCACCCGCAGGCGCTGATGCAGTGTGAACGCTACTTGAAGCGCAACAAGCTGGAAGCGGTCGGCTGGTATGATACCGCGGGCGCCGCGCAAGATCTGGCGCGCAATCCGGACCACGCTGTCGGCGTGATCGCCTCAGCCCTCGCCGGCGAGTTATACGAACTCGATTCGCTGGCCAACGAGATCGAGGACGAGCAATTCAACTATACACGCTTTCTCTTGCTGGGCCACGACGATCCCGCGCCATCGGATTACAACAAGACTTCCATCGTCTTTGCCACGCGCAATCGACCGGCTGCCCTGTACCATTGCCTAGGCGAATTTGCCAAGCGCGATCTCAATTTGACCAAACTGGAATCTCGTCCGCGCCGCAATCGCCCGTGGGAGCCCCTGTTTTATCTTGACTTTGAGGGACATTGGCAAGAACCGCGCTGCCAGGAATTGCTGACGCAGCTCTTGCAGTTGACATCCTTCGTCAAGATGTTGGGATCCTATCCAGCCGTGCGATCCGGCGCCGTCGGCATGTAAAAGCGGGAGGCAAATATGCCCAAACTTGATGTAGCGATTCTGGGAGCGACTGGCGCCGTCGGCCAGCGGTTTATTCAGCTGCTGCAAAATCACCCCTGGTTTCGCGTCAGCGAGGTCTTCGGGTCGAGCCGCAGCGCTGGCAAGACCTACTCCGAGGCCGCCCATTGGATCCTGAATGATAATCCGCCGGCGACTGCAGCCGGTCTCACGGTGAAGGCGCTGGATGACCCGATCGCTGCGCCGCTGGTATTCTCGGCGCTGCCCAAAGAAGCGGCTGCCGCGCGCGAGCTTGAGTTGGCGGCCGCTGGTCACGTCGTTTGCAGCAACGCCTCAGCCAATCGCATGCTGCCTGATGTGCCTTTGTTATTGCCCGAGGTCAACGCGGAACATCTTGGCTTGGTTGCAGTCCAGCGCCGCAATCGTGGTTGGACCAGCGGCGCGCTCATCGCCAATTCCAATTGCACGGTAATGCCGGTAGTGATGGCGCTTAAACCGCTAGTCAAATATGGTATTCGCCGATTGCACCTGGTTAGCGAGCAAGCCGTCAGCGGCGCCGGTTATCCCGGTGTGTCGTCGATGGATATGATCGACAATATCATTCCCTACGTGCCCGGCGACGAAGAAAAGATGGAAACCGAATCGCGCAAGATGCTGGGCTATTTCGACGGAGAAGGCATTGAGACGCTCGAGATGTTGGTTAGCGCCACCTGCACCCGGGTGCCGGTGCAAGATGGCCATCTGGTCAATATCTCGGTCGAGTTAGAGGAGGGACCGGCGCTCTCGTCGATCGTGGATGACTGGACGACCTGGCAGGCGGCCGATCCTGTTCGCGGCTTGCCCAGCGCGCCGCGCTATCCGCTGCAATACTTGGACCAGATTGACCGCCCGCAGCCGCGGCGCGACCGCGCTGCCGGCCGCGGCATGATGACCAGCATTGGTCGATTGCGAGAATGCCCAATCCTCGGATACAAATTCGCCGCTCTGTCTCATAATACCGTGCGTGGCGCCGCTGGCTGCAGCATTATGAATGCCGAACTATTGGCTATTGCCGGTTATATTGAGGGATTCCGCCAAATCGAGGCGGCTTCAGTCAGCTAATCGTGTGGACCAGCCTCAATTGTATACGCCGCTCGAATACACGAATACTGCTGGACCGACCATATCACCCGCCCCGTAATCGTACTCGCTTTCCGCCCAATGAAAGAGCCAGTGCGCGTCTGTGATCGTCAGGTTGACGCAGCCGTGGCTTCGGCGAAAACCGAATCCGTCGTGCCAATACGCGCCATGCAGCGCAATCTGATCATCGAAATACATCGTCCAGGGCACCTCTTGCAAATAATAGAAGTCGGGCTGCGCGTATGCCCCGCTCATTCGCGTCCGCTTAAAGCGCACATATACGTGGAAAACCCCCTCGTTAGTGGGCCAGTCTTCCAAGCCTGATGAAACCAAGGTGGCGAATACGGGCCGGTTGCCTTCGTAGGCGATAGCGACTTGCTCATACAAATCGACGCTGACCCATTTTTCCGTGTCGACTGCTTCCGGTTTGTTAACCGGCAACAGCTTGGCGACTTTGAATTGGTGCACCCATTGATCGGGACCGATTTGATACCAGAAGTAACCGTTGACTTCGACTGTCGCGTAAATGTAAACCCGCGTATAGCGATAAAGGAAGGGGTTGTCAGCCGCCTCCGGCCCGCCCGGCGTCCTTGAGCCGCGCAAATGCCACAAGGTCCAGGCGACCGGGTAGGGCAGCGCCTCGTCTTGCGGCAGAAGCGCGCCAGCGAAACGTGACGGCGCGATCGTGTCGCTCAGAATCTCCGATTGCACCCATTGGTTATCGCCAACTCGCGTCCATTCGCCGCTTTGCTCAATCACGGTCAGGAATGTGTAACCGGCTCCGAAATTTTCGCGCTCAGGGCTGTTTGGCGCGGTGTGCACGCTGAATGCGCCTTCAATCTGCCGGTAGTCGCGATCGAAAAGCAAGGCATCGTCGATCGGCAGCGGCTGCACACGCGGCCAGCGGTTAGCCTCGATCGCGCTGACGGACAAACCGCAGCCGTCCGGTGGACAGACTGTTTGCGCGAAAACCTGAAGATTCGCCGTAGCCAGGATGACTGCCGAGAATAGTAGGCTGCTGAAACGCATATCGTTCCCCGATTCCTTATCGTCCCGTCTCCATTAAAGCGCAAAACAGCGAATACATCAATTTGTGACTGACGCAGGTCAGACAATCGTATGGCAATCGGAAGTCGGCGTCGGTTTGCGCGTCCCTTTTATGAGCCCAGGAATGATAGCAGATCTACGTGAATCCACGCCGCCGGACGGCCAAGACCTATGGTAGAATCGGCTCGGTCTAAATCGATTCAGGAGGCGACGGCAATGCAAGTGCTCGGAGTTGATATCGGCGGGTCAGGCATTAAGGGCGCAATCGTTGATACCACAGATGGCGCATTTGTTACTGAACGCTTGCGCATTGAAACGCCACAGCCATCTAAGCCGGAAGCCGTCGCCGCCGTCGTTGGAGATATCTCCGCTCACTTTGATTGGAATTCCGCCATCGGCTGCACTGTTCCGGCGGTGGTAAAACGCGGTGTGACAATGACCGCCGCCAATGTAGACAGCACCTGGATCGGCGCCGACGCCAAGGGCTTGCTGGAAACGGCGACGGGCAACCCGGTCCTCGTGTTAAACGACGCCGATGCCGCAGGCGTCGCCGAGATGAAATTCGGCGCGGGCCGCGAACGTGACGGATTAGTCGCGATTCTAACGCTGGGCACAGGCATTGGCAGTTCGCTCTTCATTGACGGGCGCCTGGTACCGAATACCGAACTCGGCCATCTTATCATTCGCGGCAAGGATGCGGAAGAACGCGCGACCGACCGCGCCCGCCAGCAGCGCGGTTACAGTTGGAAACAATGGGGCAAACGCGTTTCTGAATACCTCGAATATCTGGAGTCGCTAATCACGCCTGATCTCTTCATCATTGGCGGCGGCGTCAGCAAGCGCCATCAGAAGTTCTTCCCCTATCTTAAATGCCAGACGGAGGTTTTGCCCGCCCAACTGCGGAACCGCGCCGGTATCGTTGGCGCCGCTGTCGCCGCTGTTGACATGTAGCCGGCTTGAAAATATTTCTGGCTACTTCTCTTCGGTCGCTTGGAATATTCCCCAGCGGCGGTTGTGATAGAGCAGGGGAGTTTTGTCGTCGGTCCAGGCGCCTTCGCGGACCTGGCCGACAAACATGGTGTTCTCGCCGAAATTAAGCTGTTCTACGACGGTGCAGCCCAGCCAAGCCATCGCATCGGGGATGACTGGATCGCCGAGCGCTGTCGTCTCGCAGGCAAGGTCATCAAATCGGTTTTCCAAGCGATCGTCGAAGTATCCGGCGAATCGTTTGCCCAAGTCCAACTGCTTGTCGGAGAGGATGCTGATGGCGAAATGTCTTTCCCGGGCAATATACGCGCAGGCGTCAAGCCGATTGGCGACGTTGAGGCAAATCAACGGTGGAACCATGCTGACGCTCGTGAAGGAATTAACGGTGATGGCTTGCCAGTCTTCGTTTGAATTAACGCTGACGACCGTGATGCCCGCCGCCCAGCATGCAAGGATGTTTTTGAAACTCTGCCCATCAACTTCGCTCATAGCGCCTTCCCTTATATCGGCGGGAGTATAATCTTAAAAGGCGCTTCTGTCATCTGCCAAACTTATCGCCGGCTTGCGCGCAGCGTCACCCTTGAGTATTGAACGTCGAGGAGAATCACAACGGTGTCCTACGCTATGTCCAATGATTTGCCGCCATTCCGCAAGGTCAAGCGCGGCTATGCCGCCTCTTTGATCCATCAGGCGCTTTCAAGCCCACGCGGCGCCGCCTTGCTGCAACTGGTCGAATTTGACGATCATCATTACCGAGCGGTTTTCAATCTGAATCATTTTCAGCTGGCTGAAGGGAAATGTCTGCCCAGCAAATCGCAGTGGAATACCCTAAAGAAGCGATTGAAACGGCGAGACCGCTCTATCTTCATCTTTCGCGATTACGGTCAGATCGATTGCAAAGCGCACGGCAAAAGCCCGGCGGCGAAGACCTGCCTATACATCGATTTCGGTTTCATGCCGAAATAGAAACGTGTCACCAAGGCTCAGCGGCGAAAATCGATGAAGCGGTAACCGACGCCGCGCTCGGTGATGATGTATTGCGGGTTCGCGGGATCCGCTTCAATTTTGTCGCGCAGGTAATTGACGTAAAGCCTTACGTAGTGCGCCTCATCGCGATACTCGTATCCCCACACCTTCTGTAAGAGCTGATCGTGCGGCACCGTCCAGCCGGCGTTGCGGATGAGATGGTACAGCAGGCGATATTCTGTCGGCCGCAGCTTGATGCGGTCGCCATTCACGATAACTTCGCGCCGATTGAAATCAACGCTTAGCCGCTCGTCAATTTGCATAATCGCTTCGTCGGTGGTTGGCTTCTCAAGCCGGCGAAAGATCGTCCTAATGCGGCTTGAGAGCTCGCGCGGACCAAATGGCTTGGAAATATAATCGTCAGCGCCAAGCTCAAGCCCATAAACTTTGTCGTTCTCCTCGCCTTTCGCCGTCAGCATGATGACCGGGATATCAGAGAACTCCCTCAGCATCCGCAGGGTCTCGAAGCCATCCAGCTCCGGCATCATCACATCCAGCAGAACCAGATCAGGCAGCTGCGTACGAATGGCGTCCAGCGCTTCCAAGCCATTATGCGCCGCGATCACCATGTGTTCTTCCAATTCCAGGTTCATGCGAATGAAGCCAATCATGCGCGGCTCGTCATCGACGACGAGGATGCGTTTGCCTTTCTGTTTGGGCTGAATGGTTGGGCTAGGATTCATGACCATCTCCCATCATGGCGCTACAGCGAAGGTCGGCATTGCGGCCGACTTCGCTCTTTCGGGCGCGCTGTCGCGCTTGCGCCGCATCAATTTCGGCTCTCATTGGCAGGGCAATTTGAATATGATGACCGTGATATTGTCGCTGCCCCCGCGCTCGTTCGCGAAACGCACCAAGCGGTCGCATGCTTCTTGCGGCGAGTTGGCGTCCAGTGAAACATCGCGGATCGTGTCGTCGTCCAACACATCCCATAATCCGTCGGTGCACAGCAGCACCTGGCCGCCCGATGGCAAGGTTCTGATCAAGCGCTCCATCTTCAGTTGCTCGTTCTGCCCGATCGCCCGATACAAAACGTTTTTCTGCGGGTAATGTTCAGCCTCCTCCACAGTCAACTCTTGCATCGCAATGAGGCGCTGCACCAAGGTATGATCGGTTGTGAGTTGTTCAATCTTGTTTTCGTGCATCAGGTAGGCGCGGCTGTCGCCAACGTGAACAAGATAAGCCAGATTGCCAACGATGGCGACCGCGGAAAGTGTGGTTCCGCCGCCCGGAACACGCTTTAGGACAGCGCGATTCGCCTTTTCGGAGGCATTGACGAGCGCTTCCATTATCGTTGGGCTAGTGCCGGCGTTGAAGTTTTTCAGCATTGGCACGTAGATGCTTTCGAGCAAGGTCGCAGCCAGCGTCTGCACGGCGACGCCGGAAGCGCGTTCACCATCCAAGTGGCCGCCCATGCCGTCGGCAACAATGAATAAGCCGAAATCGGGTCGGTCGTCCACTGTAATGGATTGCCATTGCATGCCAAAACAGGCGTCTTCGTTGTTATCACGCACGATTCCAACATCGCTGGCGATCCCGTAAGTCAAGGATTGCTGTTGTCGCGTGAGAATCGGTTTAGGCGTCGGAATCTGTGTTGGAGCGGCCGCCCGCGCGGCCGGTTCAGCCGCGGATTCTTGCGCCGACGCCGGCGCCTCAACGCCGGTTTCCTGATCTGAGGAGGCTGCCGCGTCTTGATGCGCGAGCGCAGCCGCATCATCTTCATCGGCGCTGGGCGGCTCTAAAACCGGCGCCGCGGAAGCCGGCCGTGACGGCGGCTCTAAGGGCGCTTCCGTCTCGCTTTCCGCCTCCCTTTGCGCCGGCGACCAATTTTCGCTGGCCGGCATGTCGACGCGCTGCGTTTGGCTTGGCGTAACATGCGCCGACCGCCTAGCGGATCGCCCGCGCGCTACATCTTGGGATGATCTGCCGAACAATTTTCGGAGAAATTCCATCGCGAATGCCTATGGGGCGGCGCCTGGGATAGTCGCAACCGCGTTATCCCCAGCCAGTTTTGACACCTACGTGAAAATCTACTGCGACCGATTAGGCCAGCAGGGATTGACAACTTGCACAATTATATTTTACCAATGAAAATGACGCAATCATTGGCTTTCGAGGGGCGGATGCGGTGACGCCGAGCGAGTCTAAACTTTCACTTTATATCCATATCCCCTTCTGCACGGTTCGCTGCGGTTATTGCGCATTCAACACCTATACGAATATGGAGCGCCATATACCGGCGTACCTTGAAGCGCTTTGCAGTGAGCTGGCCTACGCGGCGCGGAAAGCAAGCCACAGGCGCGTCCACACCGTCTACTTTGGCGGCGGCTCTCCCTCTTTGCTGAATCCGCGCCAGGTCGAGCGGATCTTTAGCCAAGTTGGCCGGCAATTCCGCCTTGACGCTGATGCCGAAGTTTCGCTGGAAGCGAATCCCAATGACTTGAGCGAAGTTTATCTGCGGGACTTGCGCGCCATCGGCATCAATCGCTTGAGCATCGGGATGCAGTCCGCCAATGCCGCAATCCTGCAAATGTTTGACCGGCTGCATGATTTCGACACAGTGGAAGCCGCCATGCTGTTCGCCCGGCGCGCGGGCTTTGACAATGTCAATCTCGATGTGATATTCGGCTCGCCCGGGGAGACGCTGGCGGATTGGCGGGAAACGATTCAATTGGCGCTGCGGCTATCGCCGGATCATTTTTCCCTGTATGGCTTGGAGCTGAAAGGTGGTACGCGGCTGCGGCAACAAGTCGACGCTGGCGAACTGCCGCGGCCCGATGACGATCTCTTCGCGGACATGTACGAATTCGCCTCGGCGGCGCTGACGCATGCGGACTATGATCAATACGAAATCAGCAATTGGCGCAAGCCCGGCAAAACATGCCGCCATAATCTTCAGTACTGGCGCAACCTGGAATACATCGGCTTTGGCGCTGGCGCTCATGGTTTCTATGACGGTTGCCGCTTTTCCATCATAGCGGCGCCAGAACGATATATAGCGGCGCTTAGAAACGTTGGCGACAATCGCGCTGCCTCATCGCTTACGCCGGCGGTGGCGAAATCTACACCGGTCAGCGAATCCGACGATCTATACGAGACCATCATGATGGGATTGCGTCTGACGCGGGAAGGCATCAATCGCGCGAGCTTTAGAGAGCGCTTCGATTGCGACATGATAGACATGTTTCCGGAAGCTACCCAGAAGCTTAGGGCTGCAGGTCTGCTCGATGTTTCGCCGGCGCGCCTGCGCCTAAGCGAGTCTGGGCGGCTGCTCAGCAATCTAGTGATTCGAGAGTTTGTCGCGGGAATCAACTCATGAATTGCAGTTCAGCTCGATTCAGCGCTGCGATATCTCGCGAGCCGGTGCAGAGCATCGCGATGCGCAGTTGTGTTCTAAGTTCTCGAATCAGATCGTCAACTGCTTGAAAGGTATCGCTGGCTGCTTGCAAAAAGGGGCTGGCCAAGCCGGCGATGTCGGCGCCCAGCGCCAGGCTCTTGGCGATATCAATGCCATCGCGCAGGCCGCCGCTGGCGATGATCGGCAAATCGGGCGCCGCGCCGCGCGCGATCTGAATGGCGTCCGCCGTCGGAATGCCCCAATCGACAAAGCTGCGGGCGACCCGCGCGTGAAAAGCGCTTGGCGCCCGGTGGTATTCGACTTCGCTCCAGGATGTTCCGCCAGAACCAGCGACATCAATTGCCGACACGCCGGCATCCGCCAAGCCGCGGACGGCTGACTCGGAAAAGCCCCAGCCGACTTCCTTGGCGATCACCGGCGCTTTGAGACTTGCGCAAACGAGCGCTACCTTGCGCAGCAGGCCCGAGAAATCAACATCGCCCTCCGGCTGTACTGCTTCCTGCAATACATTGAAGTGGAGAATCAGCGCGTCAGCGCCGGCCATGTCAATCGCCTTCTGGCACTGTTCAGGTCCGTAGCCGTAATTCAACTGCACCGCGCCGATGTTGGCGAAGAGCAGTATGTCGGGCGCGATATCACGAACGCGGAAGCTGCTCGACAATACGCAGTCTTCAATGGCGGCTCTCTGCGACCCCAAGCCCATCGCTATACGATGCGCTTGCGCAGCGCGCGCGAGCTTGCGGTTGATCGCCTGCGCGACCGCCGTCCCGCCAGTCATTGATGATATAAGAATTGGCGCCGCCAATTCCTTGCCCAAGAATTGAGTGGTCGTGTCTATCTCATCAAGGTGTAGTTCGGGCAGCGCCTCATGGAGAAAACGATAGCGCTCCAGCCCGGTTTTCAAGCGCGGGAACTGCACATCGTTTTCGAGGTTTATGCGAATGTGGTCCGCCTTTCGGCTTTCAGTAGCGTTGTGTTTCGTCACTTTCGGCATGAACCGGTGTTCCTTATTTCAGAGCCTGTGTTTGCGCAAGCGATGGCGCGTGTATCGTACTGATGATGGCGAAGCCTGTCAATCATTGCGCTCAGCCTGGGGAGTGGTGAATTTCATTGATAGCGCGACAAACCCCCATCCCCGAAGGTCTATGTCTACGTGACCCGGCCCCTTGCCGTAGTGCAGTGTC
>JAPPFH010000092.1 GCA_028875185.1 Chloroflexota bacterium | reverse complement strand
AACCTAGAGATTGATTCGGCACGAACCGATGATAGCCTTTACCCAAGTGAATGAGAAAGTATCCTTTTTGGTTAATGATGTCTGGATACTTTGCTAACCTGTCCAGTTTCGTTGCGTCGTACTGATTGCCAAATCCCATTTCTTCCGAGACTTTTTTAACGTAACTATTGTGAAAGACAGTTTCGCCCTTCTTGATACAATCTTCGAACACTCTCGCCAGTACTGCTTTTTTCTTGCTCATGTTCTTGGATCCTTAAGAAACAGATCAACCAAGTCGGGAGTGCATGGGAGTCGAACCCACCAGCGCCTGCGCTGCGCAACCGCTCACCGGTTTTGAAGACCGGGGCATCCACCGGGACACATCCACCCCCTCGCGCAACGATTATAATTCCTCACCGTGTGTAGTCAAAGTCCCTCCCTCATTTTGGGCGAGGGATTTAGGGTGGGGCGAGCGCCAGCCCTACTTCAATGCAGCGATAAGCGTTATCATGTGGGCAAATGCAAAGCCCGACTAAGGAGCGAACGATGCCCGCCTACCTCTTGGTCCGCGCCACCGTGACCGACATGGCGCAGTACCAGCAATACATGAAGCTCACGCCCGCCATCGTTGAGAAGTTCGGCGGAGAATTCATCATCCGCGGCGGTGACAAGGTCATCCTTGAGGGACCCGATTCGCCCGAACGCATCGTCCTGCTCAAATTCGACAGCATTGAGGCGGCGCGGCGCATGTACAATTCGGACGAATACCAGGCGGCGATCAAGCTGCGCGAGGGCGCGGCGCAAGCCTCATTCATCGTCATGGAGGGCGTCGAATAGTTGTGGCAGCATTCGAATCGGCGGGCGACCCGATGGGTAGCCCCTACAGATTTCCATGTGGGTGGGGGGCGCATGAAACTTGTCCTCTTCGATATTGACGGCACGCTGCTCATCAGCCGCGGCATTGGACGTCACGCCAAGCGGCAAGCCATGCTCGAGTGTTTCGGCCGGACCGGCGATCTCGATAATCACGTCTTTGGCGGCAAGACTGACTGGCGCATCGTCGCCGAATTGCTGGCGCCTTATGGCGTGACATCGGACGAGGTCGGGCGGGCGATGCCGGCTTACGAGACGGTCATGGCGCGGCACATGCGCGCGCTCCGCGGACGCTATCAGGCGGAGGCTATCCCTCATGCGCTGGAACTGGTCGGCGCATTGCGCGAACGCGAAGATGCGCTGCTCGGCTTGGTCACTGGCAATACCTCCAAGACGGCGGCGATCAAACTGGAAATGGCTGGTTATGATCGGGGCTGGTTCCCGCTGGGCGCCTTCGGCAATGAATCGGCCGAGCGCGATGATCTGACGCGGCTGGCCTTGCGGCGGGCGGGCGAACAAGCCGGCCGGCCGATCAATGGGAGCGATGTCGTTGTCATTGGTGATACGCCTGATGATGTCAAAGCGGCGCGCGCCATTGACGCGATCGCGGTCGCCGTCTGCACCGGTTACGTAGCGCGCGAACAGCTGGCGGGCAGCGAGCCCGACTTCCTGCTGGCCGATCTGAGCGCGTTTTTCGAACTGGTTCCGCTCTAGGGGCGGCTGATAACGAGTGTCTGCGCCGCTCTGTGATTCGCCCGCCGCGTGAACGCTGTAGGGGGGAGCCGGTGGCTCGCCCATGCAAGCCGCAATAGGCGAGGTGAGGGTCTCCGCACATGCAGATTCGGACGCCGAAGAAATATCAAGGCGTGCAGCGGCGCAGCATCATCGGCTGCCGCCGGCTCGCCTTTTATCTGCTGATGCTGGCGCTGATCGCAATCGGCATCGCTGTCATTCTCAATCAGGCGACGCTGGCGCCCATCGTGCAGAGCGCGGTCTTCGACTTCATCGGCGAGCTCGAGGATACCGCGGCGACTATGGCTGTGCCCGAACCCACGCCGACGCTTGACCCGCGCAACAGCCTGGGCGAAGCCAACAATTACTGGCTCGGCGGCGCGCTCGACGAAGCGACCGACCTGTATATCAACATCGCCGCTTCCATGCCCAATTCAGTCGAAGTTTATCGCCGCATCGCCTTGGGCTTGATCAACGAAAGCCGCTATGGCGAGGCGGTCGAATATGGCGAGCGGGCGGTCAATGCCGACCCCTTTGACGCCGAGGCTTGGGCGATTTACGCCTGGGCGCTGGATTGGGATCGGCGCGCGGCCGAGGCGCTGGCGAAAGCCCGATACGCGCAGGAGCTCGACCCGGCCAACAGCCGCGCTATAGCCTATCTGGCGGAAGTATACAGCAGCCTGGGGCAGGCGGAGCGCGCCGACCTGCTGCTGGAAGACTTGCTGGAAGACCAGCCCGATAGCGCTGAGGGCATTCGCGCGCGCGGCTTGCTCAAGTGGAATCGTAATGACTTCGCCGGCGCGCTCGAAGATTTCAAGCGGGCTTACGGCTTGGCGCAAAACATGAGTTATATCGCCGTCGATATCGCCATCATAGAAAAGGATCTTGGCAATTACGAAACCGCGCAGGAATTCTTGCAGCAGGTCGTTGACGCCGATCCCTATAATCCGCACGCGCTCTTTCGTTTGGGCGAGATCGCGGTGAGCTTCGAGGGCAATCCGGCGCAGGCGATGCGTTATCTCCAGGATTGCATCGACCTGAACCCGCGCTATCTCTATTGCCACTTCATGCTGGGGCGCGCGCAGGAAAGGCTCGGCTCAATCGACGATGCGGCTGCCTCGTTTGCCAAAGCGATTGAATTGGGCAGCGATAACCCGCAGCACTACTACTGGGCTGGCTACGCCCAGATTCTGCTCGGCAACTGCGCGCGCGCCATGGGCTATCTGGAGCCCGGCCTGCGGCTCGCCTTACAGACCGCGACTCAAAGATTCGCCGCCGATATTGAAGCGATTATCCCGCAATGCGATCCGACCTTCATTGGACGCGCCGACCTCGAAGGAGGTTAACCTGATGAACCAAGCGCGCATCCTGGTTATATTGCCCGCGCTGAACGAAGGGCGGAACATCGCGCGCGCGGTGCGCGGCATTGTGGAGCGCCTGCCCGAAGTCGATGTGCTGGTCGTTGACGATGGCTCCCGCGACAACACGGCGGCGGAAGCGCGGGGCGCCGGCGCGCAAGTGCTGGAGCTGCCCTATAATCTCGGCATCGGCGCGGCGGTGCAAGCCGGCTTTCAATTCGCGCTCTTGCGCGATTATGACATCGTCTTGCGCAACGACGGCGATGGCCAGCATGAGCCATCGAACAACCTCGATCTGTTAGCGCGCCTGGCCTCAGCCGATGTCGATGTGGTCATCGGCTCGCGTTTCATAGACGCGCGCGGCGATTATGGCACCCCGCTGCCGCGCCGGCTGGGCAGCGCCATTCTGGCCAGCCTGCTCACAATGATCATCGGCCAGCGCGTCACCGACCCCACCTCGGGCTGCGCCGCCTTCAATCGCCGCGCCATCAGCCTCTTTGCCCAGGCTTTTCCCCACGACTACCCGGAGCCGGAAGCGATTCTAATGCTGCAGCGCTGCGGCTTGCGCCAGGTGGAGGCGCCGGTCAAGTTTATCCCGCGCCAGCACGGCGACTCCTCAATTACCCCGCTGCGCTCGGTCTATTACATGCTCAAGGTCATCCTGGCTATCCTGATCAACCTGCTGCGGCGGCCGCATTTGGAGCGCCAACCGTAAAAGCTAAGGCGGCGCTGGCCAGAATCGGCGAAAAACGCGGCAATCTACTGTAGATTTGATTAGAGTTGCCAAATGGCGCTGATGATTGGTATAATCTGTTTCGCGATTCTTTTGCACAGTTCAGTTTAATTCAGCGAGGAGAACATGAAGACCAAACTCACCCTTTTATTGATAGTGGTTTTGACGATTTCGTCATTCGGCGGTGTCGCGCTTACACAAGACATGAGCGAAGTTCAAATCTTGTATTGGCAGGCGTCGTCGATCCTGAATCCCTACCTCTCCGGTGGCACCAAGGATATCGATGCCTCGGCTATCGTATTGGAGCCTCTAGCGAATTGGGCGCCGGACGGATCGCTGAATCTTAACTTGGCGTCTGAGGTTCCCACCCTGGAAAACGGCGGCATCAGCGAAGACCTGACATCCATCACCTGGAACCTGCGTGATGACATTGTTTGGTCGGATGGCTCGCCTTTCACCGCCGAAGACGTCGTCTTCACTTGGGAATACTGCACCCATCCTGAAGCTGGCTGCGTCCAAGCCGATGAGTTCGTTGGCGTAGTCAGTGTGGAAGCGATGGGCATGCACTCGGTAACGGTTACCTTTGACGCGCCCAAGCCGAATCCCTTCCGTCCCTTTGTTTCTCACATCCAGCCCATCTTGCAGAAAGCGCAATTTGGCGAGTGCATCGGCGCCGAGATGGCCGCTTGCAGCGACGCGAACTTCGCGCCGGTAGGCACGGGTCCATTCATTGTTGAGGAATTCCGCCCCAATGATGTGGTTACTTACGTCCGCAACCCCAACTATCGCGACGCCGATATGGGCAAGCCAGCGTTTGACCGCGTCGTTTTCAAGGGCGGCGGCGACGCCGAATCGGCCGCGCGCGCGGTGCTGGAAACGGGTGAAGCCGATTACGCCTGGAACTTGCAGATTGCGCCGGCTGTCTTGGACTCGATGGAAGCGGCTGGTAATGGGCAAGTGGTGGTCGCATACGGGCAAGCGATCGAAACCATCTGGATCAACGGCACCGATGTCAACCCGGATAACCCCAATCGTTCGGTCTACATGGCAGATGGCAGCAACGCTCATCCCTTCCTCAGCAACAAAGCTGTCCGCCAGGCGATGTCCATGGCCATCGACACCAACATCCTCGCCGAGCAGTTGTACGGCCGCTCGGGGAAAGCGACCTGCAATTTCATCAATTCACCGGCATCCAATGTCTCGCCGAACACCAGTTGCGATCAGGACATTGCCGGCGCCAACGCGGTTCTGGACGAAGCTGGCGTGGTCGACTCTGACGGTGATGGCATACGCGAATACATGGGGCATGCCCTGCGCGTACAATATCAGACCAGCACCAATGCCGTTCGCCAAAACACGCAGGCGCTAATCAAGCAATGGTGGGGCGAAATCGGCATTGATACCGAGCTGCGCAATATCGATGCTGGCGTTTTCTTCGGTGGCGATCCGGCCAGCCCCGATACCTACCAGAAGTTCTACTCCGATGTGGAGATGTACACCACCGGTTCGTCATCCCCCGATATGGAGAGCCTGCTCTCGAATAATCGCTGCGGGCAAGCCCCGGGTCCCGACAATAACTGGACCGGCTCCAACATCATTCGTTTCTGCAATGCTGACTATGATGCCGCTCTTGACGAACTGAGCCAGACCGCGGGCCAAGACGCGCGCGCGGCTGTCATCATTCGTTTGAATGACATCCTGGTCCAGGAATACGCGCTGATTCCATTGGTTTACCGTTCCTCGGCCTCGTCCGCCTATGCCAATTCACTTGGCGGCGTGGACATCAACGGCTGGGATTCGGAAATGTGGAACATCGAGGACTGGTATCGCGCCGATATGTAAAGCGTCATTCACCCCACTCCATGTACCCCTTCCCTCCGAATTGAGGGAAGGGGACTTGTTCAGATTCTGTAGGGGCGTTTCGCCGAAACGCCCGCAAACTATATGCAAACACGCCGTTTATTGCGATTAAGTGGTTATGATTACAGCCAAAACGGTGTCTACTTTGTTACGATCTGCGCATACCGTCACGCGAACTTGTTTGGGTCAATTGCGGATGGAGCGATGATGCCAAACGCCATTGGCAAAATCATCATTGAGGAATGGCAAAGGACGGCGGTGTTGCGTGATTATGTCAGATTGGATGCTTTTGTCCTGATGCCCAGTCATTTGCATGGAATTATTGCGATTCTTGGTGAAAACAGTCGTGCGAATCAGCGAGATGCGCCTGCCGCTTCTGTCAAACAGAACTCAGTAAAATTGAAGTCAGGGTCGCTGGGCGCAATCGTCGGACGATTCAAAGGCAGTGTAGCCAGACGTGTTCACGATTTGGCAGAATACTGCGACCTTCCGGTCTGGCAACGCAACTACTACGACCACATTGTTCGCAACGAGAAATCGCTTCAAGCCATTCGAGAGTACATTATCTTGAATCCGTCGCGCTGGACGGAGGATTCCCTTTACGACGAGAATAGGGCAGACCTCGTGCTGCATTGAACGCCGACGGGCGTTTCGGCGAAACGCCCCTACAGCTCACTGATGTAGAGCGATACAGCAAAGGACAGACCCATGGGCAAGTATTTTGTACGAAGGCTCCTTACCGCAATTCCAACTATTCTTGTTATTAGTTTCATTATTTTTGCGATTGTAGACTTATCTCCCAGCGATCCCACCAGCAACTTGCCGATGACCATCCCGCCCGAGGTGCGGGCGAAGGTCCGCGAAGCCCTCGGCGCCGACGACCCCTTCGTCGTCAAATATATCAAATGGCTGAATCAATTTTTCATCGCCGAACCTCTGAACCTAATCGAAACGTCTTTCGGCATCACCTTTCCCGGCTCGGAAGAGCGCGCGCGCGTCATCTCCTGGGCGACGCGCGGCCCGGTGATCGACATTATCGCCCAGCGCTTGCCGCAAACGCTCTGGGTGGTTGGCTCGTCTTATATTCTCGGTGTATTGATTGCGGTACCGGTAGGCATCTATTCAGCCTATCGGCAATACTCGATTTTTGACCAAGTTGGCACATTCCTGATGATGGTGGGATTCTCGGTGCCGACTTTCTTCACTGGTTTGATGTTCATCATCGTCTTCAGCGTGAATCTGAAGTGGTTCGATTCGGTGTATGACACCACGCTAGTCGTCACCGATATCGATACTTTGAGGCAGCAGCTCAATCAAATGATTATGCCGGTGACCGTTTTAACGCTGTATACAACGGCACAGATGAGCCGCTACACGCGCGCCTCCACCCTGGAGAACTTGCAGCAGGATTTCATCCGCACAGCCCGCTCCAAAGGCTTGACCGAACGGGTGGTCGTTGGCCGTCATGTCGTGCGCAACAGTCTAATCCCGGTGGTCACCTTGATCGCGCTGGGCATCCCCGGCATCTTTGCCGGCGCCCTCATCACCGAGCAGATTTTCCGCATCAATGGCATCGGCCAGTACTTAATCATTGCGATTCAGGGCGGTGACCTGCCGACAGTGCAGACGGTAACCTTCATATTCGCCGTACTCGTCGTGCTGTTTAATATCGTCGCCGATGTCCTCTACGGTATTCTCGATCCGCGCGTCACCTACACCTAGACGGAATGACAGGCTGAAATTATGACCGCGAAAGCGAAGATAAAACCGGCGCAACTCGAAGTGGCTGAAATGCAACAGGCGCGCACCTTTGTCGGCGATGCCTGGAATCAATTTCGCAAGCACAAGCTGGCGATGATCGCCATCGGCGTCCTGGCGGTGATTATCCTCGGCGTATTGTTGGGACCGCTGTTTTGGACGCTGGACCCCGAATACATCAATTTCGCCGTCGCCTATCAGGTTTCATCGCCCGAACATCCCTGGGGCACCGATAGCCTCGGGCGAGACACGCTGGCCCGCGCGCTGCAGGGCGGTCGCGTCTCGCTCATGATTGGGATTTCCGCTATGCTGGTATCGATCACGATTGGCACGGTGATTGGCTTGGCATCGGGTTATTTTCGCCGGCTCGATAATCCCCTGATGCGCATGACCGATATCTTCATTGCCCTGCCGCAGTTGCCGCTGCTGCTGGTCTTGATGATGCTCTTCCGCGAGCCGCTGAAATCGACCTTTGGCGTAGAAGGCGGCGTCTTCATCTTGATGGTCTCGGTCATCGGCGGCTTGCAATGGATGCCGACTGCGCGGCTGGTGCGCGGCGAAGTGCTGACGGTGAAATCGCGCGAGTTCATCACCGCGGCCACCGCCGTCGGTTCGCAAGACGGCCGGATTCTCAGCAGCCACATCCTGCCCAACGTGATGAGCCCGGTCATCGTCGCCGCCACCTTTAGCATCGCCAGCGCGATCATCACCGAATCGGCGCTGTCCTTCCTCGGTTTGGGCTTCCCGCCTGATTTCCCAACTTGGGGCCGCTTGCTCTTCGACGGCAAGGATTACTTGACGATCACCTGGACGCTGGTTTTCTGGCCCGGCTTGCTGATCTCGCTGACCGTGCTCTGCGTCAACTTCATCGGCGATGGCTTGCGCGACGCGCTGGATCCGCGGCTGCGGAAGTAGGCTTTCGCTCAACTGGATCTGTTGGGAGCGCGTCGCGATGGCGCGCTTTTTCTATACGCGACTTATGGGTCTTGCGATACAATTGTTCTATTGGAAGGAGAGTCGATGTCGATAGAACAAAGACTGCGCGAGTTCGTCGATTGGTGGCGGGAACATATTAGGGGCGACGAAAAAGGCGAAGCGCAGATTTTTCTCGATCATCTGATGCGCGCCTTTGGCCACGACGGCGCAATCGAAGCAGGCGGTCGTTATGAGACGCGGGTCCGGCGCCGGCGCAACGGGAAGACGACCGTCTCTTTCGCTGACTATTTGATTCCCAAGCGCGTCCTTATCGAAATGAAAAAGCGCGGCGAAAATCTCAAAAAGCATTATGTGCAATTGGAAGAATACTGGAAAAGCCTCGACGGACAGATCCGCCCACGTTACGCCCTCCTGTGCAACTTTGATGAAATTTGGATCTACGACTTTTATGAGCAGTATTACGATCCAGTAGATAGGCTCAAACTTGAAGAGTTGATTACTAAACGCCGTGGAGCGCTTGAGTTCTTGATTCGGGACTCATCTCGCTCGCCAGTTTTTCAAGAGAACCGGGTACAAGTCACTAAGGAGGCGGCTTTTCTTTTGACGGAACTCTATCATTCTTTAGCGGACGAACTTGGCGGTGAAATCGCTCAACGATTCACCCTTCAGTGTATGGTGGCGCTGTTTGCGGAAGATGTGGGATTGCTACCGGAAGAGACCCTGCCAAACATCTTGCACGATAGCAAATATGGAAGTGGAAAGTCCGATAATGCGCATGACCTCATGGCATTGCTTTTTACCATGATGAACTATCCGCGCCACAAGCGCCGCAGCGGACGCTTTCACAATGTGGATTACTTCAATGGCGGAATCTTTCAAGAAATACATCCGCTCTCGCTGTCGGCCAATCAAATGAATTGGCTTGAACGAGCTGCCAGTGAAGACTGGTCCAAGATCCGACCGGCGATATTCGGCAACATCTTCGAATACAGTTTGGATAAGCGAGAGCGACATCGCGAAGGCGCGCACTATACAAGCGAACTTGACATCAAACGCATCGTCGACCCTGTCATCGCCGAGCCCTGGCGCAACGATATCGAAAGCGTAAACACGCTTTCCGACGCTCTAGCGCTCTATGACCAACTCTGCGATTACATTGTACTAGACCCGGCTTGCGGCTCCGGCAATTTTCTCTACGTCGCCTACCGCGAGATGAAAGCGCTGGAATCGGAGCTGCGGGATCAGATAGCCGAACTGGGCGGCGACCTCTCGCAGCTACAGCGGCGCGTGACAGCCAATCAGTTTCACGGCTACGACATCAACGAATTCGCGGTCGAGCTGGCGAAGGTCTCGATGATGATTGCCAAGAAGCTGGCGGTCGACGAATTTGACACGGATGAGAACCCTCTGCCATTGGACAACCTCGACGACAACATCAAAGCCGAGGACGCGCTTTTCAACGAATGGGTCGAGTTCGACGCCTGCATTGGCAATCCGCCTTATTTGGGCGCGAACGAAACTCGCAAGGAACGGGGCATCGCGTATATGAGTGAGGTTCGTGAGAAATACGCCGACGTACCTGGTCGGGCGGATTACTGTGTCTACTGGTTTCGCAAAACACATGACAACATGAAACCGGGGGCTCGCGCTGGTCTGGTTGGCACAAATACGATCCGCCAAAACTATTCACGTATTGGCAGCCTTGATTACATTGTCGCGAATAGCGGCGTGATTTATGATGCGGTTTCGTCTATGCCGTGGTCCGGTGAGGCGAATGTACACGTTTCCATTGCGAATTGGTCAAGGGGCGAAGCGCCGATTTCACCAAGTCACTTGCACATTTTCATCGAGCAGAATGAAGAGGGCGAATACGTCTTTCGCAGAGTGCGGAATGACACAATAACACCTTCGTTATCAGAGAAGACGGATGTAAGCGGTGCGCGCAAGCTGAAATCTAACACGAGTCCAAAGCATGTGTTTCAAGGCATCATTCCGGGAAACGACGGTTTCATTATTGAGAGCGAACTGGCTGAAGCCTTGATTCGAGACGACCGGAATAATCGGGATGTGGTCTTGCCCTTTTTGATCGGAGATGATTTGCTCGGTCAGCCAATGGGGAGTCCGCGCCGTTGGATCATTGACTTCTTCATGTACGACAGTATTGAAATTCTCGAATTCTCAAGTCCGTATGAAATTGTTGCGGCAAATGTATTGCCCGACCGACGCGCTAATGCCGCCAACGAAATCAAGGAGAATGAAGCGGCGCTATTAAGCAATCCTAGCTCAAAAACAAGCAACTATCATCAAGATCGGCTCAATAAATGGTGGTTGCATACCGCAAGCCGAATTGCCATGACCGAGAGAATGGCCTACATTGATCGCTACATTTGCTGTTCCCGCGTAACAAAACGGCCAATTTTTGACTTCGTGTCAACTGCTGTTCGACCGGATTCCTCACTCCAAGTCTTCGCTTTCCGTGATGACTACACCTTCGGCATACTGCAATCGAACGCGCATTGGCAATGGTTCGTTGAGAAGTCTTCTACACTGAAGTCAGATTGGCGATACACGCCCCACAGCGTATTCGATACATTCCCCTTTCCCCAGCATCCCGCGCCCGATCGAATCAAAGCTGTCGCCGACGCCGGACGCGCTCTGCATGAATATCGCCGCGAGGAAATGGAAAAGAGCGAATCAGGGCTGACCTTGCGCGATATGTACCGCACACTTAATTTACCCGGAACGAATCCCCTCCGCGACCTCCACGACGCCCTCGACCAAGCCGTGCTCGCCGCTTACGGCTTCGACCCCGACCGCGACATCCTCGAACAATTGCTCGCGCTCAACTTTGAAGTCGCCGCCAGAATCAAAGCCGGCGAGCTGGTCACCGCGCCGGGCATTCCGCCCGATTATCCGGAGCCGGGCGAACTCGTCAGCGACGGCTGCATTCAACCGCCCGACCTAATCTAACGAGGCAATTGCCCATGCCCTACATCAAACAGATCACCATCGACCAAGCCACCGGCTTGCTCAAGAAAGAACTGGAAAAAGCGGTCGCCCGCGCCGGACGCGTTTGGAACATCGTGCAGATCATGTCGCTGAACGGGCGCGTGATGAAGTCGTCCATGGAAATGTACGGCGCGACCATGTTCGCCGAGTCGCCTTTGTCGCGGGCGCAGCGCGAGATGCTCGCCGTCGTGGTCAGCAAAGCCAACCACTGCGTCTACTGAATCCGCTCGCATGCGCATGACCTCCGGGCTGAGGTCGAAGGTTTCGCCGATGATGAAGCGGCTGACGCGTTCGTCGAGGCGATCGCGCGCGACTGGCGGACGGCGTCTTTGAACGACGCCGATCGCGCCTTGTGCGCCTACGCCGAGAAATTGACGCTCGCGCCCACCGAGATGGGCGAAGCCGATATTGCGCGCCTGCGGGCGGCCGGCCTGGATGATGTCGCCATTCACGACGCGACACAGATTATCGGCTTCTTCAACTACATCAATCGCGTCGCCGATGCGCTCGGCGTCGAGCCGGAGCGACTCGTCCGGCCCTGGGGCGAGGACTGACGGCAACCCCCTCAATCCCCCCGAAGATTCAAGGGGAAGCATATCCCGTAGGCCTTGCCCTTGCGATTTGCTTGCCAGCTATCCGCGCAAGAATCAGAGTGTCTCTCGGGTCCGCTGGGTTTAAGATTTGCTTACTGAACACGAAACGAGGGGCGGCGCGGCATGATCGCGGAATCGAAAGCGTATCCGGCGGAACTGGTGGCGGATGTCTGCCGATATTTGCAGGAGATCCATCCGGAGAAGGTCAGCTTGGCCGCTTTGGGCGCGCGCTTTCATCTGAGTCCCTATCATTTGCAGCGCGTCTTCAAACGGGCGACCGGCATATCGCCGCGCGAATATGCCGCCAACTTGCGGCTGGAAGAATTCAAGGCGCAGATTCGCGCGGGCGAGCGCGTCACCGATGCCATCTACGGCGCCGGTTACAATTCGTCAAGCCGCTTGTATGAACAGAGCGACGAAAAGCTCGGCATGACGCCGACGGCTTATCGCAAGGGTGGCGCCGGCATGACGGTCTTCTATAGCGCCGTGCCCTGCCCGCTGGGTTGCCTGCTGGTCGCGGTGACCGAACGAGGTATCTGCAAGCTGAGCCTGGGCGACGCGTCCGCGCCGCTCATCGCCGATTTCGAGGCCGAATTTCACCGCGCCGAGCGCATCCGCGATGACGACGGCGTCGGCTACTGGGTGGGGCGGATCATCGCGTATCTCGAAGGCTGGCAGCCGGATATCAGTTTGCCGCTGGATCTGCGCGCCACCACCTTCCAACTGAAAGTCTGGCGGGAATTGCAGGCGATTCCCGTTGGCGAGACACGCAGTTACAGCGAGGTCGCCGCCGCAATCGGAAAACCGACCGCCAGCCGCGCCGTCGCCAAGGCCTGCGCGCGCAACCCAGTCGCGCTGGTCATCCCCTGTCATCGCATCATCCGGGCGGATAATAGTCTGGGCGGTTACCGCTGGGGCTTGGAGCGCAAGCGCGCCTTGCTCGAACGCGAGCGGCAGTACCGCCAGAAGGAGAAGGCGCCGCCCGATGTCGAGAAAGGCGAATGATTTCGCCACAGAGGGTCGCGTAGACACTGACCGCCGAAATGAGGAAACACAGAGAACACAGAGGCAGTAATGAGAAGGTCTTACGTTTGAATGAGATGTCCCAAATGATCCAATGTGGGCTGGCGCGCGGCTGTCTGTGGGAGTGGTGAATGTGTTGATATATCCCTCGTTTCCCCCACCCTAAATCCCTCCCCCAAAATGAGGGAGGGACTTCAAAAGCCCGTAATTCCTTGCAAAACTCCCCTTCCCTCCTTGTGGGGGCCGGGGGATGGGGGTTTGTCGCGCTATCAATGAAATTCATCACTCCCTGTCTGTGCAGGCGGGGCAGCTTCTTGCATAATCCATTCAAAATCTTGTACGATGAACAATATGCAATTGACCTAATTTGGAGGGAATGATGTCCATCCGAAATCTCCATATTTTGATTCTCGTCAGCGTCGCCTACGTGGCGGCGCAAATGGTCGCCGATATCTCCAGCCTGCGGAGCCTGACCCTGTTCGGCTTCAGCGTGGGCGCCTTTTCCATCGCCTATCCGCTGACCTTCACCCTGCGCGATATGGCGCACAAGCTGGCCGGCCCCTACGTCGCGCGCACGCTCATCATCGCCGCCGCCATAATCTATCTGCTTGCGCAAGCCTTCTTCGCGATCATAACGGGTCTGCCGCCGGAAATGACGCCGGAGGAGAGCGCCGCCCTCGGTCAATTGCTGACGCCGGAATGGCGCTACCTGCTGGCGGCTGTCGTCGCCTCGGTCTTGTCGCAATTGGCCGACACCGAAATATACACGCGCTGGGTGAATCGCTTCGGCAGGGAGCATCAGTGGGGGCGCGTCCTGGCGAGCAACCTAATCGGCATCCCGCTCGACCGCATCATCTTCCTGGCGATCGCCTTCCTCGGCGACTGGTCGGGTGATCAGTTCGCCGCCGCTTTTGTCGGCACGACGATTGTGCGGCTCGTCTTCGGCATCATCTCGATACCGGGCGTCTACCTGGTCGAGGAGCATTCGGAAGACTGGATTCACATCACCGAGATTCGCCATACCGATCCGCCGTCGTTCGCGCGCGCCAAGAGGGAGTAGGCTGGCGTCTCGGGGTGGGGTAGAGCGAGACTGACTTTCACATGACACCGAAGAAAACATTAAAGAATGCTGGCGGTCAGTCTGTAAGTTTCCTGTGTATATCGCTTTGCACCGAAGGTATGTCCAGAAGATCGCTCAGAAAACTATCGTAGTTGGCCACTCTGTCGGCTGACCGATGCGAAATAATCTGGTCATAATCAATAGCGACCAATTCACAGAATTCTCTTCCGGTCATAGCCTCTTCTATGCTTATTTTGCGCTTAAATCCGATTTGAATTTCTTCTCTCGTATTTGCGTTGAAGCCGCAAATCTTCCCGTGGCAATTGTAAAATTGCAGCGTCGTATCATTTGCGGCTAGGAAATCGACAAGATTCTGCTGCTCTTTCTCGGAAGACTTAGTGTCAAATTCGTGACCGTCCTTGAGTTCTACAACGTAACAGTCTTGTGAATGGCGTTTCCGATCAAAGACAATGAAGTCGGGTTCAATCCCGTCTCCCTTCAAAGACGAACATTTCTTCAAAGCCTTCTTTGTCGCTACCCTAACTCCAATATCCATGATTTGAGCGCTAAGAAACTCGTCGACGTCGTGGATCAGCTTGTCAGACATAAGATCGGTGACGAGCTTCTCCAGTTCATTTCCATTCTTGATTATTAGACTCTGAACTCGACTAAGCAATCGACTTAACTCGGCATTTCCAAAACAGCGCGCGTAGGCTCCCTTGCGCGCCTGCTCAAGGGACTTGCCTTCGATGTCACTCAGTCGCGCCATCACGCGCCTCTATGTCACAGCCAAGGAAGTTCCGCCCCTGCTCGCGGCAAGCGTACATAACTGAGAACGAACCGGCTGCGGGATCTAGTACCAAGTCGCCGGGGGATGTTGTCGCCGCGATAAGCTCACCCTGAAGTCGTATGGGCTTACTGTGAGGATGTGTTTTCTTAATCTTTTCTCGCCATACGTCGGGAATGTTGCGAATTGTCCAGACTCCCTTAGCTCGACGTGGTTCTTTCTGGATAATCACGCAGAACTCTGTTTGGTGCCGCGTACGGTAGCCTAGTCCCATCTTTCCCTTGTCCCATGTCAGCATGTCAACAACGCTGAGGGTTGTACCGCTGATCCAGTTGCGGAAATCCGTACATAAGTGGAACTTGTCCATCCACAGAAACAGGTGGCCGGAAGGAATCAAGACACGCCCGATTTCCCTTGTAAACTTGATGATGACTTCTTCTGACATTTGTGGCAGCTTCACTCGGACATGGTTTCGGCTCGTGTCCTCGTTGCCGTATTTCATCTTGTCGTAAACCCCGCGAAACTGCGGGTCGAAAAATGCGGCCGGTATTGTGTTGTCATCAAGCATGCCGAGAAGTTCCAAACCGTCCATTTTGATGCGTTTGTTAAGTGTTAAGGCGGAAGGCAAAGTTGGAGGCGGGCATTCTAGAGTACGCACGTTCGAGAATACGCCGTTTGACTCTTGACCTAATCTAAGTGCCGTCTCTGCTGTCATGTTATTCGCCTTAGTAAACGCCAACACATAATAGGAATATACCGCAAAACCTGATGTTTTGAAAATACGGCGCGACAATGACCATGCGTTGCTTCAGCTTATCCCCGCGCCCAAGCCAGCGAATCCGCGCTGACCTCGCCAAGACCCAGCCGGGTCAATTCGCCCGTCGCCAAATCAATACGCATGATCCGCGAGACGCCATCGACCGAGCGGGCGAAGGTGACCGCGTTGCCATCCGGCATCCATTTGGGCAGGCTATCATAACGCGAATCCACCACCAGCGGCTCTACCTTGAACGTCTCCAAATCAAGCAGATAAATCGCCGAAGCGCCAGCGCGCCCGGAAGCGAAGACGATTCGGGCGCCATCGGGCGACCAATCTGGCGAGGTATCGGGCGTGTGGTGGTCGGTCAACTGCTGGAGGTCGCCAGATGCCAAGTCGATGCGGTAGAGATTCCAGCCGCCGCCACGATTCGAGCTGAAGGCGATTGAAGCGCCATCGGGCGACCAGGCTGGCTGGCGGTCGCCGGCGCGGCTATGGGTGACGCGCCGCTCGTCACTGCCATCAGGGCGGATTATGTAGATGTTGTTGTCGCCTTCGTGATTGCTGGCGTAGGCGATAAAGGCGCCATCGGGCGACCAGGCGGGTGATTCGGCGATGGCGACGGAAGCCGTCAGCCTGCGCAGCTGGCTCGTGCGCAAATCGTATGTGACGATATCGCTGCCGAAGTTCAAGTACGAGGTCAGCGCCAGGCGCGCGCTATCAGGCGAAAACGAGGGATCGGTGAAGTAATCGAAATCCAGGCGCTTCTTGAGCCGGTGATTGAGATCTTGCACGATGACGACTGGTAATCCCGTCTCCAGCGTCATATAGGCGACGATTGGCGCGGGGATGAGGGGCGCCAGCATAAAGCGCAGCAGCATCAAAGCCAGCGTGACCAGAAGAATCAGCGCGGTCAAGCCTAGCCAGCTGCGGCGCATGAGGCGGATCAGGCGGCGCGCGCTAGAAACTGACGCCGCGCCAGTTGGGAATTGATCTGCTCGGCGGCGATGGCTGCTTCGGCTCGCATATTATAAAATGCGCCGCGCCCTTTGTAAAAGACGCCCACCAGATACAGCCCCTTATGCCCGAGCACGCCGCGTCCGTTGGGATGCTCGCTTACATCGCGCAGGGGCCAGCCGCGGATGCCGTTCGGTCCGATATCCCAATCGCAGCTGGTTTCCGGATAATACATTTCGGTGCTGTATTGCAGTTCAATGTCGAGATATTTGTGCAAGACTGGCAGGAAACCGGTCGCCATAATCACCACGTCCAACTCGATATACGTCCCATCGGCGAGGGTTGCGCCGCGCGCGTCGAAGCTGACGGGATGCCTCGCTGGCACGACCTGCCCCTGGCGCAGCGCGTTCAGCAGTTCGGGTCCGCGATAACCGGTGCCGGCGCCGGTGCGGGGCGGCGCTTCCCAAACGCCGAAGTCGCCGGCGTTGTATTTGACCGCGCCTGTCTTCCGCTGCAGCCAGACGCAGGCGCGCTCCGGCAGGCGCTCGCCCAACATCATCCAGGCGTGGCGCGGCAGCCCGTAGGGATAGCGTGGGCGCAGGTCAACGCCACTGCGAATGGCGAGCCAGGCAAAGCCGCCGGCCGCCACATCCCCCGCCGCCACTGCGATATCGGTGCCGCTCGGTCCGTTGCCGACCACCATCGTCCGTCTCCCCCGCGCCTGATCGGGATGGCGAAAATCGCGCGAATGCAGAATCTCGCCGCCGAAGCGATCCATGCCCGGGATATCAGGCAGCTGCGGATTATCGAAGACGCCGGTGGCCGGGATGACGGCGCGGTATGTCTCGATGCCTGCGCTCGTCTCCACTTGCCAGAGACCGTCTTCTCGTGGCGCGACGCGATACACTTCAATCCCGTGCTCGACCGGCAACTGCTGATCAGCCACCCAATCGACCAAATAGCGGTAATACTGTTTCGCGGTGGGGTGGATGCCCCAATGCAGCGGGAAATTGCGGCCCGGCAGCTGACTGAAGAAGCGCGAAGTATTCAGACGCAGCGAGGGATAGAGGCTGTTCCAGGTCACCGCCAGCGTTTGCGAGCGGTCGATGACGCGATAGTCGAGCCCGGCTTGGCGCAAGGCGTAGGCGGCGTTGATGCCGGCTGGCCCCGCGCCGATGACGAGCGCATCCGCCGTTGGCATCAGCTTTCCACCGCCTTCGGCAGCGCGGTCGCCGTCTCGCGGATGTAAAGGTAGAGCCGCGTCGGCGCCGCTTGGTGCGTCGCCGGGAAGTTGAGCGCATCCGCGGTGCTGCGCGGCTGGACCTGCTCAAGCGTTTCGCGGATTAAGCCATTGACCCACTCCGCCTGATAAGTGGCTTCTTCATTGTATTCCTCAACCGGAAAGGCAACGATGCCGCTGGCAATGGCGATGAGCGCGATGCCGAACATCAGCAGGGCGATGCCGCCAATTACGATCAAGGCGCGGCGATTGGCGCGGCGGATATCGGCCGGCGTCATCGTCGCTCCCTCAAGATGCCGCAGAAGCCGCGCGCGATCATAGCCGCCACTGAAATCCAGGGGGCGCTGGTTGCTAAGCGAGGCGGGCGGGGCGATCTTCTCGGTGAGGATCGGTACGATATGCAGGCGATCGGCTTGCGCTCTATTTATCTCGGCTTGCACATGCGGGTCAGCATTGGATTGACGCGATACGAGCGCGATCAGCAGCGGATGCGACAGCTTGTTGGTAACCGACAAGTCATCGCGGATGCGCAGTGCGAGCGGCTTCTGTTCGCGCGCGTAGGTGATGCGGATCATCGGCCGGCGGAATCTCCGCTATTGTGAAAAATAGTACAAACTATTGTGCCACAGGTATAGAGCATCTCCAAGTATCGCATCATGGCGCGTGACTATCAACAGCCTGACAGCGGAATAATGGGAGGCTGCCCGCGAAAAGGCGGAATGGGAGCGTGATCATTTCCACACGCGGGAATGCTCGGATTAGATTGCAAGCCCGCATTAAGCTACGCTCCCGCTTTATGAGGGAGGGATAAAGGGTGGGGGCGGCGCCGGTATCCAGCGCGCCACATCAACCGATTGCGCCGCCGCCAGCGCCGCCGGCTCGCCAATGGGCAGCCAGAAGGGCGAATCCACCACCGCGACCACATGATCGCGCGCCGCCGCTGAAACGAAATCGGTGATCTCTAACTCGCCGCGCGCCGACCTCGCCGGCGCATAATCGAAGACGGCCGCGGTGAACTTGTAAGCGCCGCTATTGCAAGGCGCGGGCGCTGTGTAGCTCCCCGGGGGCGGCTTTTCATGGATGCGCAGGAATGCGCCCGCTTCATTTCGCAAGACGACGCCGTAGTTTTCATAATCGTTGCGCGCGGCCGACAGCAGGCCAAAATCCCGCCGGCTCAACTTGCGGAGGGCGGCAGCCGGATAGAGATCATCGCCATTGATGACCAGAAAATCATCACCGGCGAGATGATCGCGGCAGCAGAGCAGGGCGTGCCCGGTGCCAAGCGGTCGCGGCATTTGCTCGATTAGCAGGTAATCCGCGAAGATTTCTTGCGCCGCCATGGTCGCGGCAATCTGTTCTTTCAGATAATGGATGACGACCAGGACGCGATCGACGATCCCGCGAAGGCTCATCAGCGACCAGGCGAGAATCGGATGATCTTGCAGCTCCAGCAGGGGTTTCGGTCTGTCGAGAGTCAGGGGGCGCATGCGCGTCCCGGCGCCGCCGGCGAGGATTATGCCATCCATCGCGGCCGGCGGTTAGCGCAATTCATTATAGTAATCGGTATCGCCGTCTTCTTCTTCGGCAAATTCGCCCTCGCGAAAGGAGGGGACGATTGTATCGTCAGCGCCGTAGAGATCGTGATAACTGCTGATGTCGTCGTCATCCAGGTCGTAGCCCTCGTCCACCAGTTCGTCATCGTCGAGCTCGACATCAATGTAGTCGTCAATCAGCGTCTCCACATCGTCAATCAGCTCTTCAACTTCTTCCAGGCCGTCCGCGTTCACTGCGACCACGGCGGCGTCATCCAGCGTTTCCAGCGACAGCACTTCAGGCTCTTCGGGCTGAGCCAACAAGGCGAGCGCCGGTTGCAAGTCGACTGCGGCATCCAGCGGCGCGTCAATGTCGGGCAGCTCGTCGAGGTTGTCCATCGCCGCCAAATCGGCTGCGGTTGGTTCTTCAATGTCATCCAGTTTGGCTTGGGCGTCGCGCATCATTCTATCGATGAGCAACGAGATATTGCCCGCTTCCGCAGCTTCGTCGGAGCTGGCGTTAGCGGGGCTTGGCGGCTTGCCAGACATGCGCTTTCACTCTCTTCCGGGGCTTAAGCCTGTCCTTTTTACTATATCGCAAAAAACCGAATGCAGCCGCAAATCGTCAGTTAATTCGGGATGGAAGGCGGTCGCCAGCAGGCGCCCTTGTCGAACGGCGACGATCCGCCCGTCGTCCAGCCGCGCCAGTACATCCACGGCGCTGTCAGCCGCGGTGACGACAGGCGCGCGGATGAAGACGGCGTGGTAGGGCGCGCCGGTCAAGCCGCTTATTTCCAGGTCGGTTTCGAAGCTGTCAATCTGTCGTCCGAAGGCGTTGCGATCGACGGTGATATCCATCGCGCCCAGGATCGGCTGCTCATCGATGCCGATGTCCTTCGCCAGGAAAATCATGCCGGCGCAGGTGCCCCAGGTCGGCTTCGCGCGGGCGAAGCGCCGCAGCGGCTCAATCAAGCCATATTCTGTCGCCAGCTTGCCGATGGTGGTGCTTTCGCCGCCGGGGATGATCAGCCCGTCCAGCCGGTCGAGTTGATAGGGCAGCCGCACTTCGACCGCCTCGACGCCGATCCGCCGCAGCATTTTGATATGCTCTATGAATGCGCCTTGCAGCGCCAGCACGCCGATTATCATCTTGGATCCTGCTACGCTTGATTTGCAATGGAAGGTCAAGCTGAGTGAATGGGTAATTCAATTCGACAATTTGATATATTGTTCCACTATAATATATTATAATGTTTTTCCACTAGGTGAGGCAGCAAAGCATGTCTGTGACAAGCGCGGATAGACAAAAGTGCGCAGCATTGAAACAGAAAGATTCTGTACCGGAGCACGTGAATCTTACAGCAGAACAGCAGGAGTTGCTGCATGATATGCGCGTAAGTCTGAAGCAGATGAAGCGTGGCGAATTACTTCCCGCTCGTGAAACGCTGCGAGAGATAGATCTGGAATTAGAAGCGGAAGACAATGCGCGTACTTCTGACGCCTAGGTTCAGATCTCAACTTAAGAAGCTGCGCAAATCCTACCGTAAAGTCAATGATGATGTTGGAGAGCTCGTTTCAGCGTTGGAAACGGGAGAAAGACCCGGTGTGCTGCTTCAAGGTGTCGGGGGTCTGGCTGTATATAAAGTAAGATTGGCAAATTCCTCGGCCGGCATCGGCAAACGTGGCGGCTTCAGAGTCGAGTATTATGCGGGCGCCGACGCGATTTCTTTGTTTCTGATCTGGTCCAAATCGCAGGTTGACGATCTCCCGCTTGAAGTAACGCTTCAGGTTCTCGACGAAGAAGTTTTCGATTGAACTCGGCCATTGCCTGTGCATATTGAACACTTCGGTCGTACCCGGTAATTCCTCATGTGATAACCTCCGCCTTGATCAGTTGCGCCAGGCTGTTGCCGATGATGCGGAATTCCCGCCCCAGCTTTAGCTGCATCGGACCGTCAAAGGGCGCGATGTGAATAAGCTCGCACTCTTGACCGGGGACAAGCCCGAGCGCCTCCATATATTGCAGGCGGTCGGATTCACGGGTGATGAGGCGGCTGATGCGGATTTTGCTGCCAGCGGCGATTTGTGAAAGAATGACGTCGTTTGCCGGTGGAAGCGACCCTTGCGGGTCCGGTATTGGCTCGCCATGCGGGCAAAACGCCGGTTCGCCCGTCATCTCATACATGCGCTGAAGGACGGCTTCGCTCAGCCCGTCGCTCAAACGCTGCGCCTCTTCATGCACCGTCAGCCAGCTGATATCCATCACCTGAACCAGGAACGCTTCGGCGATGCGCTGGCAGCGGATATGCTTCAGCGCTTCTGTACGTCCTTTTTCGGTGATAGTGATGCCGTGATAAGGCTGGTGCACGAGCAAATCAAGCTCGCTAAGACGATTGACCATCCGGTTGACCGCCGGTGGGCTGACGAAGAGCCAGTCGGCCAGTTGTGAGCTGGTGACATAGGTTGAATCGATCTGCTGCCGGTCGACAAGCCGATATATTTCCGCCATATAGGCGCGCATCTTGCTGCTGAGTTCGCTCGACATTAGCTGTGTTTCAGCGGACGCGGCGCCGGCTTACAAGCCGTGTTCGAGGCGGGTGATCAGGCGATCCGGCATATTGAAATCGAGCATGCGGCGCTGCACCGCCTTGATATTATAGGGGATGCGCCGGTGCTCAAAGACGCCCGATGTCATATCCAGGATGCCATAGGCGGCGTCCGGGTTCTGGTCTCGCGGCTGGCCGATGCTGCCAGGGTTGATAATCTGCCGCTGGCCGTTGAGCGTATGCGGCTTATCGTAGTGGGGCAACGCCGAGGCGGCGTCGCCGCTCTCATCGGATACGGTATATATCACTGGCTGGTGAGTATGCCCGACGAAGCAGTAGGGCGTCTCAAAGTGCGGGAAGTTGAGCGCGGCGATACTGGGCTCGAGGATGTATTCCCAGATGGGTTCGCGCGGGCTGGCATGCACCAGCGTATACTCGCCGATGACGAAGGTGACTGGCAGCGCTTCGAGCCAGCGGGTGTTCTCGGCGGTTAGCGTTGCCTGGGTCCATTCGACGGCGCGCCGCGCATCGGGATTGAACGTGCGAATGTCCAGCCGGTTCAGCGCCGCCCAGTCGTGGTTGCCTGCCAGGCACAACTGCGGCAACTCTTTCAAGCGCTCGACGCACTCATTTGGATCGGGTCCATATCCAACGACATCGCCCAGGCACCAGACGAAGTCCCACTCGCCCTGGCAATGCGCGAGCACCGCTTCAAAGGCGCTGTAATTGGCGTGAATGTCGGAGATGACTAGAATGCGCATGGATACCCTTTTCGCCTTAGACAGTGCCTGCATCTTACCATGCTTTGACGGCGAACGCACCTGACGGCAAGACGCCGTTTGGACTTCGCTATGGCGACGACAGTCCGTTCAAATCCGGCTGAACTGGCGAACGGGCTATACACAGAATCGCCCCTACAATTTTCGCCAGGATAGATGATTTCGAGGTCTAACTTGGTCCATAAGTTTTCGATTAGTCCAAACCTGTCCTGTCGTCAGTCTTCATGGGGGAGAGGTTTGGGGTGGGGGAGATCGCGATGCCCAACCGATTCCGATGGCTCGCCACCATTCGTATTTTGCGCGCTAGGACGTGTTATGATTGGCTCATTCAAATTAGCGAAGGAGCGAGATGATGTTTTTCGAATTGCGCGTTTACGACATGCGGCCCGGCAAAGGACCCGAATTTGTAAAATACATGGACGAAGAAATCATTCCCTATCAGCGGTCAAAGGGCATGACGATTCTGGCATCCTTTCTGAATGACGCGGAAGACACCTACGTTTGGATCCGCCGATTTAAAGATGAAGCGGAAAAAGAGGCGCTCTACGATGCGGTGTACAACAACGATTTCTGGCGCGACGAAATCGCCCCCAAGCTGCCCGCGCTGATGGACGTTGACGGCTTGCGAGTGACCGTCCTCAAAGCCACGCCGCGCTCTTATATGCAATAGCGCCTGCCGAGAAGGTGAATAATATGACCGAGCATTTCCTTGACGACAGCGTCACCCAGCCCTTTTGGGATAATTCAATCGAGCCGCGCCTGGAGATCGAAAGCGGCGATGTGGTCGTTTTCGACTGCCAGGAACCCAACGGGCAGATCAAGCCGGACTGGACCGTCGCCGACTATGAAAAGGTCGACCGCAGCAAAATCCATGCGCTGAACGGCTCGGTCTGGGTCAAGGGCGCCGAAAGTGGCGACGCCCTCGAGATCGACATCCTTGATCTGCAGCACAAGGGCTGGGGCTGGTCGGCGCATCGAGCGGGGATCGGTCTGCTAGCGGAAGACTTTGAATACGCCTACTTTCATCAGTGGCGCATCGCTGACGAGACCATTAGGTCGACCGAGCTCGACCACATAAGTCTGCCATATGAGCCGCATACGGGCGTGGTGGGCGTGGCGCCCAGGGAAGCGGGGCGCTTCAGCACTTTTCCGCCGCGCGAAAATGGCGGCAACATGGATGTGCGCGATATGACCATCGGCTCAACGATTTGGCTGCCGGTGCTGGTGGAGGGCGCGCTATTCGCCACCGGTGACTGCCATGCGGCGCAAGGGCAGGGCGAGGTCTGCGTCACCGGCATTGAAGCGCCGATGACCGTCACGATGCGCTTCAAGCTGCGCAAAGGCCTGAACTTGCCAGAAGCGCAGCTGCGCCGCCCCAGCCCGATGAGCAAGCTCGATACGGGCGGCTATCATATTACGACCGCGCAAGGACCTGACCTAATGTTGAACGCCAAGAACGCCGTCCGCTATATGATCGACTGGCTGGAAGCGAATCACTGTATGAATCGCAGCCAAGCCTACATTCTGTGCAGCGTCGCCGGCGACTTGAAGATTAGCTCGATTGTCGCCGCGCCGAATTGGGTGGTGTCGTTCCACATGCCGCTGGCGGTGTTTCGATAAATGCCCCCCCATCCCCCAGCCCCTTCCCCCACAGGGAGGGAAGGGGTGAACAGCCATGCGCGCTTAAGCGGAAAAGTCCCTCCCTCTTTATGGGGGAGGGATTTAGGGTGGGGGTAACCGATTTTTCAGCCACATCAGCCAATACAGGGGCCGGCTCAGCGCCCATAGCAGCAGCATCCGGGCGACGCCGTGATGCGCCCGGCAATAGACCAGCAGATCGCGGAAGAAGATGCTGGTGGCGAACCAGCTTTGCGTTGATGACTTCTCGTGATGCTTGATCCGCGCCGCCGCCAGAAAGCGCATCGGCTTCTGGTGACGCCGCGCTAAAGTCTCTTCCGGGAAGTACAACAGCAGATTATCATCCAGCCAAACGTCAGCGCGCCGCATCATCGTACAGGCGCCAGGCGCCGCCTCCACATCGCGATCGGCGAGCCGATCCCAATCGCCGTAGGTCACATCGCTGAGAAGCTCGCGTTTGGTCGTCGGCAGCAGATAACCAAGGATGGTGTAGATAAATAGCAGGTGGCGGAACTCGGGAATCCGCGCGCAGGTGCGCTGGGTCTCGCCATTCGGGTAGATCAGTTGGGCGGTCACGCCGACATAATCGGGATTGTCGAGCAGGAAGCGGTACAACAGCGCCAGGGCATCGGGCGCGACTTCGGTATCGGGGTTGAGCAGCAGCACAGCGTCGGCGCGGGCGGCTTTGATGCCAATATTGTTGCCGCCGCAATACCAGGTGTTGAGCGTCTGCGCCAGCAAACGCGCCTCGGGGAATTCGCCGCGCGCCATCTCGGCGCTGCCATCTGACGAAGCGTTGTCGACCACGATGATTTCGAGATCAAGCCCGACGCTCGCCCGCAACGACTGCAGGCAACTCCGCAGCAAATCGCGTGTGTTGTAACTGACGATGACGACGGATAAATCGGGCATGAAGGCCTGTTCCTCGCGGCTATTGCGCTCAAGTTAGCACAAAGCGTATCTGATGTATACCAGCCGTCGGCAATTTCGGGGGCGCAAAGGTCGCCCTAACAAAGCATGTCCGGTCATGCGAAATGCTGCCGCAATTTTTCCACTTTTCCCCAGCCCCCTTCCCGTAGCGCTGTGTCGGCGGTCAGTGTCTACGCGACCTACGCGCGCCAGCGAGCTAGGGAAGAGGGAGCGCTATCGCCGCGAACTCGGTAGCTCAATTTTCTCACTGGCGCCGCGCCCAAATTTCCCGCTTCCGCCGTCGAGTCACCCTTCCCCAGTTCACTGGGATGCTCGCCATAGAGATGGCGAGGGGGCCCGGGGATGGGGTGCATTCATGCCCTCGTGTCTGGTTTTATTGCCGCAACTCCGTTAGCATCTGCCCAGATATAGCAGAGGATTCTTGGAGATCAATCATGAAGTTCGGAGTTGTATTCCCCCAGACGCAGATCGGCGCCGATCCGCTTGTGCTGCGCGACTTCGCGCAAGCGGCTGAGGGCATGGGCTACCATCATATTCTGGCTTATGACCACGTGCTGGGCGCCGATCCGGCGCGGCCCGGCTGGGAAAGCGGCCGGCCCTACAATTACAAGGACATGTTCCACGAGCCCTTCACGCTCTTCTCTTGGATGGCTGGTTTTACCGAGACGATCGGTTTCATGACCGGCGTCTTGATCCTGCCGCAGCGGCAGACAGCGCTGGTGGCGAAACAAGCCGCGCAGGTCGATCTGCTCTCCGGCGGACGCTTTCGCATGGGCATCGGCATCGGCTGGAACGAGGTCGAATACAGCTCGCTTGGCATCGACTTCAAGACGCGCGGCGCCCGCTGCGAAGAACAGATCGCCATTCTGCGCCAACTCTGGACGCGCGATCTAGTGAATATCGAGGGCAAGTTCGACACCATCGATGAAGCCGGCATCAACCCTCTGCCCGCACAGCCGATTCCCATTTGGATCGGCGGCTATGCCGATGTCGTCTTGCGGCGGGCCGGGCGGTTGAGCGATGGTTATCTAGCGCAGGAGGGGCCGGCGGAAGCTGCCAAGCCGATGACCGATGCTTTCTTAGCTTATGCCGAAGAAGCGGGCCGAGCGGGGCAGGTCGGCTTGCATACGCGCCTGCGGACAGAGCATACGCCGGAAAGCGAATGGGAAGCGCTTGTCGCCGGCTGGGATGCGATCGGCGCGACCGAGCTGGCGGTTTATCCCCACGGCGAGGCGCTCGATGATTATCTCGCCCGCCTCCAACGCTTCAAGGATATGTTCGGCGTGTAGCCGTATGCATTATCAGTTGCTGCAGCGCTTTTACGCTGTGCCAACCGTGGGGGCAATTCGCCGGGTCGCGTAGGTTGCGTAGACACCGACCGCCGACACTGACCGTCGCTCGCCCGTACGAATTCTGATTTCTTGCGGGGTGGCGTAGATAAACCATGCCTTCAATCATTCTCCGCCTGGCATTGCGCTACATCAGCCGCCGCCTATTCCAAAGCGGGCTGTTTGTGCTGGGCGTGGCGCTCGGCGTCGCTGTAGTCGTCGCCATCGATATCGCCAGCGCATCAGCTGGCCGCGCGTTTACGCTCAGCAGCGAAAGCATCGTCGGGCGCGCCACCCATCAGATCAGCGGCGGACCCAACGGCTTCGACTCTAGTTTATACGCGCGCCTCCGGCTTGAGCTGGGATTCAAGGTCAGCGCGCCGATCGTGACGGAGATTGCGCGCATCGCCGGGAGCGAGGGGGCGCTGCGTCTGCTCGGCGTCGATCCGCTGGCGGAGCCGCCCTTCCGCTCTTATCTGGCGGACGAAGCGGAAGCGGTCGATTACGCCGCGCTCAACCGCCTTATCGCCGAGCCGGGCGCGGTCGTGATCAGCGAGGCGCTGGCCCGGCGGCTCGGGCTGGCGCTGGAGAGCGAGCTGCAAATCAGCGCTGGCGGACGCTTCAGTCCGGCTCGCGTGGTCGGCATCTTGCAGCCGGCGGATGCGGCCAGCAAGCAAGCGCTTGATGATCTCATCATCGCCGATATCGCCAGCGCGCAAGAGATCGCCGACATGAGCGGTCGGCTCAGCCGTATCGACCTCATCCTCGAAGACGGCGAAGACGAAAGGCTGGGCGCCGCGCTGCCCCCAGGTATGCAGCTCGTCGATGTCAAGGGCGAGAACGCGCTTGACCAGATGATCGCCGCTTTCGAATTCAACTTGCAGGCGATGAGCACGCTGGCGCTGGTCGTCGGTCTGTTCCTCATCTACAACACGGTGACTTTCAGCGTGGTGCAGCGGCGAAACGTGCTCGGCATAATGCGTTCGCTGGGCACAACACGCGCGCAGATTTTCCGCTTCATCTTGCTCGAAGCCCTCATTCTTGGCTTTGTCGGCGCCGCGCTCGGTTTGGCGCTGGGCATCATATTTGGGCGCGGGGCGGTCGCGCTGGTCTCGCAGACGATCAGCGATCTTTATTTCAGCGTCGATGTGCAGCGTATCTTAGTGCCGCCGCGGACGCTGTTCAAAGGCGCCGCCATCGGCTTGGGCGCGAGCTTGCTGGCGGCCGCTATCCCTTCATGGGACGCCACGCGCACACCACCAGCCGGCGTAATGCGGCGCTCGGACGAAGAAGCGCAGACCCGCCGCCTGCTGCCCCCGATTACCGCTGGGGCGGCAGCGCTGAATCTGCTGGGATTGCTGCTGCTTATCGCGCCGGGCGGGCTGGCCTTGAGCTTCGGCGCGTCTTTGTGCATTCTCGTCGGCGGCGCGATGTTCACGCCGGCGGCGCTGGTTCTGCTGATGCGATTGCTGCAGCCGCTCACAGCGGCGCTCTTCGGCGTGTTGGGGCGGCTGGCGGCGCGCTCCATCACGCGATCATTGAGCCGCGCTTCAGTGGCGGTCGCCGCGCTGACCATCGCTGTCAGCGTCATTGTCGGCGTCAGCATCATGATTGGCAGCTTCCGCGACACGGTCGCCGATTGGCTGCGCGCGTCGCTGGGGGCGCAAATTTACGTCTCGCCGCCGCTCTTCTCGTCGAACAACGCCAGCGTCGATGTAGACCGGCGCGTGAAAGATATCGCCCGCGCCGTGCCGGGCGTGCGCGCCGTCTCCTCCGCGCGTCACGTCAGCGTTGCGGCGCCCGCGTATCCCGATATGCCGCCGGTGAATCTGCTGGCGAGCGACTTCGATATCGCCGGCGAAAAGCGGCGCTTCCTCTGGTCAACCGTATCGGTCGAAGCGCATCAGGAAGCGCTCGAGCGTGGGCTGGTGATGGTCAGCGAGCCCTTCGCCTACCGCCGCGGCATCGATCAAAGCAATAATCGCATCACCCTGCATACTGACAGGGGACCGGCCGAATTCGAGGTTTTTGGCGTCTATTATGATTACAGCACCGATCAGGGCGCGGTCTATATCGCGCGCTCGATCTACGATCAGTATTTCGCCGATCCCTTCATCAGTTCGCTCGGCATCTTTGTGGAAGATGCATCCGATGTCGCGGCGGTGATGGACGCGCTGCGGACGCGGCTGTCCGGCTTCGATCTGCTGGTGCAAGACAACGCCGGCTTGCGCGCGGGCGCTTTGGAAGTCTTCGACCGCACCTTCGCCATTACCGTCGCCCTGCGCCTGCTCACGACCCTGGTCGCCTTCATCGGCATCCTCGCGGCGCTGATGGCGCTGCAACTAGAGCACGCGCGCGAATATGGCGTGATGCGCGCCACCGGCATGACCGCGCGTCAAATGACCGGTTACGCCATCATTCAAACCGGGCTGATGGGCTTGATCGCCGGTGTGCTGGCATTGCCCATCGGCTTGGCTACCGCGCTCGTTTTGACCCACGTTATCAACCTGCGTTCATTCGGCTGGACGATGCAGGTGGCTTTGCAGCCCTCATATTTCATCGAAGCGCTGCTGGTGGCGCTGCTGGCGGCGCTTCTGGCTGGCGTGTATCCGGCGCTGCTGCTCGGCCGGCTCAAACCGGCGGAGGCGCTGCGAAGCGAGTGAACGTGGACGGATTTGGAGAGGAGGCCTCACCTTGAAAGGACTGCCAAATGAATGGCTGCTGGAGGGCTTGGCGCAATCGGCGGGTACCTTGGCGCATATCCTCGCCGATGTCACCCAAGCGCAAGCGCGCGCGATCCGCGACGGCGATGATGGCTGGAGCGTGTTGGAAATACTCTGCCATCTGCGCGATTATCAGGCGATCTTCGCCGAACGCATGCGGCGCATCCTCGAAGAAGATCGGCCGACCTTCAGGCTTTATGACGAAAGGGCGCGCCTCGCAATGGTGATTGAAAACGCTTACGCCGATCAAGACCTGCGCGATGTGCTTGACGATTATCTGGCGGCGCGGCGCGGCATTATCGAGCGTTTGGCGCCCCTCACTGCGGATCAGTGGCTGCGCGAGGGCAAATTCGCCGATGATGATATCGTCGATCTGACGATGCCGGTCGTGCATACCTTGCTGCACGATGCCGATCACACAGAACAGATCGCGCGCATTCTGAAACAATAATCTCGGTTTGCGCGCTCCCCCTGCCGACGCGCTGTGTCTACGCGCGCTGACGCTTCGGGTCAGGTAGACATAGACCAGCAAGAGGGGTTAAACGGTCGCGGCGGTAAGCGAGCCACCGGTTCGCCCCTACAGATTTATGCCAATCGCGATTAAACTGTCATTTAATGCCAACGCCATTCACCCACTTGCGAATCGCCCAAGAACTGCTCGTTGATGAGCTTCTCCCAGCACATTATCGTGGGCTTCTGGGGCGTCAAATTCCGGCCTTTCAGTTGGGCGGGATCGTCGCCGATGCCCGCGTCGCCAGTGGCCTGGGCCGCGAAGTGACGCATTTCTACGCTTACGGCCGCCCAATCAACGAGCATCCTTGGCGTCTTATGCTGCGTCACCATCCCGAACTGAATGAAGCGCGCGACGAATCCCATCTCGCCTTTCTGGCCGGCTACGTGGCGCATTTGGCGGCCGATGAGGCGTGGGCGCTCAAGATGGCGCGGCCGCAATTCTGGGAGCGCGAATGGCTCGGTGTCGAGCGGCGCGAAAAATTCCTCGCCCTACACCTCATCCTCACCGTTATGGACGAGCGCGATCAGAAGATCTTGGCGCATTGGCAAGCGGAATCGCTGGAACGGAGCGAACCCAAGGCCTGGCTGCCATTCATGACCGATGAAGTCCTGCGGGGCTGGCGCGATCTGGTGGCGCGGCAGATCGTCCCCGGCGGCGAAAGCGAAACGCTGGCGATCTTCGGGCGGCGGCTCAATCGCGATCCGGCTGAGATCCGCGCTGTGCTTGATGATCCGGCGCTGATGGACCACCATCTTTGGCGGCACGTGCCGCGGTCGTCGCTCAGCCTGGTCGAGCGGCAAACCTACGCTTTCACGCGCGAGCAATTGGCGGTCTATCTCATGGAATATATGCCGGCTTTTGTGACGCTCTAAGCCCACTGCTCCATAGCGTATTGGCAAATTCCCATCCAATTCGCAATCTGTAGGGGCTTCCGACCCGCAGTGTCTACGCGCGGCATCGGGTCGCTCACCGATGCGCCAAATGGTATATGCGGGCGAACCAGCGCTGCGCGTAGACACTGCGGACCGTTCGACTCTGCGCAGGTCGTCGGGGAAAAAATGCAGAGGCGGCTGACCGGCGGCGCCTGCGCGCGGCTGCGAGCCGCCTACCAAATTCTGCGGGAAGGGCGCTTGCCAATCCAGCCTGGAGTGGTGAATTATTGATACCGCGACAACCCCCCATCCCCCGGCCCCTTGCCCCCACAAGGAGGGAAGGGGAGTTTTTCAAGGA
>JAPPFH010000042.1 GCA_028875185.1 Chloroflexota bacterium | reverse complement strand
ACCATTATACGCATCTATGAAAATGCCAATATCAAAATATCAACAGAACCTAGTCGCAGGGCGAGTCACCGCCTCGCCCCTGCGAAATCAGGATTGGGCGGCGGGCGACACAATGTGCAGCCCCTTTATGGCTGGATTTGGTCAATCTGTTGATACGATGTCAAACAATCGTGACGGTTGCGAACCGCGCAACCATGTTGGAAGCCATCGGGCGAGACACTGGGCAGCGTAGCGCGCGTAGACACTGCCCGGCGACAGCGACCGTCAGTTGCCCCTACTTGGCTTGGTCCAAACGGCCCGCGTCGTAGCCCATGCGCGCCGATAAAGCGTCGGCGGTATCTTTGACGATGGCGCCAAACTCGTCAATGCGTTCCAGGCTGACGCGGCCCGCCGGACCACTGATGCCGACGGCGCCGACCAGGACGCCGCGATGATCGTATACCGGCGCGGCAACGCAGCGCACGCCATAGTTGTATTCCTCGTCGTCAATGGCGTATCCGCGGTCAGCAGTCTGCGTCAGTTGCGCTTGCAGCGTCGAGGGATCGGTGACCGTGCGATGGGTGAATGGCTTGAGCTCTTCCGGCATGCGCCCGCCTGCGAATGCGAGCATCACCTTGCCAAGAGCGGTGCAATGCAGAGGCGAGAGCGTACCGATCTCCGATTCGACGCGCAGCGCCGCGGTCGATTCGACCTGATCAATATAGAGCGCTTGCCGCTGCGCCTGGATCGCCAGATGGGCGCATTCGCCAGTTTTGTCCACCAGTTCATGCAGGTAGGGCCGCGCGTGATCACGCAGGGTGATGCGATTGAGCAGGTGCTGCCCGAGGGTCAGCAGCTGTGGGCCGAGCTGGTAGCGGGCGCTGTCGTCATCTTGCTCGACAAATCCGTAGTTGGCTAGCGTATGCAGCAGGCGGGAGGCGCTGCTCTTGTCGATAGAAAGATGCTTGGCGATTTCTGTGGTTCCCATGCCGTTGCGCGAATGCTCGAGCAGGTTCAGAATTTTCAAGCCCTTTGCCAGCGCTTGTATCTCAGCCATTGGCGCACGCTCACATGAAGCAACTGTAGATGCATAATCTGCAACAATAGTTGCGGGAAGATAAACTTGCCGTCAATTGGTTGACAATTATAAAACAGTGTTGTAGATTTAGCAACATGCACAATGAATTGCTTGTTATTTTGGTGGATTTGCGCTAATTTATATGCAGAGTGGGGAGGCGCCTATGCGTTGATTTATCGGCTGTGCCTTCGATCAATAACATAAGAGACGGAGAAATGAAAATGCTGAGCAGACGCTTGATCCTGGCAATACTTGTTATTTTCGTGGCGGGTCTTTCCGTCACGCCGGCGCTGACCCAAGACGACTTGATGGGCGATTTCACGCTGTCTCACTACTTTGGCGGCTTCGGCGGCGAGTTCATCGAGCAAATCGTTGACGACTTCATCGCGGCGAATCCGGGACTGATGCACGCGGAAAGCCCGGTAGACCACGAACAATTCAAGACCTCCATTCTGGTGCAGCTTGCCGGCGGCAATCCCCCGGATACCTTCAGCTATTGGGCGGGCGCGCGCATTCAATTCATCGTTGACGACGGTTTCTTGATGCCGATTGATGACATCTGGGAAGCCAATGATATGGATTCGCAATTCCCTAGCGCTGTAATTGACACAGCGGCGACCTACGATATGCACAAGTACGCGCTGCCGCTGACCTTGCACTGGGTCGGCATGTTTTACAATTCGGCGCTGTTTGAGCAGGTCGGCGCGATGCCGCCCACGACCTGGGACGAAATGGTTGATGTCGCCGAGAAGTTCAAGATGGCGGGCATCCCGGCCTTCGCTCTTGGTTCGCTCGATCGTTGGCCCGCGCAGTTCTGGTTTGACATGATCTTGCTGCGCACGGCTGGCAACGATTATCGCGAGAAGCTGATGAATGGCGACGCGTCGTACACCGATCCAGAAGTTGCGCGCGCCTTTGGATTGTGGAATGACCTGGTGCAAGCCGGCTACTTTTATCCCGACGCCAACGCCTACGGCTATATCGATTCGGCCAATCTTGTCGCTAACGGCGAGGCAGCCATGACCCTTATGGGCACCTGGATTGGCGGCCACTTCGCCAGCCTAGAGCTGACGCCGGGCGAGGACTTTGATTACTTCTCCTTCCCCACCATTGACGAAGATACGCCACGCGCTTCTCTGGGTCCCATTGATACTTTCGTAGTCTCGGCTGATGCGGGCAACCCCGACGCGGCCAAGGCATTCCTGGTCTACTTGACCAATCCGGATGTTCAGTGGGCATTCGCCGAGGGCGCTGGCAACCTGGCGCCGAGCTTGATGGTCGACACGAGCAACTACAATGACGTTGTCGCGCGCATCGCCGCTGAAATATCGGAGAGCGCGGTCTACGCTTTCAATTACGATCTGGCGACGCCGCCCCCGGTGGCGGAAGTCGGCTTGAATTCCTTCTCGGAATTCATGGCGAATCCAGGCGATTACGAAGCGATGCTCGAGCGCGTCCAGGCGGATGCCGCCGCCGAATTCGCTGGCATGGAGTAGGGTTTAACCCCCCATCCCCGCGGTCCCCTTCCCCCCAAGGAGGGAAGGGGAAGCTAGCGCAAGAGCCTGAAGTTGAAACCCCTCCCTCTTTATAGGTCGCGTAGGTCGCGTAGACACTGACCGCCAACGCTGACCCGTCGGGGAGGGGTTTCTGAGGACAGGACAGTTTTTGAGCGAGCAAAATATCGTCCCGAATTCTACAACTTCTAGGGCTTTTTCGGGCGAGACTCACCGAGTCGCCCCTACAGTTTTCGCCCGGAAAGATGCATTTAGCGTCTAACGCGGGCCCATTATGTACCATTAGACCAAACCTGTCCTGTCATCAGGGAGGGGTTTGGGGGGCGAGACAGGTCCAATGCTAAGACGCCACCCTTGGATCATCCCCGCCAGCTTCCTCGCCCTGCCCCTTCTGGTTTATCTCGCTTTCGTCATCCTGCCGACGCTGAATTCGCTGGTTTATTCCTTCACCGATTGGGTCGGTTATGGCGCCGATTTCGAGTTTGTCGGGCTGGCGAATTTCGAGAAGATCTTCACCGACCGCCTCTTCAGCAATGCGATCAAAAATACGGCGATTTGGCTGGCGCTGGCGATGACCGCGCCGACCTTGTTGGGCTTGGCGCTGGCTTTGGCGCTGCAGGGCAAACGGACGATCAACACAATTTACAAGTCGCTGTTTTATCTGCCGATCTGCTTGTCGCCGATCATCATCGGCATCATCTGGGTCTGGCTATACAGCCCCAAGCTGGGCATCGTCAACTTATTCCTGCGCTCGATCGGGCTGGATCATATCGCGACCGCCTGGCTGGCGAACCCGAATACCGCGCTGCTGGCCGTCTTCGTCGCCTGGGCATGGCAGCAGACCGGCTTGAATATGGTGATCTTCCTGGCTGGCTTGACCTCGGTGCCGACGCCGCTGGTCGAGGCGGCCAAAGTGGACGGCGCAAATTATCGGCAGACGCTGACAAAAGTGATCATCCCGATGCTGCGACCCGCGACGGTGGTGGTGCTGGCTTTAACCGCCATCAGCGCGCTGAAGAGTTTCGAAATCATTTGGGTGATGACCATGGGCGGTCCCTTCAACAAGTCGGACACGCTGGCCGTATTTATGTATAGCGAAAGCTTCCGCAAGTTCAAGATGGGCTACGGCAGTTCCGCCGCTGTGATCCTCTTCCTGATGACGCTGGTGATTATTGTGCTGTATTTCCGGCAGACGGCCGCCGCTGAGGAATTGTATGAGTAGGTCTCCCGCCCCACCCCTCAGGGTCAAACGCTGCAGGGGCGACATAGCATGTCGCCCGCCTTTGGATCGCGGTTACTGAAGAGCGATTCACAGAATCGCCCCTACACGAAACTATATTGGAGTCTTGGTCGCCTCGTCAGATGAACGTGAGAAAGAACTTCGCAACCGCCCTGCTGTACTTTGCTCTGACGATTATGCTGATTCTTTTCATGGTTCCGGTTTATGGCGCGATCGTCACCGCTTTCAAATCGCAGGCGGAAGTCTCCGCGGGCGGTTACTGGACGCCGCCGACCAGCCTGGCTTTGGAGAATTTCCAGCGCGTGATGGATCCGGAAGGCGGCAACCTGGGCTTGTACCTGCAGAACTCGCTGCTGCTGACGATACCGGCGTCGCTATTCTCGATTGGGCTGGGCACGCTGGCGGGCTACGGGCTGGGCAAGTACCGCTTCAAGGGCGACGGCCTGCTGTTCATCTTGATCGTGGCTGGCATGTTCCTGCCGCCGCAGATCGCGCTGATTCCCGTCTTCCGGCTGATGAACGATATCGGGCTCTACGACACGCTCTGGGCGGTGATCATCATCCACACCGCCTTTGGCATCCCGATATGCACGCTGGTGATGCGCAACTTTTTCCAGGTGGCGCCCAACGCCTTGCGCGAGGCGGCGCTGATCGATGGCGCCAACGAATACAGCATTTTCTTCCGCATCATGCTGCCGCTGACGCTGCCGGCGCTGGCGGTGTTGGCGACCCTGCAATTCACCTGGATTTGGAACGACTTCCTCTGGCCCTTCATCTTGACGCAGCGCGCCGAGAGCCGCACGGTGATGGTCGGGATTTTGAATTTGACCGGGCAGTACACGGTCGATTGGGGCGGTCAGGCGGCGGCGAGTTTGCTCGGGTCGCTGCCGACGCTGTTTATCTTCGTGTTTTTTCAAAGGTACTTTATTCGCGGTTTGACGTTGGGCGCGGTGAAGGGGTAGGTTTTTTCCGCTCACGAAAGCGGGAGAAACAGGTTTGCCGCCGCAAGCAAAGCGACGAACAAGGCGATGCCAGTGCCAACAATCCACTTGATTAGAGTCGACTGAAGCCGTTCCAAATCCGCCCTGGTCGCCAGGTGGGGATAAGCGCCTTCCAGCCGTGCCAATCGCTCGCCATGTTGCGGCTGTGGGGGCTGCTGTAGTGATTCGTTAGCCATATCTGCTACCATAGCGACATCTCCGTGAATGATGGGACCTGCACCCTCAGCGACTATATCACATACAACAGTTAAATCAAATCCCGCTGCGCCTTCCCATCGCCGTTCTTCACCCGCGCCGCCTGCCTGAAAGTCCCATGCTGCGGCGGCATATCGACGCCATCTCCGCCAAGCAAATCACGAATCGACAGAATCTGCAGCTTGCGGTAAGTCTTGTTCCAAAAGTCGGACTCATAGTAGCCGGCCGCAAGCGCTTCTTTGAGCATGGCACCCGTCGGTAATTCTAGTGTAATAAAGACACCGATAGCCGCTTTCTCGCGCTCGATAGTGCCTTTCAAATCGCGGATGTCGCCCGACTTGACCTTTCCCGATTTGACTTGCACGACGACTTTCTTGGGCTTTGACTTGCCCTTATCGTCCTGCTCAAAGAAGTTGATGATGCCGTCTATCCCCTTGTCGCTGCCTTTTTTGCCGCGCCGCAAGCCCGCCTGTCCGCCGACCGGTTTCGCCCCCACCAGCGAGAGCGCCCACCACTCGAATTGATAGCGCCCTTCGTTGGCGGAATCCTGAGCCAGCGCCGTCGCCGCGTCCACTGTGGTCGGTTCGCCGACGACCTTGTAATCCTCGCCCGATTTCAACTCGAACATGTTGTAAAGTCGGTGCTTCTGTAGTGAGATGCCGAGATGGGTAATGTCGATGCCGATCCAGCGCCGATTGAGTTGGTGGGCTGCGGCGCAAGTTGTGCCGCAGCCGCAGAAGGGGTCGAATACGAGATCGCCTTCGTTGGACGAGGCGCGGATGATACGCTCCATTAGCGCCAGAGGTTTCTGCGTGGGATAGTCCATATACTCCGCCGAGCTTCCCTGTAGTGGTGGAATATCCGTCCATATATCACCAAGAGGTCGTCCCCTCTGTTCATCTAAGTATCGCTTTTGGCGAGGAACGGCTCCTGGTTTAGTTTGAAGGACAATGCCATCTTCATAAGCCTTTTGCATTCGTTCTTTCGTCCAGCGCCAAACTCGTGTTATCCCCAAAAACTCATAGGTCAAATTTGGTCTATTCTTGTTTGGATTCGTAACACTTGTTAGCTGGTATCGCCTGCCATCTTCATCCACGTTGGAGTATTGCTCAAGAACCTTATCGTCCAAGTTGTCCATATCATAGGGAATGAACGCATTTGCAGCATTCCAGCGCGCCCTCTGAGATTTCTGATATGCCAGAATTGCGTCATGATTGGTGGGGAGGCGACGACTTGCCAGTCCTTTGGAAGGCGCTTCGCTGCCAGATAATCTCATTGCGAAAATTCAAGGGTCCAAAAATCGCGTCCAGCACAATCTTGAGATAATGGCTGGCGGTTGGGTCACAGTGCAGATACACGCTGCCTGTCGGCTTCAAGACGCGGTGCAGTTCGACCAGACGCGCCGTCATCATCACCAGGTAGGCCATCATCTGGTTGCGGTCGATTAGGTTCAGCAGCGCTTCAATGGCGGTGGATACCTTTTCGGGCGCAAAGGTAATCAGGTCGCGGTAGGTGTCTTCGGCGGTTTCGCCCCAATGCCAAGTGTCCTCAAAGGCGGTGATTTGGGCTTCGCTGTCAACGCCGCTTTCGGATTTGAAAAGCACGTTGTGGTCGCGGTTGCTGTTGAAGGGCGGGTCGAGGTATATCAAGTCGACGCATTCATCGGGAAAGTATTCGCGATTGCGCAGGATCTCGAGGTTGTCGCCGTAGTACAGTCGGTTTTTCATTGTCTATTCCTTAGCAAAGTCCCTCATTTTGGGGGAGGGATTTAGGGTGGGGGCATTCAACTCGCCCGCAGTTGACGCGCCAGCAATCCGCTGACCAGCCAATTCTAAGTATAATACTTGGAATAACCTCGTACACCGACGGACGGTACACGCACATGACCCCATCCACCCTACCCTTCGCCCAGCCGGGGCGCTTCTATCGCGGCAACCTGCACGGGCACTCGACCAACTCCGACGGCGCTTGGCGCCCGGCAGAGTACTGCCGCCAATATCGCCAGAACGGCTACGACTTCGTCGCGCTGACCGACCACTGCACGGAAGACCACGGCTTTGATATCAGCGATACGCGTGAATACCGCGACGACGATTTCACCACGCTGATCGGCGCCGAGCTGCATCCGGGGCAGATCGAATCGGGCTCGCCCTGGCATCTGCTGGCTGTTGGCATCCCGCCGGATTTCGAGACGCGGCGCGAGGGCGATACCGGCGCCAGCGTCGCCCGGCGCGCCATGGCAGCGGGCGCATTCGTGGCGGCGACGCATCCCAACTGGTATGCCTTTACCGTAGCCGACTTTGAAACGCTGGACGCGGCGCACGCGGTCGAATGTTACAACGGCGCCGCCGACTCAGCGAGCGACCGCGGCTACAGCTGGCACTATATTGATCTGCTGCTGCATCGGGGACATCGTGTAGCCGCGATCGCCGTTGATGACGTGCACGCGTCAGGCGAGTACAGCGATTTCATGCGCGGCTGGGTCTACGTCAAGGCGGAGTCGCTGGCGCCTGCGGCGCTGCTGCGGGCGCTCAAAGCCGGGCATTATTATTCGAGCACGGGCGCGCAGCTGCACAATGTTGAGCTGCATGGGCGCGCGAAGCTGGTGGTCGAGTGCTCGCCGGCGCGGCAGATCTTGGTTACCGGCGAGGGCGCGGGCGCGCTGCGGGTCAGCGGCGAGGGGCTTCGGGGCGCCGAGTTTGATTTGAGCGAAGTGGAATCGCGCTGGCTGCGGGTGACGGCGCGCGATGAAGCTGGCGGGCGCGCCTGGACAAATCCGGTCTGGCTGGGGTGAGGCAGGCAGAGGCATGCTTGAAGCGTCACACAATTGCGAGAATCTCAACTCGCCCGCAGCTGACGCGCCAGCAAGCCGCTGACGAGCCGAATCAAGGCATAAGGCAATAGCACCGGCAGGACCAGCTCGATGCCGATTGTGATTCCAAACGCGGCGGCCAGGCGCATATTCGCCGCCTGCGCCGTCAATTCCGTGGCTTCACGCGCCCCATCCAGCGCCGCCATGAGAGATTGCAGATTGAGTTGCTGGACCATATTGATCAGCAGAAAATAGAAAACCACCCAAGCCACCGACGAGGTCATCGCGATGGCGCGGAAAGGCACAAAGGCGCCGATGCCGACGCCGACCATGCCAAACATCAGCGGCTCGAGCATCAGCCTCAGCAGCGCCGTAAGCGACATGATGATGATCAAGATATAGGTGACGGGTCCCGATTCCCGCAGGGGGAACAAGCCGGCGTAGTGCATGATGATCAGCGGGGGACCGAAAATGGCCGCGCCCTGCACGATCAGGATGAGGTCGTCCATTTTGCGCCAAATTGCTGAGGCGACTTTGCCCAGGAATATCTGCTCCAGCGACATCGGCGTTGACATCAACAGCTGCATGGTGTTGTTGCGGATTTCGTCGGCCATGGCGGCGGCCGAATTGGCGGCGATAGAGAAGAGCGCGCGCAGATAAAACAGCATGCCGACCGGGATCACCAACACCGAGACGACGATGACGGTGGTGGCCAGATCGGTGACGAAGGGGAAGAGGATGCCAGCGAGCAGCGCCAGCACCCAAAAGCCGCAAGTGTAAAAGATCGGTTCGAATTCGGGTGGCAGCGTGCGCCAATACAAGCCGAGGTGACGCCGCACAATCGGATTGGTGGCGCGCGCCCAATATGGCAGCGTGTCCATCGGCGAGCGGTCGTCGACCTCAATCAGGTAAGGCGGCTTCGCTTCTGTAGCCATTTGTGCCTTGCCGCCAATTTTGGCGCTCACTCTTCCGAGAAGACGATGCCGCGGTAGACCTCGGCCAGCGGCAGCTCGCAGCCGATCATCTCGAGCGGGATGACATCGTCCATTGAGCTGTAAGACCGATGCCGCCAGCCGCTATCCGCGCGTGTGTAAGCATCAATCTGGACGCCGTATTGTTCAACGATGAGGCAGCCGCGCAGGCTGGGCAGCGACTGATAATACATGAGCTTGGTGCTTCGGTCGTAGTTGGCAGTAGTCGGCGAGAGCACTTCCACTGCCAGGATCGGATTGAGCAAGGTAGTCTCATCGTCCTTCAGTTGCGCCGCGCCGTAAACGACGCTCACATCGGGATATACATGGCGCCCCCCGCTTATTTCCACCCGCATATCGCTATTGCACACGGTGTAGTTGCTTCCTATTAGCTGTAACTCCAGCGCGAACGTCATTCTGACTTTGATTCTCGAATGATTGAAAGTTCCACCCGTCATATCGTAGATAATCCCATCAATGAATTCATGCTTTAACTCGCTCTCGTTTTCAAACGCGAGATACTCCTCAACGGTGAAGAGATGCGGCATGGGGTAACCGGGCACATAATCGGGGTGGACGGGGTCGTCCGGGTCTGGATCGCCCCAATCGTAGATGACGCCGTCAATGAATTCGTGCTTGAACTCGCTGCGTTCCTCAAAAGCGAGATATTCTTCAACTGTGAATTTGTGCGGAAGGGGGAAGCTCTTTACGCGTTCGATCGCCATGATTCTCCCTCGGCGTCTATCTCCGTCGCGCCATTATAACACGACCGAGCGCCGGATTGAGCAAGGGCTCACGTTGCGCCAGCGCCGCTCCACGTGCCTGCCAGCGCCAAATATGTTACAAATGGACGGAGCTTGCCCATCTTGGAGCGCGTCATGCGGGTCGCCATCATCAGCGAGACCTTTCTGCCGAAAGTCGACGGCATCGTCAAAGTGACTTGCCTTCTGCTGGATCACTTGTCGAAGCGCGGCGTCAACGCCTTGGTGATCGCGCCGCGCTACGGCGAAAGCGCGCGTTATAACGATGTCCCCGTTCGCAGTTTGCCCAGCTTATCGCTTCCGCTGTATCCGGAGGCGCGCCTCGGCTTCGCCACGCTGTCGCTCTATCGCGATTTGGCCGCGTTCCAGCCCGATGTCGCCCACCTCTTCCACCCGGTGATGACGGGCATCCCGACGATGATGATGCTGAAGTGGATGGAAGTGCCGACCGTGGCTTCGTTCCATTTGGATTATGCGCGGCTGGCGCCACAATTCCGCGTTGGCGCGCTGGACCTCGGATTCACCGGACCCATCATTGATGAGCTAACCAAGAAGGTTTTCAATTGGTCTGATGCCAGCCTGGCGCCATCGAAGCTGGTGCAGCGACAGATGCAGCGGCTCGGCATCGGCAATGTCGGATTGTGGCGGCGCGGCGTCGATGCGGAGGCATTCCATCCCAGGTTTCGCTCGGCGGCGATGCGCAAAGAGATGACCGACGGCAATCCGGAATCGATCTTACTGCTCTATGTCGGGCGCTTATCGGACGAGAAGCAAATCGAACATATCCGCCCAACTTTGGAGCAGCTGCCAAATACGCGGCTGGCGCTGGTCGGCGATGGTCCGGCGCGTGCTAATCTGGAGCGCTACTACGCCGATTTGCCAGTCAAGTTCATGGGTTATATGCGCGGCGCGCGGCTGTCGCAAGCCTACGCGAGCGCCGATATCTTCGTCTTCCCCTCGCGGCTGGAGACCTTCGGGCTGGTCGTGATCGAGGCGATGGCGGCTGGTTTGCCGGTGGTGGCGGCACGCGTGGGCGGCGTCGGGGATATGGTCCGAGAGGGTGTCAACGGCTACAGCTTCGCCAGCGGCGAAAAGGCGATGCTGCTGGAGGGCGCGCGCAATATCGCGAGCAATCGAGAGAACATGCGTTGGATGGGCGAGCAAGCGCGCGCCTACGCCGAGGGGCAATCCTGGGAGGCGATCATGGATCAGCTGATCGAGGTCTATGCCGGGTTGATCGCGGCGCGGCGTCCGCAGCGGGTGGCGGTGTAGGCGCTACTCCGCCATCACGCGCTGGACCGCTTCGACGACGCGCCCATGATGCGCGCCGTTGCTGATGATCATGCCGGGGTTGGGCAGGGTCTCGCCTTGGGAGAAATCGAGGGGGCTTCCATCAAGGTCGGTCACCACACCGCCGGCCGCCTGCACCAGGGCGACGCCGGCAACATGATCCCAGATTTTGTGGGCGTAGCGGCTGCCTTCGCGCGGCAGGCGCATATAAAGATCGGCATCGCCGCAAGCGACCAGGGCGTATTTCTCCATGCTGTCCAGCTCGAGGAGGCGGGCGCCGCCCAGCCCGGCCAGTTCACGCGCGCGCGCCATACGCGATTTGCTGGCGTGGGCGCGCTCAAAGCTTTGCGCGGCGATGATGTCGCCGGGGTTGTAGCGCAGCGAGACGGTCACGCGAAGCCCCTCGCCGGCGGCTAGCGGGGCGCGATACGTCGAGCCAGCGCGCGTATAAAATAGGGCGCCTTCGCCATCGTTGTAACCGGGCGTCGCCACGATGCCCTCAGCTACCCGCCCATTTGACAACAGTCCACAGGCGATGGCGTAGTGCCGCCGGGCGAGGAAACCCTTGGTGCCGTCTATGGGATCAATGACCCAAGTGCGCGGCGCCGAGCGTCCAGCGCCGAAATCGAGCCAGGCGACGACTTCGGATTCAGTGACCGTTTGGCGAAGCGCCTGTGTCAGGAGTTGCAGAATCTGGCCGCGCTGCTCGGCTGAAACCAGCGCGCTGAATTGCTGGCCCGATTCTTCCGCGACGACGGCATCGTGGGGATAGTGCTGCTGGAGCGCGCGGCAAATGATCGCTTGCGAGCCGTAGTCGGCGATGGTGACCGGTTCACTGTGATCGCCGTCGGATTTGGTGTTGGCGCTGAGGTAGTCTTCCTGAACGAGACGGCAGAGCGTCGCGGCGTCGCGCGCGGCCGCAAGTAGCGCTCGCATGGCTCTTATCCTTTGTGCTGCTTATACGGCAAGAAGGATAATCGCCCACGCGGAAATATGATATGCAGTCTTTCCCAAGCGGCGGATATTTTCGAGCCCGCAGTTCGTCCGCCCAGAAGACGGTCTCAAGGCAAATTGCAGGCGCAACTAGTCGTTTGCGCGTTGAGCGTCAGCCGCGCAGCTAGGCTTCAATATGTAAATCATTGTTCCTTTTGCCCGCCTGCTGATAGCGACCGTGACTGAAAGACCAGATAGTGACAAGAAATATGCTGGCCAGAGTGAGGATTAGCAGCGAGACGAGGCACAAACCGGCAAATTCAGAGCCAAAGGATGTCATGCCGATTCCCCCTTTCACTATCACCTTTATCCTATACAATCTATACACATAATGTAAAGGTACATCGTATGGTTTGCACAAAGATAACATCGTCGATCGAATAGCCAAACGCCGCGCGCTATTCAGCCGTCTATAACATGCTTTGTAAGGGACGCGCTTTCCCGCCGAGACCATTCGCAAAAACTCAATGGGAAAGCAGCGACACCACCCTTGCGCTTCGCAATCAACTTGTGTACATTCCTCTACCCTTGAACGAATGTTCGAGGTCAAGTCAGCCATAGGAGAATCTGTTGAACCGGAAGAGCGAGTTCTCAATTGAAGGCTTGCGCGAGTACAACCGCAGCGGTCCGGCGCGCTGGATCATATCGCATTGCTTCGAACACAAGCTCTATTTTTTCGTCGGCTTGGTGGGCTTCGCATTGACCTATATCGCCTTTTCTGGCGCGCGCGTGATGTTCGGCCGCGGCGCGGATCTGATCGTTGAGGGCAGCGACGCGCAGGCGGTGATCGCGGTCAGCCTCGCCGTCTTAATCCTATCGGTTTCGGACGGACTGTTCTCGCTCATGGGATCGATGGCGATGGTGATCTTGTCGACGCGGGTCGAGCGCGATTCGCGGCACGAGTTATACGCCAGCCTGCTGGGCAAAAGCCAGACCTTCCATGATCAGCAGCGCGTTGGCGATATCATGGCGCGCGCCACCGATGATGTGCGGCAGCTCAATTTCGTGATTCACCCGGGCATCATGTTCATGTTCGATATGGTTCTGGGTTTTGCGGTCCCGATGCTTTACATCGCGTCAATCAACCTGGAATTGCTGTTGGCGCCGATCGTTTTTGTCATAGCTTATGTCATTGTTGTGCGTCGCTATATGCGCCGGCTGGAGCCGGTGATGATGCAGCAGCGCATGCAATATGGCACGCTCAGCGCCCGTCTGGAAGAGACGATCAGCGGCATCGAGATCGTGAAGGTGGCGGCGCAGGAGATTGAAGAGCGCAAGAAGTTCAAGCGCAACGCTTGGAAGTTCCGCGACTTTTTTGTGCAGCAGGGCAAGATCGAAGCGGCTTATCTGCCCTTGTTGATGTTCGGCATCGCCTTTGGTTTCTTCTTCCTGCACTGCCTGAATATGTACGGGCGCGGCATCCTCGGCATCGGCGATGTCATCGCGGCCGCCGGTTTGATGCAGGTGCTCTCGTTCCCGGTATTCATATCGCTGTTTTCGATCAGCATGATTCAGTTGGGCATCGCTGGCGCGCGCCGCATCCTCGAGCTGATCGAGCAGAGCGCGGATATTGACGAGAATCTGGGGGGTTACAGCGCCGATGTGACTGGCGCGATTGAGTTTGATAATGTGACATTCAAGTTCCATGGCAGCACGGTGCTGAAGGATGTCTCATTCCGGGTCGAGCCAGGGCAGACGGTCGCCATCGTCGGCCAAACCGGATCGGGCAAGTCCACGCTGACGGAATTGGTTAGCCGCACCTACGATGTCAACGAGGGGCGCGTCCTGATTGATGGCGTCGATGTGCGCGAATGGAACCTCGATCGGCTGCGCTCGCAGATGGGCAAGATCGAGCAGGACATTTTCCTCTTTTCGCGTTCTGTCGCCGAGAACATTGCTTTCGGCGTACAAAACGCCACGCCGGAAGAGATCGAAGACGCGGCCAAAGAAGCGCAAGCGCACGAGTTCATCATGTCCTTCAACGAGGGTTACGATAGCGAAATCGGCGAGCGCGGCGTGACGCTCTCCGGCGGGCAGCGGCAGCGCCTGGCATTGGCGCGCGCCTTCTTGCGGCAGCCGCGGATCCTGATCCTCGACGATTCGACCAGCGCCATCGACAGCGCCACTGAAGACGAGATTCAGAAGGCAATGCGGCGGGCGCAAGAGGGGCGGACGACAATTTTGATCACGCATCGGCTGTCGCAGATCCGCTGGGCGGACCGCATCATCGTTTTGGAAAACGGCCGCGCGATCGCCAATGGCTCGCACGAAGAACTGTTGATTAGCTCGGAACATTATCGCCGGATATTCGCCCGCTATGGCACGCTCGAATCGCCAATTGGGCAGCTGGCGGCGGGAGGGGGTTCGTAATGGGCTTCATCATGGACGGCTTGGACGCCGAAGAATACGACCGCCAGTATTCCGACTGGGGGCTGGTCAAACGCATATTGGGTTACTTCAAGCCGCATCTATGGAAGATGCTGGTGGTCGGCGGCGTGGTCTTCCTCAGCTCGGTGATGGACTTGATCCTGCCGGTGGTCGTCGCCAGGGCGCTGGATCAGCTGCAAACGACGCCCGAGACATTCGACCCGGTAGGGACATCGATCATATTGGGCTTGGCGGCGAGCGCTGGCTGGGTGGCGAATATGATCCGCCAGTGGCTGTCGGCTGAGGCGGTGGGCGATGTCACGCTGGATCTGCGCGAGGACGCCTTCAACGCCGTTACTGAGCGCGATATGTCCTTCTACGATCAGTACCCGACCGGCAAGGTGGTCAGCCGCGTTCTTTCCGATACGCAGGCTTTTTCGGAAACGGTGCGCTTGAGCATCAACTTGATGAGCCGCCTGCTGCTGGTCGTGCTGCTGATAATCTACCTGTTCACCGTCAATGTGACCATGACCTGGGTGCTGATGGCGATCATCCCCTTCATCGTCTATACCGCCTTGAAGTTCCGCACAGTGGCGCGGCGGACGGTTACTAATTCGCGCCGGCAGCTGGCGACGGTCAACGCGCATATTCAGGAGTCGATCAGCGGCATCGGCGTGGCCAAAGCCTTTCGCCGCGAGCAGATGATTTATGACGAGTTCAAGACGGTCAACCAAGAATCGTACGAGGTCGAGAAGATCAACGGCTTCGTCTTCGGCAGCATCTTTCCGATTCTGGTCACGATCGCGGGCCTTGGCGTGGCGGCGGTAGTCTGGTTTGGCATCAATATGGCGCGGCAGGGCGTCTTGAGCATCGGTGATTGGTTCCTCTTCATTCAGGGAATGGGCATGATTTGGTTCCCGTTGACGAGCATATCCTCTTTCTGGAGCCAGTTTCAGCTGGGCTTGGCGGCGGGCGAGCGCGTCTTCGCCTTGATTGATGCCGAGCCGGTGGTGCAGCAGCTGGCCGATGACCCGCTGGACTCCGTGTCGGGCGCGATTGAATTTGTCAACATGGACTTTCATTACAACGAAGGCGAGCAGGTGCTGAAGAATTTCAGCCTGAGCATCCAACCGGGCGAGACGCTGGCGCTGGTCGGGCATACTGGCTCGGGCAAGTCGAGCATCGCCAAGCTGATCAATCGCTTCTATGAATATCAGGACGGCGCGCTGCTGATCGACGGCGTGGACATCCGCCGTTTCAATCTGTCGAGCTACCGTTCTCTGCTGGGCGTGGTGACGCAGACGCCCTTCCTCTTCGATGGCACGGTGATGGACAATATTCGCTATGGCAAGCCCGAGGCTAGCGATGATGAAGTGATCGCAGTCGCCCATCAGGTCGGGCGCGGCGATTGGCTGGTCAGCCTGCAGGAGGGGCTGGAGACGCAGGTCGGAGAGCGCGGCGCCAATCTATCGATGGGGCAGCGGCAGTTGGTGGCGATTGCGCGCGTGCTGCTGCAAGACCCGTCGATCTTCATCCTGGACGAAGCGACAGCCAGCGTCGACCCGCTGACCGAGACGCTGATTCAAGAGGGGCTGGATACGCTGCTGGGCGACCGCACCTCAATAGTGATCGCGCATCGGCTGTCGACGATTCAACACGCCGACCGCATCATCGTGCTTGAGCAGGGCGAGATCATCGAGTCGGGCACGCATGATTCGCTGATGGCCGGCGGCGGGCATTACGCCACGCTCTACGATTCCTACTTCCGGCATCAGAGTTTGGAGTACATTGAGCGGATGGCGGGATAATCGCGCAGTGATTGCAATCGAATTTGCCAGCGTGTACACTTAGATTTGGCGCAATGCATACCGTAGTCGAGATGGTCGCGTTTTCGCGGCAGGCAAGAAAGCTCCGAATCTTGGACGAGGAGTTAGACTTCATAAAACTGTTTGTTGGTTTGAACCCTAGCGCGGGCAACGTAGTGCCGGGGACAGGCGGCGCTCGCAAAATAAGAATCCCGCTAAGAGGCAGAGGCAAGAGTGGCGGCTTTAGAGTCATCACATTCTATAGCGGACCAAACATACCAGTGTTTCTTATTGATATATACAGCAAACGTGAACGAGAAAACATAACTCAGGCACGGAAGAATTCCATCAGAAAATTGGTATTGAGAATCCTGGAAACTTACGGGAGGTGACTAGCATGAGCGACTTCGGCAAAAGGCTGGAAGAAAGCTTAAAGCAGGTCGCGGAATTCGCCGAAGGCAAAGCCAAGCCCGGCACCTATCGCGTCACCCAATATGACGATGACGGCAAGCCTACAGTCATCGCCGATTTCAGCGAAGAATTTCTGGCGCAGATGGACGCCGAGATCGCCGCGGAACAGGAAAAAGAGCAATCCGCCGAGCCGACGACCGCCGACCAGTTGACCCACTACAAAGCCAAGTGAAAAAGCCGTATGCCCATTCAATCCCTCACAGACAGCAACTACAAATCTTACATCGGCGATGCCGCCGCGCTGGTTCTCATCAGCGATGGCAGCGACAAGCTGCGAAGCGACTTCAAGACTGCCTTTGACAAAGCGGCTGACGAAGAAGGCGGCATTGTCTTCGGACGCGTCGATCCTTCCGTCTTCAGCAAACTGGCGGCGCGCTTTGATTATCAGAAGCGCGCGCTGCTGATTGGGATGTATCGCGGTGAAGTCCACTTTCGGCGCTCGCGCCCCTGGGCCAGCGACCTGCCCGATTACCTCAGCCAACTGAAAGAGGCGGTCCTCGCCGATCTGCCGCCGGAAGTACGCGAAGCGGCAATCGAAGAAGAGGAAGAGGCGCTTGCCTTGCTAGACAAGCCGCTCGATGTCACCGACGCCAGCTTTGAGCAAGAGGCGATTACCGCATCGCATGAGCTGCCGGTGCTGGTCGACTTCTGGGCGGAATGGTGTGGACCCTGCCGCCAGGTGAGCCCAATTCTGGAGAAGCTGGCGGGCGAATATGCCGGGCAGATCCGCGTGGTCAAAGTCGATACCGATGCCAACCCCGGGCTCAGCCAGGCATTTCAGATTCGCAGCATCCCCACGATTGCCGTCTTTAAGCAGGGCAAGCTGATCTTCATGCAGCCGGGCGCGCTGCCGGAGCCATCTTTCCGCGAGTTGATCAAGCAAGCGATTGAGCTGGAGATTCCGGCGGACGAGGCGGCTGCGAGCGCTTAAACAGATCCTTACCCCCGCCCCAAACCCCTCCCAGACCGCCAGTGTCTACGTGGCGCAAAATGAGGGAGGGGCTTTCAGCAACTTATCCAATTGCATTGGATAGCGGTCATTTTATCGCCGCTCCAGTCAGCAGCGCCAGGCTTCGCTGGTCATGCGGGGGACTGAACATATTGGGCGGGTGACGGTCGCGGCCGTCGAGCTCGCCGATGTAGGTCTGCGTCGTCTGCAAGCTGGTATGCCCCAGGTTCTGGCGGATGCGCTCGAGGTCCATGCCGAAGTCGTAAGCGTTGCGGGCGTAAGTGCGGCGCAGGTCATGCGGTTTGACCAGGCGGAGCGCGCCGTCAATGCTGATGGGATAGGCGTTCATGATGCCGTTGACGGTCCAGGCGCCGATGCCCGTTTGACGCACGGTTTCCCCGCCACGTCGGATGCCACGGAAGACGGGTCCCGCCTTGACGCGGGCTTCGCGCAGCCAGGCCTCAGCGTACATCAGGCACCAATCGAGCGGACCGTAGGGGATGAGCCGCTGCTTGCCGCCCTTCCCTTCCCGCACGCGCAGCGACAGTTCGCCGCCTAGATGCTGCCGCAGGTCATCCACATGCAGGGCTGCCGCCTCGGCCGCGCGGATGCCGGTGCAGACCATAAGCGTCATCAGCGCGGTATCGCGTAACCCGCGCAGGGTAGAGATGCCCGGCGCTTGCACCAGGGCGCTGACCTGATAAGGCTTGAGGCGGAGGTGCTCGCTATCGGCGATGTCTTGCGCTTCGACGAGATTGACCGGCGCCGAGCTGGGATGCAGGTCATTTATCATGCGGATGAAAAACTCGTCGACCAGCGCCCGCTGCTCGGCTTCTGAATCTTCCGGATTGGCCAGCTCATAGAGCAGATCGCGCACATCATTGCTGCGCGTAAGCTGATTGTAGCGGCCGCGGACGGTCGCCAGGTGCGCCAACACGGTCGGCGGCGACAGCGCTGCGGACACCGAGTTGCCATGTTTGTCGATGCGTGTGCGCTCATGCAGCAGGTAATCGCGATAGGCGCCGAGATCAGGCTGATACCAAGCGCAACCCCGCGCGGAAAGCCAATCGATAAAGAAACCAAGACGAGACTTTTGGTCTTTGTTGGGCGCGTCCGGCATTAGAATAGCGTAATTCTCGCGCCAGAGCTTTGATCGCTTTACATCGGACTCGCTTAAATTGCGTTGAGCCGACCTTTCCATACGCTGATTATAGAATAGATTAACCTTCCGCGTCGGGCGGGGAGCTTAGGCAATAGCCCCAGGAGTTGGATAAGATAAAGCGCATGGCAAGCGAGCGCAATGGCACATGGGCGGCCAAAGCTAAAATCGGCAAGATAATAATGGTAGCTTTGCTACTGACCTGGGTCGCGCCGCTTTGGGGAAGCATCCCGCAATCATTGGCACAGATGCTGGCTGCCATCGAGTCTGATGTGCGGCGGCTGCGCGAGTTGGCTGAGAAGTCTCCGGCAACCGTAGAGTTCATCTCTCAGCAAGAAGCCAATCAACGTTTTGAACAGAGCTATGCGGAAGATAGCGATCAGGAGCGAGTGGCGCAGGCGCATCTGTTCTATTGGGCGCTCGACCTTATTGAGCGGGACGCGGATTTGCAAGCCCTGTCGCTGGCTAATGATCAGGGCAGCATCCTCGGCTACTACAATAGCGAATCCAAGACGATGACGCTCATCCAGCCAGAGAAAACTGCGCCGCACAGGCTGACCTACCCGCAAAAGCTGATTTACGCGCATGAGTATGCGCATGCGCTGCAAGACCAGTACTTTGACCTGGACGCGCTCCGTGAACGCTACCGAGATTCGACTAATTTCGATTTGCATTTGAGCTTGACCGCGCTGATCGAGGGCGATGCCGAATTTATCAAGCTCGATTATGCCCTCGAACAGTGGAGCAAGAACCAAGCCGCGTTCGAGCGCGACATGGAAGCAGCGGAAAACGCCGACAATTCACATGCAGAGCCGCTGGACCTGCCGACGATATTCGATGCGATCTCTCACTTCCTCTATGTGGTCGGCAGAGAATTTGTCACCAAGCTATGGATCGAAGACGGCTGGCCCGGCGTGAATAGAGCCTTCCGCAATCGCCCCCCAACGACAAGTGAGCAGATCTACCACCCGATGCGTTATCTGGCGCGTGAAGAAGCCATCGTAATCGAAGCGCCGCTGCTTAACGCGCAGATCAACGATGGCTGGCGGCTGGCTTATTATGATGCCGTCGGCGAGTTCTTCCTGCGGCAGCACCTCATGACCCATCTGAGCGAGTCGGCGGCGGCTCGGCTGGCGGATGGCTGGGGCGGCGATCGGATGCTGATCTTCAGCGATGCCGACAATAAAATGATAAGGTGGGTTTGGTACCAAGCTTGGGATGCGCCAATGAAACGAAGCAATTCGCATCCAATTACCCGCGTTTCCTCGATCGCCGCTATGAAAAAGGAAGCGAAGACGGACGGTGCTGGGTTGGCGAGACGGCGCATTGCTTCGCCCGCATCAGTGAAACCGAAACCCGCATCAGCATGGCAGCGAATCGAGTGACTGCGCTGGCAATGTTGGCTTTCGATGCTGGCGCGGCTTCAAGCCCACCCCTCACCCCCTAATGTTTTGCCGCTATAATAGCGAGCACATTTTTCATCAGCGCGACAAGGCGGGTCATAAATGAGCGAAGCGGTATCGGCAGACATCGGCTTGGAGCAATTCGGCGAGATCGCTCGAGAAATCGAGGCGGAAGTCGGCAAGGTCATCGTCGGGCAGGAAGACGTCGTGCGCAGTGTCGTCATCTGTGTGCTGGCGGGGGGGCATGCCTTGCTGGAAGGCGTGCCCGGCTTGGGCAAAACGATGCTGATTCGAACGCTGGGCGATGTGCTCGATCTCAAGTTTTCGCGCATACAGTTCACGCCCGATCTGATGCCGGCTGATATCGTCGGCACCGATATTCTGGAAGAGACGGAAGACGGAAGACGCGAGTTTCGCTTTCAAGCTGGTCCGATATTCGCCAATCTGGTGCTTGCCGACGAAATCAATCGGGCGACGCCGAAGACGCAATCAGCCATGCTGGAAGCGATGCAAGAGAAGACGGTAACGGTCGCGGGCCGGCGCTATGAACTGGATGCGCCCTTTTTCGTCTTGGCGACGCAGAATCCACTGGAAATGGAAGGCACCTATCCCTTGCCGGAGGCGCAATTGGACCGCTTCCTCTTTAAGGTCAACATGCCCTTCCCCGAAGTGAGCGAGTTGATCGCCATCCTGGAGCGGACGACCGGCGTCGAGCAGCCGCAGGCGGGGGCAGTCGCGGACGGCGCGCAGGTGATCGGCATGGGCAGGCTGGCGCTGAGCACGCCTATCCCGACGCACGTAAACGAATATGTGGCGCGCGTCATCGTCGCCACCCACCCGGATAGCGAAGACGCGGCCGCTCTGATCCGCCAATACGCCCGTTATGGCGCCAGCCCGCGGGGGGCGCAAGCCTTGATAATCGGCGCGAAGATCAATGCGCTGCTGGAAGAGCGCAGCAACGTCTCTTATGACGATGTCGCGGCGGTTGCGCCGGCGGCCTTGCGTCACCGGATCCTGCTCAACTTTGAGGGGCAAGCCGAGGGGCTGAGCACCGATAACCTAATCGCTGATGTTCTTACAGCCGTGCCAAAAGTGACGAGCTAAATCATGACGAAGCTGGCGATTCGCGAGGCATTGCTGCCGGGCAGAACCGTGAGCGAGCGGCTGGGGCTTGCGCGCGAGCTCGGATTCAGCGGTGTGGAATTCGCCGCTGCCGGGCTTGATGCGCGCATCGATGAAATCGACGAGTCGCTGCGGGCGCATGCTTTGGTCGCCAGCGGCTTAAACCTGGGCGAGACCGATGGCTGGGTCTCGTCTGATATCGGGCGGCGGCGGCGCGCCAACGATATGCTGCGGGAAGCATTGGCTTGCGCGCTTGATCTTGAAGCGGATTACGTGACTTTCGCGCCTCAGCTTGGCGCAGGCGATATGCCCGATCTGACCCCCTTCGCCTCGCCGCTGGAATTGCAGAAAGAACTGCTGATTTGGCTGCTGCGCGGTTTTTCCGATCTGGCCGACGCAATGGATGCCAAACTGGCGCTGCTGCCGCTCAATCGCGGCAAGACGGCTTTCTTGACGCGCCTGGAGCAAGCGGCTGCATTCTGCGGCGCGGTAGACGATCACCCGATGATTACGGTCGCCGCGAGCATCGGCGAGATGGCGCTGGAGGAACAGGCTCTGCTGCCATGCCTCGAAGCGCATATCGACCGGATCAGCGTCATTTACCTGGCGGATCGTAACCAAGGCTTGCCGGGAACTGGCGGGCTGCCATTCCCAGCGATTGGCGCGACGCTGCGGGAATTGGATTACGAGGGGTGGCTTGTAATTGATGGACGAGCATCCAAATCAGGCCGCGAAGGCTTTAGCGAGTTCGCCGCCTGTTTGGACTTTCTGCGGGACTGCGGGCTGCAGTAGGCGCTCGCCCGAAACGGTCTTATCTCACAACAAATCGCCCAGGCGAACGGATTTTCTCTTTCGCTTCGGCTTGTCTTCGTTCTTACGCTTTATTCTCGCTGGCGCCGCTCTTTTCCGGGGATATTCGTGGTTGGCTGCATTTTCCAGATAGCTGCCGGGTGTGAACTTCACGACATTTTTGGCGGGTATACGCATCGCTTGGCCGGTCTGCGGATTGCGGGCCATGCGGGCAGCGCGAGCGTTTACAGAAAACGAGCCGAAGCCAACCAGTTGAACCCGTTCACCGCTATCCATGCAGCCTTGCACCGATTCGATAAAGGCGGTCAACGCTCATTTTGAATCCGCTTTCGAAAGACCAGATTTTGAAGCAATCGAATCAATCAATTCCGACTTGTTCATCACACTTCTCCCTAGCTTTGACAATAAAAGGACTGTCGCCCAGACGGTTCATTCAGTGAAAAAGGTTCATGCAGATGCAATGAAACAGCCCGCCGAGTTTGCCCGGCGGGCTGGCTTTGAGTGCTATTCTGTTTAGGGCATCACAACACAGCGACTGCTCGACGCCTGTGGGGCGGGATTAATTCACCGCCTTTGACAAGCCCGCGCCCGGCTTAAACTTGACGACGTTTTTAGCTGCGATCTGGATCGCTTCGCCGGACTGGGGATTACGTCCCGTGCGAGCCTCGCGTTTATCAACGGAAAACGAGCCGAAGCCAACCAGCGAAATCCGATCGCCGCTCTGCAGCGCAGCCGTAACAGAATCGGTAAAGGCTTCCAAAGCTCTGCCCGCTTCCGGCTTGCTGAGCCCAGACTTTTTCGCGATTGAATCGATCAACTGTGCTTTGTTCATGTCAATTGCTCCTATACGTCAATGCTCGCATAGTAGTATAGCACTTTTTGCAGTATGCACAGGTTTGATTCTCAAACTTAACTGGACTGCATCAGCCTGACACTTCACTCTCATTTTGAAGCTGAGGCTCAAACCGAAAAGCTTTCGGCTTGTGGCTCAACTCGTCGCGTCAGCGATGAATTGATCGACTTCGCTGCGCGTTGGCAGGGCGTTGCGCCCGCCCAGCGCGCGGCAATTCAAGGCGCCGACAGCTGCGGCGAAGCGCGCCATACGCGGCACGTCCCAGTCTTGCAGCAGGGCGTATAGAAAGGCGCCATGATAGGCATCGCCAGCGCCCGTGGTATCGACCACATCAACGGAATAGGCGGGGAAAGCTTGCGCGCCGTCTTGCCAGGCGGCGACAGCGCCCCGCTCGCCCAGGGTGACAACGGCGATTTCGGCACCCTCATCGCGCAGGCGCTCGGCGACGGCTGCTGGCGGTTGACCAGGCATCAAAGCGCGCGCCCAGGATTCGGGCACAATCGGCACATCGACATATTGCAGCAGCGGTTTGATTTCGGCATAGGGCAGCATCGGATCCAGCAGCACCTTCAAGCCCGCTTCTTTCGCCCAGCGCGCCGCTTGCAGCGTCGCGTCGTTCAGCGTATCGATGAAGAGCGCGCGGGCAGAGGTGATATCTTCGCGCGTGAACTCGCTCGCCGAAACGGGATGCCCGGTCGTTGGACGGGCGATGATGCTACGATCACCCGACGCTTCGTGCACAAGAATCACCGACACATGCGACTCGCCGCCCGGCTCGACCAGCAGCTGGGACGAATCGACGCCTTCCTCCTGGAGGACGCGGCCGATATAAGCGCCGGTCTCATCATCGCCGACGCGGGCGATGAGCTTGGCGCGGGCCCCGAGTCTAGCCGCGGCGATCAAGGCGATGGCGGCCAAGCCACCCGGCTGGCGGTCATAGTTGATGGCTTTCATGTTTTCATTTCGCGCGGGCATTCGCGATACCGTCACGAGATGATCCACCGTGCAGACGCCAATGCCGACGACATCGGGCTTGAGAGACATGAGAGCGCCTTTCGCGCAAAGCGTATCGCTGGCGGGCTGATAGCCCTAATCTTTTACCACTGAGGGCTGCGAGGACAAAGAGTCCGTTTTCACAAAATTTACTTGGTTGTTGCAATAGCGCGCCTGCGGCTAATCCCGGCCGAGACCGCATAAGCTAGTAGGCGCGAGCCACCGGCTCGCCCGTACGCGCCCCTGGGACAAGGTGGACGAAACAGCGCTAGTCCGTATGAGGTTCGCGTCTAGGCGAGAGGCCCAATAGCTCGCGCTAACAGCCGCCGCAGCTGCGCGAACATCCGACAATTGGAATGGAGGGCGCGCCGGATTACAATTCAGCAATCCAATTAGCCTTTGTAACGGGAGACCACCACCATGGAAACACGAGCAGAAGCAATCGACGCGATCCGGGCGCTGCCTGCGCAGCTGCGCGAGCAAGTCAATGGCTTGAGCGTCGAGCAGTTGACCACCGCTTACAATGCGCCAGAGTGGACGATAGCGCAGAATATCCATCATTTGGCTGATACGCACATGGTCTGCCTCCGCCGCTTCAAGCTGATTTTGACCAGCCCGCGCTTTCAGTTCACCGCTTACGATGTGAATGCCATCGCCGAATATCCGGACGCGAAAGACGCCGACATCGAGCATTCGCTGAAGCTGCTCGAAGGTTTGCAGGCGCGCTGGGCAATCTTGCTGGAAAACCTGTCGGAAGCGGAATGGGGCAAGATCGGCATTGGCTCCAGCCCCGATCGGCCCGATATGAATTTAGAGCAGCTGGCGCTCGCTTACGCCCAGCACGGCGTTAATCACTTGGCGCAGATTCAAGATGTGCTGGACAAGATGCCCGCGTGAGCGAAACCAGCATAATTATTCCCGCAGCGCCACAATTCAGCTTCAAACGCACTGTGCTTAGCCACGGCTGGTATATGCTGCCGCCATTCAGTTGGGACGCTGCGAGCGCGACGCTCCTCTACGTTTACCAGAGCGCGGCTGGCGCTGTGCTTCGGCTGCGGATGCGCGCTTTCGCGGAAGGCGTCGCTGTCGATTCCCTCGATTGCGAGCTAGAGAATGACAGGCTGCGCCTTGAAGTCTCGCGCGCTGTGAAGCGCATGCTCAACATAGATTGGGATCTAAGCGCCTTTTACGCCGGGATGGCGGCGCATGAGGGTTATCACTGGCTGGAGTCGGAGCGGCGGGGCCGCATTCTGACTGCGCCCAGTTTATGGGAAGACCTGGCGAAAGTTTTGCTGACGACGAATTGCAGATGGGCGCAGACGGTCAACATGTGCCGGCAACTGTGCAGGCTGGGCGCCCCCCATCCCGTGGTCGAAAACTGCCGCGCGTTTCCGACCGCGGAACGCATCGCAGCGATGAACTTTGACGACTTTGCCGAGCAGACGCGCGCCGGCTATCGCAGCGCTTACTTGCACGAATTGGCGCGGAAGATCGGCGATGGCGCGGTGGATCTCGCTGCTTGGCTCGCGCTTGACGGCGACGAATTCTTTCGCGCGGTCAAGTCGCTGAAGGGCTTCGGCGATTATGCCGCCGGCACCTTGGCGCGCATGGTTGGCCACTTCGACAAGATCGCGATTGACACGGCTTGCCACGCGATGTTCGCCGAGCTGCACAATGGCGGCGTCAAGGGCAGCGCGAGCGACATCAAGACGCACTATGAGCGATTCGGGCGCTGGCGCGGGCTAGTGATGTGGATGGATATCATGCGGCATTACGAGGCCTAAGCGGCATCCGCGCCAGGACATCCGCTCGATTATGATTCATTTGCCTGGCTGAGTATAATCGCATGATGAGGCGGCGAAACGACAACGACGCCTAGGCAGGGCAATCGCATCAAAATCATTTCGCGCCGATCGCCACGAAAATAAAGGAAAATGTAGGGGCGACACTGTGTGTCGCCCACGAAGATAGCCTAAATTATGCGGGCGATTCACAGAATCGCCCCTACAGATTACGAAAGTTGTGGGGAAAGCAGTTGTTTTCAGCGCCATTTCAATTTGATGCGATTGCCCTGGACGCCTACACCGATTTGTTGAGCGGAGAATTGTCGCGCGGTATCATTGTGTATTGATCGTAATCTCGGCAGGTGTAGGGGCTACCCATTGGGTCGCCCTCGTAGGCGAAAGGCCATCACCATGCAAATGCAAGCGGCAGTCCTCAATGCAATCAATACGCCCTTCAGCATCGAAACGGTCGATGTGGCGCCGCCGCGAACGGGCGAAGTCTTGGTCAAAGTGGCGGCGGCCGGCATCTGTCACAGCGATTGGCACGTGGTCGAAGGGCAATCTTATTTTCCCCTGCCCATCATCTGCGGCCACGAAGGCGCGGGTGTGGTAGAAAGCGTCGGCGATGGCGTAACGGGGCTCAAGCCGGGCGATCACGTGACCCTGAGCTTCCGCGCCAATTGCGGCGACTGCTTCTATTGCCAGCGCGATAAGAGCAATCTCTGCGAAGTTTTTTCGCCGGTGCTGCGAAGTGGCTTGATGAAAGACGGGTTTAGCCGCATCAGCCGCGCCGGCGAGCCGGTTCACATTATGACGGGCTTGGGCTGTTTCGCCGAATATGTGGTGATCGACCAATCGGCGGCGGTGCCAATCCGCAAGGATGTGCCGCTTGAAGTGGCGGCGCTGGTGGGTTGCGCAGTCTCCACCGGCGTCGGCGCGGCGATGTACACCGCTGATGTCCGCCCGGGCGAGAGCGTCGCCGTATATGGCGCGGGCGGCGTGGGTTTGAATATCATCATGGGCGCGGTCATGTGCGGCGCGGATCCGGTCATCGCTATCGATACCAACAGCAGCAAAATGGAAATCGCGCGTGAATTCGGCGCCACCCATACGCTCTACTCGGACGACAACAGCGTCGCCGAAATCCAAGGGCTAACCGGCGGCCGCGGCGCGGATCATGTCTTTGAATCGGTTGGGCTGTCATTCTTGCAAGAGCGGGGCTTGGACGCAACGCGCCCCGGCGGCACGCTGACGCTGGTGGGCTTGACGCCGGTCGGCAGCGACACCAACTTGCCCGGCGCCATCATTACGCGCACCGAGAAAGTCATCCGCGGCAGCTTCTATGGCTCGGTCAATACCAACCGCGACTTCCCGAAGTTCATCGAGCTGTATCGAGCGGGCAAGCTCAAGCTGGACGAGCTGGTAACGCGGCGCTACCAACTGGACGAGATCAATGAGGCTTACGCCAATATGCTCACTGGCGAGGTCGCGCGGGGGATCATTGTGTTTTGACCTGCCGTCTCACTCCGAAGGTCTCGTCCGAAATGAGGGGGCTTTTGCCGCGGAAGGGTATGGTATATGAAAGGGCGAGTCACCGCCTCGCCCCTACAAAAGCTAATTCCGCCACGTACGGGCGAGCCATTGGGTCGCCCCGCAAGAGCGAAAGGCCATCGACATGCAAATGCAAGCGGCAATCCTAACCGAGGCGCGCAGCCCATTCAAAGTTGAAACGGTGGAAATCGCGCCGCCCAAAGCGGGCGAAGTGCTGGTGAAGATGTCGGCGACCGGCATCTGCCACAGCGACTGGCATGTGGTGGCGGGCAAGGGCGATTTTCCCGCCCCCATGATCCTCGGTCACGAAGGCGCCGGCATCGTTGAGGCGGTCGGCGCTGGCGTCACGCGCGTAAAGCCGGGCGACCATGTTACCCTCAGCTTCCGCGCCAGCTGCGGCGATTGTTTCTACTGCCGCAACGACCAAGCCTCCATTTGCGAGAATGACTTTGATCTTGTCGTCGCCGGTGTACTCGGCGATGGCAGCAGCCGCATATCCTGGAACGGCGAGCCGGTATATATCCTCGCCGGGCTGGGCACCTTCGCCGAATATATCGTCTGCCGCGAAGTCAGCGTAGTGCCCGTGCGCAAAGATGTGCCGCTGGAAGTGGCGGCGCTGGTAGGCTGCGCGGTATCGACCGGCGTTGGCGCGGCCATGTTCACGGCTGAGGTGCGCGCCGGGCAGAGCGTCGCCGTCTTCGGCGCTGGCGGCGTCGGGCTGAACATCATTCAAGGCGCGGCGCTTTGTGGCGCGGATCCCATCATCGCGGTCGATACCAACAGCAACAAAATGGAAATCGCGCGCGAATTTGGCGCGACGCATTGCCTGATGTCGGACGAGACGGTGGTCGGCGAGATTCAGAAGCTGACCGAAAGCCGCGGCGCTGATCATACTTTCGAATCGGTGGGCATCCCGGCTTTGCAAGAGACGGCGATTGAAGCCGTGCGGCCCGGCGGGATCTGCACGCTGGTCGGTCTCACGCCGCAGGACAGCGAGACCAAGATTCTGGGCCAGGTGGTGACGATGACCGAGCGCAAGATCCGCGGCAGCCTCTACGGCTCAATCAATCCCGCGCGCGATTTTCATCTCTTCCTGGATCTCTACATGGCGGGCAAGCTCAAGCTGGAGGAGCTGGTGACAAATCGCTATCGGCTGGACCAGATCAACGAGGCTTACGCGTCCATGCTGACGGGCGATGTGGCGCGTGGCGTGGTTGTGTTTTAGCCGAGCGCAGCCGCCGCAACCCAAATCCATTCTGGGGGAAAACGCATACTTGTATGTTATAGTGATTGTGGCAGCGAGGGAGTGAAAGCAAATCGGCGATGGTTACCCGAGAGCGCGAATATACAATAGACGATGTTTGGCGGCTCGAGCGTCAGCCACTGAATGTGGCGGAGAAGTACTATCTCATTGATGGGGAGTTGTGTGTCAAGATGTCGCCAAACCAGACGCACGGCAGAATTGCGAGCGAGATCGCGCGGCTGCTAGGAAATCATGTTGTCGAGCACGGGTTAGGCTGGGTTACCATCGAGGTTGGCTATCACCCGCCGGGCGAGCGCGATACAGTGCTGCTGCCTGATGTCGCTTTCGAAAGCCGGGCGCGGGCAGCGCAGACGCCCCTCCCGACTTACGCGCCTTACATGCCCGATCTGGCGGTTGAGGTGGTATCCCCGTCGCAGACCTTGGCGGAAACGCGCCGCAAAGCCGCGGTCTACCTGCGCCATGGCGCGCTGATGGTCTGGCTCATCGACCCGGAGCGGAATACAGCCGAGAGCTGGGCGGCCACGGAGGACGGCAAAGCGAGAAGCGAGATCATTGAAATGAACGGTGAATTGCGCGGCGGCGCGGTCCTGCCTGGTTTCACGTTGTCGCTAAAGCGCTTGTTCCCCGCTATTCGCCGCCCGCCTCGCGGATGAGCAGTTCCTGCCCGGGGTAAATCCAGCGCCCCATGTCCTCAAGCTGATTGTTCATAATAATTTCAAGCTGATGAACTTGATAGGCGACGGCGATGGCGCTGATGGTATCGCCCGGCATTACGACGTGCGCAATTGAGCCGTCGGGCTGCGCTTCCTGCGGCTGGACAGGCGGGGCGTAGACAGGCGTGGGCGCTGGCGCGGGCGTTGCCAGGGGCGCTGGCTCGGCGGTCTGGCGCTTGGCGCAATCGCCGGCGGGCGGTCCTTCATAAGTATCCACAAAACCAAAGACCGGCCCGTCCAGCCTATGGTCCAGCACCAGATTATGCACCTTACCCTCGAAGGTAGGTCCCTTTGAGATGACGATGTAACGGCGCGGGATCTTCAACTCCTCTTCGTATTTGGGGCTGACCTCAAAAGCGTGGCGGATTTCCGGCGTTAGCCCGGTGCGCACCGCCACGCGCCCGTCCGCGCTGCAGGCGACAAAGCCTTCCGCGACCGCTTCCACCTGCGGCTGATCCACCGCGAGTATGAACGTGCCGACCGCGGGCAGATGATCGCCCTCGGGGTTTCGGCGAATTTGCCAGACCTGTGCCACCGGCGGCTGTACGTTGGGATAGCAGATTAACCCAATCGCGCCCAGTTGCAGCCTGCATGTCCCTTGTTTCGGCGGCGGCAAATTACAATGGGAATTGCAGATTGGCTCAGGGCTGTCGGCGGACGGCGGATTTTGCGGCGGCGGCCGGACGGGAATCACGGGATTGACAATCTCTGCATCGCAGTTCGGATCGCGGTTGTCGGTGACGGATCCAGAGACATCACGGGGGGTATTGTCCTCAAAGAGGACACAGCCATTCAGCTCAATCGTGGCGCCGACATTCTGCAGCGCGCCCAGCCCGCCACTGTTGTTGCGAAAGGCGGAATCGGTGAAGCTGGTGAAACCTTCGCCATAGGCGTTCCAGGTAAGCAGCACCGACCGGCTGTTCGCGCTAGAGGTGGTATTGTCTTCAAAAAGCGCATTGACGAAGCGAGCCTCGCCCATGCTAAAGATGGCGCCGCCAGCGGTATTTCTTATCCGGAGTCGATCTCCGCGCAGATCGCCCCAGTTCAAGATCCGCACCCCGTTCAGCTCGACATTCTCCAGCCGCAGGCTGCTGGTAAAGGCTGTTCGAAAATGGTATATGGACCGGCTAGACTGGATGGCGTTGCCATTGCCAATGATTCGAATGTCTACATCTTCCGATATGGTAATGACGCCGTTCAACTGGCAATCGCTGCGCAGGGTATAAGTCGCGGAAGCGTCCAGAATGCCGGATCCGGGTAAGCCGCAAGCCATCAGCGAGGGCGGCGGAATAACGGCTTGAGCGCCATTGCCAGTCGTGCCGCTGCAGGGGCCGGTGCTATTGTCGGTCCAGGTTGTTCCCGCCGGGGCGTAGACATCAAAGGGCACATTGCCCGACAAGGTCAAGCAGCCGTTGGTGGTCAGCGTCGCGCCCCGCTTTAGCGATATGGCGCCGCCGTTGCCGAAGTTCCGGCGCAGGACGACATTCTCCCAGACGTGCGTCGTATTGACGCCCGCGTGGACGGCGCTGCCATTCCCGCCCAAAGAATAAAAGGGGGAGAAGTTACTGTCTAGCAGAACATTCGTCAAACTGGAGTTCGTGGCGTTGACAGCCGGCCCCGATCTGCTCCTGATGAAAGCAACATCGTTTGCGTTTAGTGTACCCACCAAGAGCGTTTCGGTTCTCGTTTTAAACTCCCCGTCAATCGTCACGCTGTTAAGGTTCAAGACCATGTCGGCGCCCAGGAAAAAAATGAATTTGCCGCCCGTGATGGTATGCCCGCCGCCATTGACGGTGACTGTAATGCTAGTGGTACCGGCCTGCAGGGACCCAGTCAACACGCAGTCGGCGGTCATCGTGTAGGTGACGGATGAGAAGATTATCCCCTGCGCTGGCAAGCCGCAAGCCGTGACGGTTGGATTGCTCTGGGCGAGCGCGGGCGCGCCGGCAAGCACCCACGCGGTGAATAAAAACGGGAGGAACAGGGCAGACCTAAAGCAATCGACCATGTTTCGCAAGGCAGGCAAATGC
>JAPPFH010000075.1 GCA_028875185.1 Chloroflexota bacterium | reverse complement strand
AGACCAGATGGAGCTATGGAGACGCTCATCTGCTAATACCAATCAAGCCTTGTAGAGGCGACCTATTAGGTCGCCCGAGTATGCGCATTTTTGAAACGGGCGACCCACCGGGTCGCCCCTACAATTCGACAGAGTTGGCGCAGGCCGATGCTACATCATCGCCATATCGAGCTCGCGTTGGACCTCCTCGGTCACCCGGTCCAGCGCTTCCTGCGCGCTGAGCATGCCGGCTTTGACCGATGTCTCGGCTTCACCCAAGCGCGAATTATAGAAGTCGTTCACCGGAATCTTCGCCGGTCCAAAGGCGTTGGGTCCGTTTAGCAAGTCCAGCGCCAACTGGAAGCGATGATCGCTGACGAAGCGCTCGGCTGTCGCCGCGCCTACCTTGGGCGGGATATTCTGGATATTGAAGCAGAACTCGCCCATGTGCTCGTCTTCGCTGAGCCAGCGGATGAATTCCCATGCGGCGTCCGGGTTGATGACGCCGGTCGGAATTGTGAAGACGCTGCCGCCGAAAGTGGTGCAATTCGGGCGGCCGCCATCGGGATAGGGCGCCGCGATCATATCCATCTCGAGATCGGGGGCGAACTTCTTCTGGAATTGGATGAACCATTCGCCGACCTGCTTGAAGCCTTCCTTGCCGACGAAAAAGGGATTCTGCGTGCTGAGATAATCGCCGAAGCCACTGGTGAAAGCCGCCACCCTGTCCGGCCCCAGCCGCGACCAATAGCCAGCCATCCACTCCAGCGCCGCCACGTTAGCCGGGTCGTTCGCGGTAATGGTCCCGCTGTCCTCGTCATACAATCCGCCGCCGAAGACATGCGCCCACCAGGTGAGATTGGCCGGCAGCAAACCAACGCGCTCGATATTTCCATCGCCGTCGACGATTTCGAAGGCTTGCGCAACCTCGTCCAATTCATCGATGCTGGTCGGCGGTTGGCTGACGCCCAGCTCTTCCAAAGCCGGCGGCGAGAACGCCAGGACACGCGCGTTTGAGGTGCACATCAAACCCCAAAGCTCGCCGTTGTACCACCAGTTCTCCCATAGTTGCGGGAAGTATTCGGAGCCGTCGATGCCCGCCGCTTCGGCGTAGGCGGTCAAGGGTGTGAGCGCGCCCTGAGAAGCGATCTGCACCAGTTGATGCAGCCAAACCGCCGAGACGACATCGGGCGGATTGCCGCCGGCGATCGCCGTCAACACTTTCTCGTATTGCCCGAAAACCGTCGTCATATTGACGTAGCTATTCTCGTGCTCTTCATTGAACTGGTCGACCAAGCCTTGCAGCACATCAAACTCGAAGCCGCTCCAGCCCGTCCAATAATTGAGGAAGGCTTGCTCCTGGGCGTAGGTTAAGCCGGCCGGCATCGCGGATATCGCCGCCGCCGTGCCCGCCGCCATGCTCGCCCTCAAGAAATCCCGCCGCGATACTTTTCTCTCGCTCATGACTGTTTTTCCTCCTATTCGAAACTAATGCCTTTGCCGATATCGTTGATTCCGCTGCCAGCGCAAGGCTGCTATCATCGACGATTATGGCTTGTATTCATCGCTTTGTCAAAAGCGCCGGCAACGGCGACAATAATGGCGTTGGATCACATGGTGGAAGGAAAAGTGCGTGAGCATTCAACTGGGCATCGATCACTTTCTTGAGTCGCATGTCAATCTTGTCGCCGGCCTGCGCGTAGGCTTGCTCGCCTGCCCCAGCAGCGTCGATAGCCATCTGCGCAGCAGCGTCGAGCGCTTGCATCGGCATCCCGACGTGAACCTGGTGGCGCTATTCGGTCCCGAGCATGGCATCCGCGGCGACGCGCAAGCCGGCAGCGCGGTCGCCTCCGCTACAGACTCTCGGACCGGGCTGCCCGTCTACAGCTTGTACGGCGAAACACAGGCGCCGACAGCCGAGATGCTAAGCGGCGTCGACGTCATCATCATTGATCTGCAAGACGCGGGCGTCCGCTTCTACACCTTCTTGGCGACCGCGCTCCACGTCATGCGGGCGGCGAAAGCGGCGCGCGTCAGCGTGATTCTGCTGGATCGTCCCGCCCCGATTAATGGAAATCGCATCGAAGGTCCCATACTTGATCCCGCCTATACTTCCTTCGTCGGTCCCTATCCCTTGCCGATACGCTTCGGCATGACCTTGGGTGAAGTCGCTCGGCTGGTGAACGAGCGGGACATCGGCTGCGACTTGGAGGTAATCGCGCTGCGCGGATGGTCGCGGTCGCAATGGTTTGATGAGACGGGGCTGCCCTTCATCCCTTCCTCGCCCAATCTACCGACGCTGGCTGCTGTGACGCTATATCCGGGCACTTGCTTAATCGAAGGCACGAACCTATCCGAAGGGCGCGGCGCCACCCGCCCCTTTGAATACATCGGCGCGCCTTGGATCAATGCGGATGCGCTAGCCTGTCAGCTGAATGATTTGTCGCTGGCTGGCCTGCGCTTTAGGCCCGTTTATTTCGTGCCGACTTTCAGCAAGCATCAAGGCGAACTCTGCGCCGGAGCGCATATTTATGTGACCAATAGGGAAACCTGCCAGCCTGTGAGCGCGATGCTGCATGTTATCCAGACGCTTAAGCGGCGCTATCCCGATGAATTCGCCTGGCGCCGAGCTTGGAGCGAGGGCGCGCGCCCGCCGATCGATCTGCTCTGGGGCAGCGACCGCTTGCGCCGGCATATGGACGCGGACGAGCCGGTCGAGGCGCTCATCGAGAGCTGGCAGCCGGACCTGCGCGAATTTGAGCGACTTCGCGCGGATTATCTGCTGTATCCGTGATTGAGATGCTCAAGCTATAACAATCAACTCTTGCCAGCCGTTCGTGAGCTTCTCGCCGCCGCCCGGTCTGGCGACCACCACATCCTCGACCCGCGCCGAGTAGCTGTTGATCTGCATGATGCTCGGCTCGATGGTGAAGAGCATGCCCTCTTGCAACGGCGTCTCATCGCCCTTGGTCAGGAAGGGCGGCTCGTGCACATCCATGCCGATGCCGTGCCCGAGGCGGTGACGGAATGCCTCGCCATAGCCGGCATCCTCGATCACCTGGCGCGCCGCGCGGTCAGCCTCAGTGGTGGTGGCTTCGCCCGCTTTCAGCGCGGCCACACCTGCAGCCTGCGATGCCATCATCACATCGTAGACGCGCTGCGCCTCTTCGTCCGGCTCGCCAAAAAAGACCGTGCGCCCGAAGTCATAGCACCAGCCCTTATAGATGCCGCCGAAATCGAAGAGGATGGACACCGGCGGGTCCAGCGTTCGATGCCAGCTTTCCATGCGCGCGCCGAAGAGCAGCGGGTGATTCGGTCCTGAATTGTAGAGCGAGGTGGTGAAGGATTGGCCCAGCGAGCCATGTTTGCGCAGCTGGTAGTTGACCTCCTCGACGATCTCCAGCTCGGTCATGCCCAGGCGCATCGCTTTCAGTGTATCGGCGAACGCGGCTTCGGTGATGCGCCCCGCCTCCCGCATCAGGTTGATGTCCGCCTCTGTCTTGATGACGCGCATCGGGCGCAGCAGCGCTGTTCCGGAGAGAAATGTGGCGTCGGGCAGCAGCGGCTGCAAGTGGGAGACCGTTTCGCCAGTGGCGAAGTCGCTTATCGCCACGCGCGGGTTATCGGGCAAATCGAAGCCATCGAGGATGCCCTTGAGCATCTCGGCTGGTTCATCCCAATCGCCCAGGACGCGGATGTCGATGCCTTCCAGCCGGCTCAAGCCGCCGAACTCTGCCGTCATGCGCGGCAAGGGCAGCACCGGCGCATGCTGTGGCGTGATCCACGCGCCCTCGAGCCAGTCACCGGGATGGATCGTATTGCCGTAATTTGGAAAGTCGCGCGGGACGCCGGTCAAGTATTGCAGGTCGGACGAAATGGGGAAGAAGGCGAGATCGGCGCGCTCGGCGAGGATTTGCTGAAATTGCTGCAGGCGGTCGCTGGACATGGGTCGCTCCTTATGGCTTTTACGCAATGTACCGATAGTAACGCGTTTGCGCCGATATGACAGCAAACCGCGTCCTTCATTCATGCCGTTTCTTACCTTAGAATCAGATTGCGCTGCCTTAGAGGGAGAAAACGCCGTCATTTACCAAGCCATCCTCTTCGACCTGGACGACACCTTGTTCAGCTTGCGCGGCTGCGAAGCGGAAGCCTTGCAGCGGACTTTGGAATACGCCGGGCTTCTTTCGCGCTTGCCCACGGATTATGCCGAACGCTACGCAGCCATTAGCTCCGCGTATTGGGCCGCGCGGACTACGGATGGCTATACGCAATACACCCGCGAACAGGTCATCGAACTGAGTTGGCGTGACTTTCTGTCGCATCATGGACTGGATGCGGCATTGTCCACTGGGCTGGCCGACCGGTTTTGGGCGGAATACTGTCAATCGGCCGGGTTCAATCCTGGCGCCCGGGAAACGCTTCGGCGCTTGTCGCTGTCCTATAGGCTTGGTATCGTCACCAACGGCTATAGCGATTCTCAACGCGGACGGCTGCAAGCGGCGGGCTTGCTGCATGTCTTTGATCCCCTGCTGATCTCGGAGGAAGTTGGCGTGGCGAAACCCGATGCCCGCATCTTTGAACTGGCGCTGACCAAACTGCGGCTTCGTCCGGATGAGGTCTTGTATGTCGGTGATTCCATCAGCCACGATCGCGCGGGCTGTCTGCGAGCGGGAATCGATTTCTGCCACTACCGCCCGGGCGGCGAGACCGCCGACCCGCTGCCGAACACGCGTTACCGAATAACGGAATTGACCGAGCTTATTTCGATTCTGCTGCCCAACCTTACTCCGTGATCGTCACCTTCGACAAGCCGCGCGGTTTGTCGACTTCGTAGCCGCGCGCGAGCGCCTGCTGCATGGCGAAGATTTGCCCGGGCATCACCGCGAGGATCGGGCTGAGCCATTCCGGCGTCGACGGAATCGTCATTGCTTGCCTGCCATGACCGAGCAAGTCGCTGTTGTTGCTGATGACCAAGGTCTCGGCGCCCAAATCGTTGAGCCGCTGGCACATATCCACCATCCCGGCCAGGTTCCTGCCGTGTGGCGCGGCCAAAATGACCGGATGCCCGCGATCAATAGCGGCGATCGGCCCGTGAAGAAAGTTGGCTTCGCTATAGCCTTCGCTGGCGATATAACTTAATTCCTTGACCTTGAGGCTGATTTCGCAGGCGGTGGCGAAATTGAAACCGCGTCCCAGAGATACCAGACGATTGATGTAACGATAACGCTGCGCCCAATCCTCGATATCATCGCTGAGACGCAGCGCCTGCGCCGCGAGCCGGGGCAGCGCGATCAAGTCCTGCCGCATCGCGTCGCTTTCCGCCAGCGCGCTCGTCAACATGGCGACAACGGTCAATTGGGCGGTATAGGTTTTGGTGGCGGCCACGCTTAACTCCCGCCCGGCAAGCAGCGGCAGATGATATTTCGCGGTCTGCGCCAGCGGCGAATCCTCGAAGTTTGTGATAGCCAGCGTGAGAGCGCCCTGCTGATTCGCGTCGCTCAAAACCGCGCGCACATCCTCCGCCTGCCCCGATTGCGATATGCCGATGACCAGCGCCTTGGATAAATCCGGCGGCGTCCCGTATACGGTATGCAGCGACGGCGTCGCCAGCATCACCGGCCTGCGCAGCAATCCTCCAAACATGTACTGGGCGTAATGAGCGGCGTTATCGGAGGTCCCGCGCGCGGCGATGCAAGCGAAGACGGGATCGAAATCGCGTATCGCGGCGGCGACTGCTTCGGTCACGGTTTGGCTGTCGTTGAGCAGTCGTTCAATGACAGCCGGTTGTTGCGCGATTTCCTTTTGCAGATACATAGCAAACCCGTCGCTTAGTTGTCCAAGGGGCGATAGTTCACGCCCAGCGCGTCAAGACAGGGCAGATGCGCTCTCAGCCGCGCGGCCAAGTCGTCGTAATTCCGATCGACCGGATGATTCCAGAGGATGTCGGCGATGGCAATGGCGCGCGGGAAAGCCATATATTCCACCTGATCGGTTGATGGAATGTATTCGGTCCAGATATTGCCTTGCCCGCCTAGGACGTGATGTTTTCGTTCCTTGGCTATTTGCTCAGGCACGACGACAAATTGCCAGGCTTGCTCCAGCGTTAGCGTGCTGGGGATTGCTGGTGGCTCGCGCGTCCAGTCCTCGTGCTGATAGTAATCCAGGTAGCAATAGGTAGTCGGCGTCATGATGACATCATGCCCGGCATTTGCCGCGGCGATGCCGCCATCACTGCCGCGCCAACTCATCACCGTCGCGTTTGGCGCCAATCCGCCTTCCAGTATCTCGTCCCATCCGACCAGCCTTCGCCCCTTTTCATTGAGCCAGCTTTCGATTCGCCGGATGAACCAGCTTTGCAGCTCGTCTTCATCGGCCAGCCCCTCGGCTTTGATGCGCGCTTGACACTTGGGGCAAGTCCTCCAGCGATCTTTTGGCGCCTCGTCGCCGCCGATGTGGATGTATGCTGAGGGAAAAATCTCCAGCGCCTCTTCAAATACATCCTGCAAAAATGTGAAGACCTTGTCGTTGCCGGCGCAGTAGATATTGGCGTCGATGCCCCAGCTCGCGCGTACCTCATATCCGCTGCCGAGGCAGCCTAATTCAGGATAGGCAGTGAGCGCGGCGAGGCTGTGCCCGGGCAACTCAATCTCAGGCATGACCGTGATGCCCCGCGCGGCGGCGTAAGCGACGATATCACGCGCCTCGTCTTGTGTGTAGAAGCCGCCGTAGGGCTGTCCGTCTCCCTGCTTCGGATTGGCCGGTATCGGCGTCTCCGCCCGCTGCGAGCCGATCTCGGTCAGGCGGGGATGCATTTTGATTTCCAAGCGCCAGCCCTGATCTTCGGTGAGATGCCAGTGGAAGATATTGAATTTGTAGAATGCCATTGTATCGATGAACTTCTTGATGAAGTCGACCGGGAACAGGTGTCGGCCGACATCGAGATGCAAGCCGCGCCAGCCGAATGCGGGCGCGTCGCTGATGCGCAGAGACGGTATTGACCAGGCGACATCGGCTTGCGGTCCATCAGCCAGGATTTGGCGGGGCAAGAGCTGGCGCAGGGTCTGCATCGCGTACAGGAATCCGTTACGCTGGCTGGCGCGGATCAGGATGCGCTCGGGCGCAACATCAAGCGTATAGGCTTCGGCTGCCATATCGTCATCGGCAGGGGCGAGCACAATCGCGTTGGTTGCGTCGGCGAGAATGTCATCGTCCAGCGGGTGCGCCGGCAAGCCGAAGCCGGTGGCCGGGCGCAGGTAATCGGCGAGCATATCGCCAAGGGCGCCATCCGCGGCGAAAACGCGTGTGTGCCTATTCAGCTTGAAGGCGCCCGGCTTTTGCTCCAATTGCTGTGGTTGGGGGAAGAGCGTGATTTCTGCCATGAATCCTCCTTCGAGTTGCGGCCGTCAAGCCTATATGTCGTCTAGCGAGATGACAGCGCTGAGGTGCTGCGGGCTGTCGGGATCGCAGCCGTTATAGATTGCGCGATGGAAAGCCAACAACTGCAGGAAGGGAAGATATAAGACCGGTGCGCAGCGCGCGGGGAGATCGACCGGCAGTCTGATATGCTGGTGAGTCTCGATGTGTGCCCGCGCTATTGCCAATACGGTTGCCCCCAAGTCCGCCATTTCGTCCAGCACGCGGATTTCTTGCTTGGCCGCTTCGGGCGTAATCAAGCCGATGACCAGGCTGTCCTCGCCGACCATCGACATGGGGCCATGGCGGAATTCCAAGCTGTGATAGGCTTCGCTGTAGGCGAGCGACATCTCCTTCATTTTGAGCATGGCTTCACAGGCGATGCCGTAAAGCGCATCGGAGCCCAAGAAGAAGAACTTCGAGATGGCGCCGTCTTCTCCCAGCGAGCGCGCCAGATCGCTGTAGCGCTCCAACAGGCGGCGGCAGACAGCGGGCAATGCGCGGCCCGCGGCAAAGTCGTGACCAGCGACGGCGGCGACAAGCTGCTGCGCCATTACCAACATGCTGCTGAAAGAGCGCGTCTGGGCGACGCTTTGCTCTTGGGCGGCGTCAATAGCCAAGACATAGTCGGATTCGCTGGCGAGCGGGCTGCCGCTGTCACAGGTGATGGCGACTGCCGGACCGCCGACTTTCGCTTTGAAGAGTTCTTGGGCGCGTAGAGTTTCGGTAGTTGCGCCGGAGCGTGAAATGCAAAGCAAAAGGTAGCGCTGGCGCGGAATACAAATCGAGCGTGAATGCAGCAGCAGTTCGGAAGCGGGGCAGGCGATGGCATTGCGGCCGGCCTGGCGCAGCAGGCGGGCAACCGTCAAAGCCAGATAGTAGGTCGAGCCGCAGCCGGTGACAATTACACGGTCGAATGCGCGGGTCTCGAGCCATGATTCGAAAAGCCGATCTTGGGGATCGAAGGCCGCGAGCGCTTCAACCCAGACATCGGGTTGGCTCATGATTTCCCGCAAGGTGTGCCGCCCAACAGCCATAAGCTGTTCCTCGATTCCGCGCGTTCCCCACCATTCTAGCAGCCGCGCGGCGTCAGCGAAAAGAATCAAGCGCGCTCATTCAGATTAACTTGCGTTCTCCTCGCCCGAACAATGGCGTTTTTTGAGAAGCGTGTCTCATGAATTGCAGATTTGGGATCGCAAGCGGCCATGCAACCGAGGCGACGAACCGCTGACAATCAATGTTATACTTGCGCCGGCAATGCAGATTTGCGCTAGTTGTTTGGTGAATTCCTGGTGCCCCGTACGCTGATCGAAAACTGCCGAGTTTGGCAAGAAGACGCATTCGTCTGCGGGCGCACGCTAGTCCTGCGCGACGGCGCGATTGATAGTTTGAGGCTTAAAGCGGAAACCGGCTGCCAGCCCGGCGACCGGCGGATAGATGGAAACGGCGCCTTTGCCCTGCCCGGTTTCATTGATCTGCATATTCATGGCAGCCTGGGCTTTGATGTGATGGATGGGGCTTCCGCATCCTTGGAACGCCTTTGTGATTTTATGGTCGCTAGGGGCGTGACCGGCTTCCTCGGCACGACCATGACCGATTCGACCGAGCGAATCAACGCGGCGCTGGAGGCGATGTCCAGCTTTGCCGCTTGGCGGACCGGCTCACCCTTTCTCGGCGCGCATATCGAGGGACCTTACCTCAACCAGGCATTTCGCGGATCGCAGCCAGAAAACCACTTGCGCCCGCCCAATCGCGCGGAGTACATGCCCTGGCTGGAGAGCGGAACGGTAAAGTTAATCACCTTAGCGCCGGAAATCGCCGGCGGCGAAGGCTTGATGCGAGACGCGCTGGCGCATGGGGCGACCGTCTCGATCGGGCACAGCGGCGCCGATTATGACGCGGCGGCACGCTACTTCGCCGTGGGCGCGCGCCAGGTGACGCATACCTTCAACGGTATGCCCGGCGTTCATCATCGCCATCCGGGTCTTTTCGTCGCGGCGCTTGAGCGCCCCGACGTCACCTTTCAGATTATTCCCGATGGCATCCATGTGCATGCGGCTGTCATCAGGATGTTGTTGCGGCTGGTCGGCGCTGAACGGGTTCTGGTGATCAGCGATGCGATGGTGGCGGCTGGGCTGGGCGATGGCGAGTATGCGCTAGGCGATGTCGCTGTCACAGTTTTGAATGGGCAAGCGCGCACGGCATCCGGGGGCTTGGCTGGCAGCACGCTAACGATGGACGAGGCGCTGCGGAATATGATGCGCTTTTGTGATTTGTCCTTGGCGGAAGCGCTGCCGATGCTGACGCGCGTTCCAGCGCGCTCGATAGGCGTCTACCCGCGCAAGGGTTCGCTGGAGCGCGGCGCCGATGCTGATGTCATCCTTTGGGACGAGAATACAGGCCTGCGCGCGACCTTTGTCGGCGGCGAACTGGTTTATCAGGCGGCAGGCGAATGTATTGCGGTTATTGCGGACGGGTGAATCACCGCTGTGCTTGCCAGGCAGCTGATAGCGATATAGCGCGATTTCTGGCGCGCGGCGGACGAGCATTCGTCCCGAAGCTATTGCAGAGCGCTCCCCAGTGGGCAGTGCCGCCGCAGAGCAAGCGGCGCGAGCGTCAGACGCTGAAGCGAAACTACCGCGATTGGTATCGGCGCCTGGCGGCCGGCGGCGCCGAGCGCTGCGCCAACTGCGGCGGCGAAGATGACCTCGTCCTCGATCACGTAATCCCTGTCGCCAAAGGCGGGGCGTCAAAGCTTGAAAACCTGCAGTTGCTATGCGCGGTATGCAATCGCATTAAAGGCAAGCTGATGATCGATTGCCGCTCGTTCAGACATCCAGAATGAAGCGCGCTTCCGGGCTTAAGCGGGCCAAAGTCGCCTCGCTGATCAAACCTTGTAGGTCGGTCTGCGGTCTATGCTTGCGCCGGGTGAAATAAGAGTGCAGCGCATAGCGCGGCGCCTCCGTGCGGTTGACTGTCCCACTGTGCCAAAGATGCGAATTGAATATCACGACCGTGCCGGCTTTTCCGGTTAGCAGGATCTCGTCCGGGTGAGGCGCCCGGGCGTCTGAGAGGGCGTCTTGCGGTTGCTTTCCCATTCGGTGGGAACCGGGAACAAGCCGCGTGGCGCCGTTTTCTTCGGTGAAATCGACCAGCAGCCAGATAGAATTACAGACCTCATAGCTGCCTGGAGGGACCGCTTCACCCCAATCGGTATGGAATGCCTGATGTCCCGCGCCGGGCAGGGACGCGCGTCCGTTGAGCGACGAAAGCTTGAAGTCGCTTTCCAGCACGTGATCCATCGCCGCCAAAACGCGCGGATGCGTGAAGCAGACATCGAAGAGCGGGTCTTTGTCGACGAGGTTGGCCAGGCGCTGCGTACCGGCTTCCTGATGCACCTCCAACCCGGCGTCGTCACCCTCTTCGCGGAAGAGCTCTTGAAAGCGCGCGCGCAGAGCCACAACCTGAGTCGGTAGAATGAGATCCGGCAGCGGAAGATAGCCGTTCTCGTCGAGCTGCCGCATTTCGCCCGCGGTCAAGCTGGCGCTAGTGACGCCGAAGGCTGAAAGTGCCGTTTGCATGTTCATGAGGATCGCCTTTCTCCAATCCGACGCTGATTAGACTACAGTTGCCGCGAAAACGCTAGCGACGCGCGCCGGTTCAGGGAGTGGTGAATGTGTTGATATATCCCTCGTTTCCCCCCACCCTAAATCTTGTTCCCCCTCGGTCCCCCCGCCTCACGGGGGATGTTTCCCAAAATGAGGGAGGGACTTCAAAAGCCCGTAATTCCTTGAAAAACTCCCCTTCCCTCCTTGTGGGGGCAAGGGGCCGGGGGATGGGGGTTTGTCGCGGTATCAACACATTCACCACTCCCCGCCGCATCCGCCTGTCGTAATTCTCTCCGAGACTTGTTATACTAGCGAGCGCTTTGGCGCGGAACCGTGGCGATATGTCGCGCATTCGTGTTCATTTGCACAATTCGTCTATTGAGACAGGAGCGATCCATGAGAACCAAAGCAGTCATAATTATCTCGATACTGGTCTTGCTGACCGGCGTGTTCGGCGTTTCGGCGCAGGACACCTTCTTCGGCAAAACGGCTGAAGATCTCTTTCCGATTCCCGAAGTCGCCGAGACCGAGTTGGAGCAGACGCTCGCTTTTGAGGCGCTGATGAATGCCGACATCCCCGACGGCCATGCCCTCGGCGAAGGCAAGACGATCACCTTCGGCGTGCTGGGTCAAGGCTCGCGCGGCGGCATCTCCGGCACCATTTACTTCTGGCGCAACGCTTTTGAAGCGGCCACCGGCGCCGAGTTGGAGATCGTTGAGATTCCCTACAATCAGCTGGGCACGACGATCCCGGCAGACTTCTTGACCGAGCAGTATACCTACGATGTCTTCATCGGCGCCGCCTGGCAATATGGCGATTGGATCAGCAACGGCTGGATCCAACCGGTCGACCAATGGATTGGCGATGAACGCTTCGCCCACTGGTCGCCGGAAGATACGGCGCCCGCTTTCCGCGCTTTGCTGCAATGGGGCGGCGAGACCTACGGCACACAGATGGACGGCGATGCGCAGCTGCTCTATTATCGCCACGACATCCTCAGCGATCCCGAATGGCAGGCTGCTTTCGAAGCCGAGGTTGGATCGCCGATGCCTTATCCCATCGTTACCTGGCAGGATCTGCTGGCGATCACCAGCTTCTTCAATGGCAAGGACTGGAACGGCGATGGCGATCCCGATGACGGCATCAGCCTCCACCTGGCGCCGGGCGGGCAGGGGCACTTCCACTATGCGACGTTGGCCGCTTCTTTTGCGGTGACGCCGGGCGAAGGTGATGACTCGCGCGCGGTAAGCAAATACGACAATGTCTTCTGGTTCGATCCGGACGATATGACCCCGCTGATCAACGAGCCAGGCCACGTTATGGCGCTGGAATTCCTGCAAGAGTTGGCGGCGACGGGCCAGCAAGCGCAGTTCGGTTGGCAGCTCGGCGAAGCTTGGGATAACTTCCTTGGCGGCAACGCCATCGCCACCTTCAGCTGGGGCGATGTCGGCTCGCTGTCGCAGAACACCGAGCGCTCCGCCATCCGCGGCAGCCTGGGCGCGGACGTCACGCCCTGCTCCAGCGAATGGTACGACCGCGAAATCGGCGAGGTGGTTGTGGATACCGAAAATCCCAACTGCGTCGGCAACACCACCGGCGGCTCTTGGCACCCGACCATGTCGGCATTCACCGAAAATCCCGAGCTGACCTATTTCTATATGGCGCTGATCGCCAACCCGTCCATCAACTTTTACAACGCCACCACCGGCTGGCAAGGCGTCGATCCCTGCTGCACCTACCAACTCTACGCGCCGCGCGGCACCGCCGTCTCCGAAGACTACACCGCCGTTGGCTTCGATGCGGCTGACATGGAACGCTACATCAACGCCTATGGCTCGAACGTATATGACAAGCCAACTTCGGTGACCTACCTTCGTATTCCGGGCACGCTGGAATACATCCAGGAAACGCTCGACATTCGCTTGTCGGAAGCGATGACCGGGCAGTCGTCGGCGCAAGAAGCGCTGGACAACACTGCCGAAGACTGGGAAGAAGTCACGGACGATCTCGATATCGACAGCCAGCTGGAGATTTACCAGCAGGCTATCGGTTACATGGGCGGGATGTAGGGACTCATCCGCTCGTCAACAATTGTAGGGCGACCGGCGGTCTGTGTCTACGCGACCTATCAGGTCGCCCGCGTCGCAACCGGAAACAGCAATAGGGGCGAGCCACCGCTGCGCGTAGACACTGCAGGTCGCTCGCCCGTACGCAAGGCACTTTCCTTACCTCCCCTTCCTTAGCTTGCTGGGGAAGGGGCCGGGGGATGGGGTGGAATACACACCATGAGCAACAGCCGCGCGAAATACCTCTTCTTGATGCCCGGCGTCTGCTGGATCCTGGCCTTCACACTGTTTCCGCTGGTGTATTCTTTCGGCTTGAGCCTGACCAATTATCGCCTGGGCAAGAATCCCAAATACATCGGCTTTGAGAACTACGCCGAGATCCTGGGCATCGGCGATGAAAAGGTCGACAAGAAGGCGGTGAGCACAGCCAGCTTCAGCGCCTTTCTCTTCCTAGGCAGCACGGCGGCGACGCTGATCTTCGGCACGTTTGTCGCCTGGGTTTTCAATCATAATCTGCCATTTTTGCGACAAATGCGGGCGATTATTACCATGCCTTTGTTCGCCGCGCCTATTGCCCTTGGCTGGCTGGGCGTGGTGCTCTTCAACGAGCAATCGGGTCCCATCAACAACGTTTTGGAAGGCTTGGGCTTGGGGCGCGTGAATTGGTTCATCGAGCCGATGCCAGCGCGCTTCGCCGTGATGTTCACCGATGTCTGGCAGTGGACTCCTTTTGTTTTCATCGTTGTGCTGGCGGCGATGCAGTCGGTGCCGGATGATCTGTATGAGTCGGCGCGGTTGGATACCAAGTCCAATTGGGTACTGTTTCGTTCGATCACCTTCCCGATGATTGCGCCGGCTTTGGGCACGGTGATGCTGCTGCGCATGGTCGAATCGCTGAAGATCATCGACATCCCTTATAGCTTGACGCGCGGCGGGCCCGGCTCGGTCACTCAGACTTATGTCTACTATGCCTATGAGAAGGGGCTGGTTGGCAGCTTCCAACTGGGCGAAGCAGCCGCCCTGGCTTATCTCATGGTGGTGGTGGCGATTGTGGTTTCGTCAATATATTTCTATCGCGTGCGTGAACGCTTTGCGTAAAGGGCGGGAGACCCCTCCCCCAGCCCCTTTCCGTCGAGACAGAGAGGGTAGCCAAAGCTTGGGTTAGCCTCCCTCCATTTTAATGGGGGGACCGAGGGGGTAGACCACAGGAATAATGAAATGGCAGCAGAAACCAATTCTCTCCCGCTGACCGCGCCGCAAAGCCCAAAGGCGCGCGCCTCATTCGGCGACCGCCTTATCGTCGCCTTGGCGATTATCTGTACCTTCATCGCCTTCTCGCCTTTTGCTTATGCGATATTGACCTCTTTCAAGTCGCAGTGGAAAGACGGCTCGATAATTCCCTTTGTCCAGTTCGAGCCAGACTTGCAGAATTGGCAGACGGAATTCGGCTCGGGCGGACCTGAGACCTTCAAGGCGCTGCGCAACAGCACGCTGATCTCGCTGGGCGCGACGCTAGTGGCGACCACGCTGGGCACGCTGGCGGGTTATGGCTTGGCGCGCTTCAAGTACGGCGTGGGCAATCGCAATCTGGTCTCCTGGTTCTTGTCGCAGCGCTTTCTGCCGCCGGTGGCGACGCTCATCCCCTTTGTCTTGATGTTCCGCGATTTGAAGCTGCTGGACACCTTGCCCGGCATGGTCATCGTCAACGCGACCTTTACGCTGCCCTTTGCCGTGCTGATCATGCGCGATTATTTCGCCGATTTGCCGCCGGAAATGCGCGAGGCGGCGCTGGTGGATGGCGCGGGCGAGTTCACCACCTTTTTGCGCATCGCCTTGCCCTTGGCGCGGCCCGCTTTGGTCGCGTCGACTTTGATTTGTTTCGCCTTCGCCTGGAACGAATTCCTCTTCGCCAGCGTGCTCGCCAACCGCGATTGGAAGCCATATCCGATGTTGGTGGCGGGCTCGGACACAGTGCGCGGCATCGACTTCGGCTTTGTGACCACGCGGATGCTGATCGCGGTGACGGCGCCGGTAATCTTGTCGCTGATGGTGCAGCGCTTCATCGTGCGCGGGCTGACCTTCGGCGCGGTGAAGGGGTAGGGTGTAGGCCAATACCTCCCCGGACTGCCTGTGTGTACGCGGCGCGGTCCCTCCCCTAAGCGTCAACTGACGACAAGTCAGTTTTCCCGCGCGCAAAAAATCGGCGCGAATTCCGAATTTTCTTGTACTTACGTGGGCGGCTCACCGCCGAGCCTAGGTCGCTTAGGTCGCGTAGGTCGCGTAGACACCGACCGCCGACACCGACCCGTCAGGGAGGGGTTTCTGAGGACAGGACAGGTTTGGTCTAATGGTACATAATGGGCCCGCCTTAGACGCTAAAGGCATCTTTCCTGGCGAAAACTGTAGGGGCGACACGGTGAGTCGCCCGACGGAGCGCAAAAGATGTACGGGCGACCCACCGGGTCGCCCGAAAAAGCCCTAAAAATTGTAGAATTCGGGACGATATTTTGCTCGCTGAAAACCTGTCCTGTCGTCAGGGAGGGGTTTGGGCTGGGGGTATGCGGGCAATTTGCTTCATGAGTATCCTGATTTGCCACAGTATCGGACAAGCCATACAGATTACGCAGCCGGAGATGCAAAACGTTACCAGCGCGTCGCTTGGAAGGTCCAGCCGGGCTGAACCTTTTGCATTTCGGCTTCGTCATCGCGCTCGGTCAAACCGCAAGCGAGATATTGCTGATGCAACTGCGCAAGTTTAGCGCGGTCGACTTCGATGCCCAAGCCCGACCCGCGTGGCACTGCGATGGCGCCGTCCTCAAATGGCAGCGGCTCGGCGAGCAGATCGTAGCCGTCTTGCCAAGGATAATGCGTGTCGCAATCATAGGTCAATTCCGGCACAGCAGCCGCCAGATGCGTCATCGCCGCCACCGATATGCCCAGGTGACTGTTGGAATGCATTGACAAACCGCGCCCGAAGACAGCGCAAAAGCGCGCCAGCTCCAGCGTTGCGCGGAAGCCGCCCCAGAAGTGATGATCCGACAAGATGATCGCCTCCGATTGATGGGCGATGCTGCCCGGCAGATCGGCGAATGATGTGGTGCACATATTAGTCGCCAGCGGGATATCGAGCGCGCGCGACACCGCCCCCATGTTCGCTTGCCCGCGCACCGGGTCTTCATAGTATTCGAGCAGCCCTTCCAACTGCTTTCCGGCGGCGATGGCGGTATCGACGCGCCAGATAGCATTGGGATCGAGCCGCAGCGGCATATCGGGACCAAAGGCATCGCGCAGCGCCAGAATGGCATCGACTTCTTGCTGCGGTTCGAAGGCGCCGCCCTTGAGCTTGATCGACTTGAAGCCGTAATTTTCTATCATCGCCCGCGCCTGGGCAACGACGCCGGCCGGATCCAGCGCCGCATCAGCCCGCGCCGCAAACCAGCCGGTCGCGGACGCATCGCGCCCGAAGCCGAAGTCTCCGCCAGCGCCTTCGTATTTGTAGAAGAGATAAGCGCTGAAAGGCACGCGCTCGCGAACGGCCCCGCCGAGCAAATCAACGGCGGGCCGCCCGATGGATTTCCCCAGCAAGTCGAAACAGGCGACTTCAATGGCGCTGCGCACGTGCACCCCGGTCCGCTGATCCCAGGGAGTGGCGCCGCGCTCGTCCGGTTTCGCCAATGATTCCAGTTTCGCGTCGATGGCATTGAGTCCCCAGGGATCCATGCCGATGAGATGCTTGGCTGCCTGTTTCAAAGCGGAGAGCGCCGCGTCGCTGCCGGGGATTTCGCCCCAGCCGGAGAGCCCGTCAGCGCTGACCAGCTCAATGATGATGCGCAGGGCGTAGGGCGCGTGCAGGCCGGCCGCGTTCAGCAGCGGCGGGTCCGGGACGGCGACCGGCGTGATGTGGATTTCGCTGATGCGCATGTCAACTCCACAAATGATCTTGCGAGCGCTCGTCGTCCCAGCGGTCGGTCGGCTCGAAGTAGCCATCGAGGCGCGTCGGATCCAGGCGCGCGCGAATGACCTCTTCGTTGAGCTCGCCGAAGCCCAGCCCGGGACCTTCCGGCACGGGCGCGTGGCCATCGATGATCAGCGGCTTTGATACGCCATCGATGAGATCGCTCCACCAGGGCAGATCGACCGAGTGATTCTCCAGCGCGTAGAAATTCTCGGTCGCGGCAGCGCAGTGGACATTAGCCAGGAATGACACCGGCGATCCAGCCATGTGCATCGCCATGGGAACGCCATAATCTTGCGCCAGATCGCCGATTTTTTTGGTCTCCATGATGCCGCCCGATGTCGCCAGATCAGGGTGGATCACCGAGACGGCGCCAGCATCCAGCAGGGGCAGAAAACCCTCTTTCAGGTAGATGTCTTCGCCGGTGCAGACCGGCGTCAGCACCGACTGTTTCAGCTGCCGCCACTGCTCGGTCAATTGCCAGGGGATCATATCTTCGTACCAGGCGAGCGAAAACTGATCGAGCGCCTGACCCAGCCGGATGCAAGATTCGACATTGATATGCCCGAAATGATCGGCTGCCAACGGGATCTCATAGCCGATGATCGCGCGCGCCTGCCGCACGTACTCGACCAGATGCTCAATGCCAATATCGGTGATTTGGATGCCGGTGAAGGGGTGCATGACACCACGGCTTTCGAGCGCGCCCGGCGGCGCCGCAATCGCGCCTTCAATCCCTTCCAACAAGCCGATGCCGATATCCATTTTGAGGAATTTGAAGCCATCGTCCATGCGCCTTTTGAGTCGCTCGCCCATGGCCGCGCCGTCAGCGACCGTATCGGTATCGCTGTAAATCAACACTTTATCGCGGAACTTTCCACCGGCAAGTTGATAGGCGGGAACGCCGTAGGCTTTGCCCGCCAGATCGAAGAGCGCCATTTCAATGCCGCAGACGCCGCCGCCCTGCCGCCCGTGATAACCGAACTGCTTGATTCTGCGGAAGAGCTTGTCGATATTGCAAGGATTCTCGCCCAGCAGGCGCGATTTGAGCAGCAGCGCGTAAGTCGGGCTGGCGCCATCGCGGACTTCGCCGTAACCACTGATGCCCTGATTGGTATCGAGCCGCAGCAGCGTGACGTTGAAGGGCAGCGGCTCGAGATTGACGATGCGCAGGTCGGTGATGCGCAAGTCGCTTGGGCGCGAGTGCGTGTTGATGTTGGATTCGAGGGGTTGGTTGGTCATATCATAATTCCCAATTCGATTGCTTGCAGGGGCGAGCCACCAACTCGCCCGTACGCACAGCAAATTTATAACAAAGCCTTCGGGCATTCGACAGCGCGGGAGGGCGATTCACAGAATCGCCCCTACAGATTCCAAAACCAATCCTCTAGCGCCGCAGCAGATTCCGCTCCTTGTAGACTTCGGCCGCGTCTTTGATGAAAGCGGCGTTCTCTTTTGCGCCGTAGGTCGCTTCCAGGTAATCCGCCAGCCGCAGCAGTTCGTTATAAGACGCGCGCTCGGGGCGCAGCAGCTCGTATATCTTGAGCAGCTCCTCGTTAGGCACATCGGTCAATTCCGCGGCGCGCCCGAGGTTGGCCGCCAGCTGCGGGTAACCGCCTTGGCGCGCGATGTCCGCTTGTTGGCGCAAGGTATCGGCATGGGTGCGCAGGTCATCGCCGTTGAGGGCGCCCGCGGCGATGGCTTCGGCTGTGATGTCGCTCAGCGCGCGACCGCTGTGAGTGCGGAGTTCGTCGGCTTTGCTGTCTCGCAGCGGATAGTCGCTCATCGTTTCTGTCATCAGGCCGGCTCCCAGTCGAAGCGCAATTCCATCGGCGGCCGATCAGGGCAGACCTCGTCCGTCTCGCGCCGATGCAGTAAAGCGGTCTTCACGATGAGGCGCAGGCGGGCGCCATTGTCGATCTCGACCGCGACCGGCACGGTGGGGGCGCCCAAGGCGTAACGCGCCGCATTTCTTCCGATGGCTTCGTAGGTCGCCAGCGTCAGGCTGGGCGATTGCGGGAAGAGCTCCAGGTTATTCAGCGGCGCCAGGTCTCTCTGATGGATGACCGCGGTACCGCGCGATTGCAAGCCGATGCCGATGCCGCTGCCGCTCAGGCGGGCGCCCACGTAGCCGATGGCGGCGCAATCCGACGAGTGATAGACACGGACGATGCGCGCCACCAAGCCCTCCGCGGCGACGCCGCCCAAGATTGCTTCCAGCACGTCTTCGTGGTCCAAGCCGCCGATGGTCGTCGCAAGCGCGCCGCCAAAAGCGGGACCCAGCGCCAGAACTACTTCGCGCTGCGCCCCCTTCGCTGCGGGACCTAACTCCACCAGGCGCGGCAATGGTTCGCCCACATGCGGGTCGACAAAGCCTTCGGGCGACTTGGCTTGCGGGATAGCCTGCATCTCGCGCCAGCGCTGACCGGCTGGACGATATCCAGTGCCGGGACCGACATAATCATTGGCATCGTTAATCGCGCTCCGCACTTTGAAGTCGGCGTCGAATATCGCTGATGGCTGCAAGTAATCGGCCGCGATCCGCTGCCGCCCCATCTCCAGGATGTTATCGGCGACATCGCCGAAGCCAGCGTTCTGCAAGGCGCGGATTACAGCGACGAAATCGGCGTCGCCAGCCATAAAGGCGTCAGCCGCTTCCAAATCGGGTACGATATCGCGCTCGGGCATGTCGTCGCTGCCATGCGCCACGGCCGCCGCGTCAATCTCGGCATCGCTGATCGCCGGCAAGCCCAGCTCGCGGTAGACCGCTTGAATCGCGCGCGCGCCCTTGCGCCGGATGGATAGCGCCTCGTCTTCCGTAATCGGGCGGACGCCGCCGTCAATCTGCATATCACGCTGCAAGACATTGTAATCATCGAAATCTTCGGCATCGAAGTTGCCGCCGCCGAAGAGGTTGTCGCGCTTGGGGATGGCGCTGTAGCCACTGAAGATGAAATCCGCCCCCGGGATGAATTGCAGCATCAGCTTGGCGGTCTTGCGAATGCTCGAATGGGAAGCCAGCGCATCGTTGCCGGCGGCCACTTCCAAGCCGAGCATGGAGGCCAGCAGGTTTTCGGCCAGCACCGCCCGCACGCCACCGGGCAAGGCTTCTGGCAGGGCGATGCAAGAAATCGAGCCGTTCTGCACGCCTTGGCTGCCAGCGCCCTTGACCACCAGCAGGCAGCGCGCTTCCAGGTAGAGCATCGATTTGCCCTCTGCGCGGCCCATCAGCGCTTCCGAGCCGGTGCCGGAGGTGAAGCGGATTTTGACGCCGCGCGAGGCGTAAGCGGAGGCGAGGAAAGCCTTCGACCAGGGACTGTCGTCGCCATCGACGAAAGTCTTTTCGGTGCCATAGACGGACAGTGTCTCCGCATAGCTGGTCAAGCCCTTCATCGCCAGGCGCAAGCCCAAGGCCTCCTCAACCGAGCATTGCGTCAGCACGCCACCGCGGCCAGTCTGCGTCCCGACCAGGATGGCCAGAGCGTTGAAGGGGGCGAAGCGGGCGACGCGCACGGTGGTCTCGACCTCGGCGAAACCGCGCAGCGCCGCTTCAGCCGCGTCAGCCGCCAGCAGCGCCGGGTGCTCGCGCCAATTGGTGACGTGCGCCTGATTGGCTGGCGTCCGCCTTATGCGCATCTTTGCCAAGCCCATCATCATCTCCAGCACATTCATGTGGCGGATGATGTCGGTCAGCTTGGCGGGACTGCAGCCGGCGATCAAGCGGGCGATGTCGGCGCGCGGCCGGTTGATATCGGCCAACATGCGGGCGTAATCTTGCGACGGCAGCGCCATCGCCGCTTCCGCTGTTTCCAGGTCCAAGGCTTGAGAAGCGATGAAGATATCAAGCGCGTCAAAGTCGCAACGCTCGACGCCATCCATTTCGATGATGCGGCCGTCGTCAATTGTGAGGCTCGGCGCGGGGTCGTAGGGGCTATCGGCGACGATCAAGCCGGCTTCGGGCCAAGGCTCGACATAAGTCTCTTTGTTGATGTCCCGCTTTGCCAGCAGGTCGAATCGTTTGGAGCGTTCCATTTGGCGCTATCGGATTCGCTTGTGTCGCACACAGAATCTAACACATGGCGTGGAGACTGTCTAATGGGAAAGGTTTGGGGAGTGGTGAATTTTGCAGGTTTTCGCCTTTGCCGGGCATTATAAGGATTTTTCACCACAGAGGAAAAAGAGGATACACAGAGAACACAGAGAATTCTTGTTTGACCGCGTTGAGGCATTATATCTTCGCAATTCATCACTTCCCTTGCAACGAGGCTGGCGAATTTAGCCGACACGTAAACTTCGTCATTCAAACAAGAACAACTCGGTGTCCTCGGTGCCCTCGGTGGTGAAATAAACCTGCGGTGTTCGTCATCAGGAACAAACATATCCGTGAAATCCACCACTTCCAAGGTTTGGCCGCGCTGACTTGGGCGAACGCGGGCGACCAGCGCGCCTCGCGGCGTAACACCCCTACACGTTGCGCGCGGCTGGAGGGCGATTCTCACACATAACGATGCCGCAGAATCTCGGCCGCCTGCGCCATCGCCTTCAGCTTCTGGTAGGCTTCTTCCAGCGAGATCGGGTTGGTGCTGGTCGGCGCGAAGCCACAATCGGGGTTGAGTGTAATTTGTTCCGGCGCCAGATAGCGCAGCGCCTTTTCGACCCGCTCGACGATAAGTTCCGGCGTATCAGCAATTTCGCCGCGCACATCAACTACGCCCAAGCCGATCTCCTTTTCCGTCGGGTATTGTTCAAATATCGCGACATCGCCCGCTTGCGACACGGCGAACTCCATCGCCAGTTGATCGACTTCCGCGCGCAGCAGATGGGGCATTATCGGCTCGTAGTCGCCGTTGGCGTAAACCGTTCGGGCGCGATTGCCGCGGCAGACATGCAAGGCGGTCTTGACCCCGTCGATGCCAGCCAGCACACGATTGAGATCGTCGATTGCCTGCTCAATCTCGGCATCCGGATCGTCAAATCTGGCGCGGTGTTCGGGGTCTACAAAAAAGCAGAGCCAGGGATCATCAAACTGAATCACATCGACGCCGGCGGCGCTCAGGGCGGCGACTTCCGCGCGCAGGATCGGAATGACGGCTTCAATAAAATCGCGGCGCGTTGGATAAGCCCCGCTTGAGTATTCCGCGTGCCACAAGCGCCCGCCAATCATGTGGGGCGATGGCAAGGCGACCTTGGTCATGCGCTTGGTGCTCTGTTGAAGAAAGCCGGCGCCCTGGGCGGCAATCGGGCGGGCATACATCATCGGCTCCACCACCAGCGCCTGTTTGAATTCTTGCAGCGTCCATTGCTGAGGTGGGGACAAGCCGGTATCGGGCAAGACATCGGGCGCCAGCGCTTGCGTCTGATATTCCGCCTGCCGGAATCCATCGACCATCTGAGCGAAGACTTCAAAATAGCCGATGCGGCGCCACTCGCCGTCGGAAATGATGTCGATGCCGGCCGCTTCCTGCAAGCCAATTGCATACGTGATCGCCCTGTCCAAGGCGTCGTCCAAAGCCTCATCGTCAATCAGGCCGTCTTGATGCGCGATCAGCAAATCAATCACCCACTTCGGCCGCGGCAAGCTGCCAATGACGCTGGTTGGAAACAAGGTATCCGCTGTCATAGCGCCCTCGCCTTCGCTCAGATTTCTACCAACAATTCGGGCTTGTCCGAGCAAATCGCATCGACGCCCAAAGCCTTCAAGGCGGCAATCTCTGATGGGCGTTCTTCGTGCCAGCAGACTATGCCAAGATTCGCCTTGCGCACTGCCTCGATCCAAGCGGGCGTCAGCAGGCGATGCGGCTGCTCTGCGCGATTCTCCCAGCAGGGATGGACGTAATCGGCATTGATGGATTGCGCCAGCTTGACCGCGTCTATATCGACCGCGCCGAACAGGATCGCAGTCTTGGCATCGGGGCGCGCCGCCTTTATATCAGCGAGATAATCGGGGCGGAAGGCGCCGAAGATCGTGCCTTTCATGAAGTGATGGGCATCGAGCGATGCAAACATTGAACGCGCCCCGCCAGATGTGAGGCGCTTGATATCGAGATAGAGCCCCAATCCGAGTTCGCGGCAAATCTTGACGGCCTCATCAAAGCTGACAATCCCGCTAGCATTCGCCGTCAATTGACGCAGCTCGCCCATCGTCAAGTCCGACACATCGCCATTGATGCCGTGAGTGCGCTTCAAGCTGCCATCATGGATGACGACCGGGACATCATCCGCCGTCATACGGATATCAATTTCGACAAAATCGGCGCCCAATTCAGCCGCCACGCGAATGGCGGCGAGCGAATTTTCCGCGGCATAAGCGGATGCGCCGCGATGGGCGATGCGCAAGACGCGCCGCTGCCCGGGCGGGATGGTCGCCGCTAGTTGGGCGAGCCAGGCGGAAACGCGCGCCGGTATCCATTCGAATAGCTGGCGCCAGGGAACGAATACGGCGCGCCGCAGGTCGAACGCTAGGGAAAAAGAATATGAAGGCTCAAACTGCTGGCGCTCCATGTAGGTGTGAACCAGGCGATTATTCAGCGGTCCCTCGTCGTGGATGATGCCGTCAAATAGAGGCGTCACGTGCAGGCCCATTGCGCCCGCGCGGACGCCGCAACTGGCGAGCGTTTTCGCCTTCCTTTGCAGCAGCCACGCCGGCGATGGCGCGAAGGCGTGCTTGCCCGGTTCTGAATAGAGCGCCAGCCGATCGTCCTCGAGGGGCGGCCGCCCCGCCTCGTCGCGCATCTGGTGGTAGCGCCCGTGCCAGCTCGCTTCCGCAGCGGCAATGTCGCCGGCGCCGTCAACATAAACCCAAACATGTTCCAGCTCGTAAAGATGCTGGATGTCCCAATCCCACCAGATGGCGTATTCGATGGCGAAGGCGATATTATCCGCCAGCTGAATTTCTCGGGGAAACGATACGGATGGCGCGTCTTTCCGCAGCACGGTGTAACCGACGACTGACGGGAGGAAGGGCTCGCGCGCGTCAAAGCGAATCAGCGGCGCGTACTGCCGGGCAAGCGCAAAATCCGCGTCAGCCGCTGGCGAGCGCCGGAGGCTGTCGAGCTGCGCATCTAGCGTGGGGGCGATCAATGATGCCAAAGCAGAGAACGTTCAGTCTGGGGATCGAAGAACTGCGCCTGCGTCATATCGAATTTCAGCGAGACGCTTTCGCCGGCGCGGTGCTGCTTTTCGGTATCGGCGAGCAAGATGAAACTGTGCTCGCCCACGCGCGCATCGATCAAGTCTTCGCGACCGAGAGGTTCCACCACGAAGATCTCGCCGGTCACATCGCCGTCAGCGGCGATCTGAATATCTTCAGGCCGAATGCCCATGACGACCGCCCCGCCATGACGCGCCGGAGGCTCGCCACGGTCCGCGCCCAAGGGCAGCTGAATCGTCTCCGCTTCAGCGAGAAAATGCCCATTCGATTGCGAAACGGAGACATTGAGGAAGTTCATCGGCGGGTTGCCGACAAAGCCAGCGACGAATAGCGTCTTCGGTCGATCATACAATTCATCAGGGGCGTCAAAAGCCTGCAGGCGCCCGCGGTTCATCACGGCGATGCGGTCGGCCATGGTCATCGCTTCCAGTTGATCGTGGGTCACGTAAATTGAGGTGATTCCCAGGTTCTTCTGCAAGTGCTTGATCTCCCCGCGCATGGTCAGGCGCAGGCGCGCGTCCAAATTGGAAAGCGGTTCGTCAAATAGCAGGACATCCGGTTCTTTGACCAAGGCGCGCCCCAAGGCGACGCGCTGCTGCTGCCCGCCGGATAACTGCCCGGGCCGGCGATCGAGCAATTCGCCGATGCCCATGACATTGGCGACCTGCCGCACGCGCTCGTTCTGAACATTCTTCGGCGTTTTCTTCAGCTTCAGCGGATAAGCGATATTCTGGAAGATGGTCATGTGGGGATAGAGGGCGTAGCTTTGGAAGACCATGCCGATATTGCGGTCTTTCGGCTGCACGGTGTTGACGACCCGCTCGCCGAAGCGGATGAGACCATCCGTCGGCTTGTAGATGCCCGCCAGGGTCAAGAGCGTGGTCGTCTTGCCACAGCCCGAGGGACCCAGAAAAGCCACAAATTCGCCATCATCGATATGCAGCGTCAAGTCTTCGACGCCGACCACATCGCCGAATTTCTTGGTCAGATTGTCGATTCTGATTTCCATTGTCTAGCGCTCCCGCCGATGCGGCATTAGGAGCTTCCCTTCGTGCCGCCGGCGTAGATATTCAAGAGATATTCCTGAGCGAAGATGAAGAAGATGAAGATCGGAATCAATTGGAAGAGCCCGACCGCCGCTACCTGATTCCAATCGACCGGGGCGGTCTCGTCAATCAATTCATTCAAGAACACCGGCAAATTGCTGACGCCGGATCCAATCGAATAGGTGGCTGGGATGATATAGGCGTTCCAGCCGCCGATGAAAGCGAAAATGCCCAGCGCCAGCAAACCCGGCCGGATCTGCGGCAGCAGAATCTCCCAATAAGTGCGGAAGCGGGAGGCGCCGTCAATGAGCGCCGAGCGCTCCATATCCCAGGGGATGTTATCGAAAAAGCCTTTCATCAGCCAAACGCCGAGCGGCAGTTGAAAAGCGACCATGACCAAGGCGATTCCGCCGATGCTGTTGAAGCCGATCAACTCGCCGATGACCGGCAGCTCGCCCAAGCGCAGCAGCACAAAAAAGATGGGGATCAAGAGCGTAATGGCGGGAAAGCCATGCAGGATCAAGGTGAAGGACAAGAAAAAACGGCGACCGGGAAAGTGCATGCGCGAAAGGGCATAGCCAGCCATTGACGACACCAACAAGACGACAAAAGTCATAACCAAGGCGATCGCCAGCGAGGTCATCAAAATGGGCCATATATTGAACTCCAAGCCAGCGATGTTGCCGGCGAAGATCGACTCCCAGTTTTTCAAGGTGAAGCCGCCGAAATTGTCGTTGCTGTCAAGGGGGACAAGCCCTTCCGTGCGGTAAGAGAAGGTGGCGACGATCACCCAGAAATAGCCGACAATGAGTGGCGACAGCAAACCGATCAGCGCAATATACGGCGCCCAGTGACCGGGCAAGAATACGATGATCGCGGTGAAGACCAGCGCAATGGCGAGGCCCGGAATTATGGCGTTCAACTGTTTATCGGATTGCACGACGACGCGGACAGTCTCCTGCATTTCTTCAGCGCCGCGGATGAAGCGCAGACGGAGCGGCGCATCTTCCTCTGATTGGCCGACGCGTTTGTTGAAAGCCGCCAAATCCACCTTATCGCGCCGAATCGCGGTGATGACATCGCCGACCTGCATTTCGGCTATGTCGGCGGCGCCACCGGGGACAATTGATTCGACGCGAATGCCGGCCTCAGTCTGGCTCAGCGTCATCTGAAGCGATGGCCGGGGCGCGAAGGCGCCGTAACTAAAGGCATAGTGGCCCGCTGAAATGGCGGCAAACAATATGATGGTGGTCGTAAACGCCAAGCCCAGCGCTCTCCCCGTATCCGCAGCGGTATAGCGGCGGGCCACGCTGGCGGCGGCGATGTAGGCGACGAAGGGCAGCGCCAGCAACGCGAGACGGGTCAAGACATCCATCACCGTCTCTTCGACATTGCCCAGCGCAAAGAGCGGGCCCACGACGCCGCTGAAGAAAAAGGCGGCGGCCAGCATGACAAGTATTCCGATGAGGCCCAAACGCAGGGCGCTGAACAAATCCTGCGCCAGGGTGGGCGGCGTCTCGTCGATTTTGAGCTTGCCCGCGTCGAACAGGCTCGCGCGCGCCGTCATAGCGCCTCCACCCGCGGTTCAGCCACCAACTCATCAAAGCGGAAGACGCGCATATAGATCACCGCCAGCACCACGCCAATCATGACCAACAGCACGGCAAAAGCCGAGCCATAGCCCCATTGGGCATTGCCGAAATAATTGGAGAGCGCTCGATGAAAAGCCGTCAGCGACCAGACCTCGGTGCGATAAAGCCCGGGTCCGCCATCGGTCAAAAGCTGAATCTCGACGAAGGAGGTCAAGAGCGACAAGGTCTGATAGGTGACGACGAATAGCAGGGGCCAGCGGATCAAAGGCAAGATCACATACCGGATGCGCTGCATGCGCGACGAGCCATCGACCAGCGAGGCGTTTAGCAGATCTTTGGGTATCGACTCGATCGCTGAGGTGAAGATGATCATGCCGAAAGACACGCCGATGAAGCCGTTGACCACCACGACGAAGACCCAGGGATTGGTCGAGACGTAGTTGTAAGTCGGCTGCCCCAAGAGCTCGTTGAATTGATTGAGGATGCCGAATGGCGCCTCCGCCATCATGCGCTTCCAGATCAAGATGTAGACGACCGGGGAAGTGATGCGCGGCAGAATCCACAGAGCGCGAAAGACGAAGCCGGCGCTGCGGTCGATGTGCGTCGTCAGCAGCGACACCACCAACGCCAGCGAGACGTTAAAAATAGAGAGCGTGACCAGGACATAGAAAATTGTATTGAAAAATATTTTGCGCGCGAACTGATCGTTCAGCAGCGTTTCATAATTCTTTAAGCCAATAAACTCCATCCTGGCCAGGTCAGACGTGAAGTTGGAGCTGGCCAGGTTGGTGACGCTGAGGTAAAGAACAATGGCGACCGGGACCAAGAAGAAGATAATGACGAGGACGCCGGCCGGCGCCATGAAGCCGTAAGCGCCCAAGTAAGATCTTAGGGCGTTTCGCCGGCTCTGCAAGAAAGCGGCTGACGGTTTGGCTTTAGTGTCTGATTCGGACATAAGTTGCAACTGGCTTGCGGGCGACCCAGTGGGCCGCCCCTACCATGTCAACGCTGTGTCGGCCGCGGCGGGCAACCCAATTGGGTATACCCTGCAAGATCACCCGGCTGCGGGCGCAACGGGCGACCTGATCGGTCGCCCCTACCCTGGTTACCGCAGTTGCGGATTAGCGCACGGCGATGCCGTCGCCCAGTTCGTTCTGCATCTGCGCGATGGCGATGTCAGCCGCGCCGGCCGCGTCGGCTTCGCCCGTCTCAACGGCTTGGATGCCGAGGAAGTAGGCGCCCGACCAGGCGTTCCAGCCCGGATGGTTGGGCAGCGCCGTCGTGTGATCAAGCATGTAGTGCGCGCTGCTCAGCAAGCGGTTGTTGGCGTAAGCCTCCGATTCCAACTGCGCGTTCAAAATGCCCAGGTGGAAGCTGTCGATGGCGTGCTTGTTATTGTGCTCAGGCGTGGTGATCGCCGCGATCAGCGCCAGAGCGACATCGGGATTTTCGCTGCCGCTGCTGATCATATAGGTCAGCGGGTGCGTCAAGGTGATCGCCTTGCCCGTTGCCATTGCCGGAATGAGCGTCAGCCCGATATTCTCGAAGAGATATTCATCCCCGCCTTTGTCGGCAACATAATTGATCGCCCAGTTGGGCCAATTCCAGGTGCCGCCAGCGGCGAAGAGCACAGTTTCAGCCTGCCCCACTGTCGGATGCCAGACTTCGCCCCAATCGAGACCGATGATATCCGAGCGCAGCACGCCAGACTCAACCGCCCCGCCCAGCAGCTCATAAGTCGCGACCAAGGCGTCGCGGTCGACGACCAGGTTGCCTTCCATATCGAGGACTTCGCCGCCATGACCGTAGTAGTAATAGAGGAAGTCGGGACCGTTGCTCGGGCGATGCCACCAGCCATTGCCAGCGTCAACGACGCCTTCGTCAATGGCGGCTTCGGCTGTCGCCAGCATATCGGCGAAGGTCCATTCGCCAGCGACTACGCGGTCGGGCAGCGATTCAATGTCATCTTCGCTCCAGCCCAGGTCGCGCAGCAGCAGCTTGCTGTAGAAGATCGGGCGCGCTTCGGCATCTTGCGGGATGCCCCAGATCTGGCCCGCGTAACCGTGCGAATCCCAAAGCGAAGGCACAATGTCATCAAATTCGCTGTGCATGGGGATCACGTCATCCAGCGGGATGATGAAGCCGGCCGGCGCCCAGGCGCCAATGTCTTCATGCCCGGACAGGATGATATCGGGCGCTTCACCGGCTTCCGACGCCAGCACGAATTCGTTCTTGTAGTCGCCCCAGCCAGCATTGTCTTGAATCAGATTCAAGTCAATCTCGATGCCCAGATCGGCTTCGACCTGCTCTTCGACCACGGCGAAGCTGTTGCAGCGCCAATCTTCTTCCGGCGGGCTGGCTTTGCAGCGGACGGTAATGCTGACGGCGTCTTGCGCGACGGCGAAGCCCGCCAACAATCCCAACATCAGTACAAAAAGCGCTGTGATACTTAGTTTGCGGATCATATCGAACTCATTCCTTTGTCTATGACCTTCACTCGCCTAAATGGTAACACAGAATGTCTACGCGCCGCTACAAATGCCGGCGCCGCGCAGTTAAAGATGAATTAACCGACAATTAAGGCTAGAATACATTCAGTCAAAGATCTAGGACAATAGCAGAGTGTGGCGATGACTTATCAACCACTTTCTGAAATAAGGAAGACGCTGCGCGTCGACTGGTATCGTTGCCCGATGAAGCCGGGGCGGCTGCGCGAGCTATCGCGGCGGAGCGACGCCCAAGGCTGGTTTCAGGCTGGCGGGCATGCCGCGCTATTTGTCGTGACCGGCGCGCTGGTGTTCGCTTTCTGGTGGAATGAGCTTTGGCTAGCGATGCTGGCCGCGCTGTTTTTTCATGGTACAGTGGCGAGCTTTTTCACCGGCACAGCGCCGCATGAATTGGGGCATGGCACCGTCTTCAAGACCAAGTGGCTCAACAAAGCCTTCCTGTATTTCTTCAGTCTGATCGGCTGGTGGGACGCCTTCGATTACGCCAGCAGCCACACTTATCACCATCGCTACACGCTGCACCCGGAAGGCGATCGCGAGAATCTGCTGCCGCTGGAACCATCGCTGGCGTCGTCCTTCATGCTGCAAATGTTCACCATCAACCTGTTGACGCAGCGCGGTCGCACCTTCGGCAAGGGCGGCTTCATCTCGACCTTGATCATCACCGCGCTTGGCGCCGTTGGGCGCGTGCCGGCGGATGAGCGGGCACCGATCAACGAGTGGCTGACGGCTTTGCATTCCGATCAACCCGATCAGCATCGGCGGTCGATTATGTGGTCGCGCTTTTTGCTCGCGTTCCACGGCGCTGTGCTGATCATCGCCATCGCGAGCGGCTGGTGGGTGCTGCCGCTCATTCTTATTTTGCCAGCTTTCATCGGCAACTGGCTTTCGTATTTTGTCGGCTTGACGCAGCATTGCGGCTTGCGCGATTACAGTCGCGACTTCCGTAAAAACACGCGATCAATAAAGTTGAATCCGCTATTCTCGTTCTTGTACTGGCGCATGAACTGGCATATCGAGCATCACATGTACGCCGGTGTGCCTTGCTATAACCTCGGCAAGCTCTACCAGGAGATAAAAGATGATATGCCGGCCCCGCGAACGCTCTTGGGCGCCTGGCGGGAAATGCGCTTGGCCTGGGATCGGCAGAAGTCCGAGCCGGATTATCAGTACGATACACCACTGCCCGCGACCGCCAATCCGGAACCGATCGACGAAGACGAATCCCGTCATTCATCCACTGAATTGGAACGCTCAATCGGCGAGCTGGCGCCGGCGGGACTGCGGGAAGGCTGAACTAGAAAGGGTGGGTAAACTATATGCAACAGAGGGCGAGCCAGTGGCTCGCCCCTACACGTCGGAGAGCTACTTGGCGTGTGACTCGCCCCCTTTGCCGGTATCCGTCATCTGCCTGGACTCCGCATGCGTCGGTACGCCTTCTTCGGCGAAGATGCGGTTGATCGCATCGCGATCTTCAGCGGTCAAGCGCCAATCGACTGCGGCGATATTCTCTTCCAGTTCGCGTTCGTTGCGCATGCCCACCAAGCCGACAGTCACCGCTGGATGGCTCAGCACCCATGCCAGCGCCAATTGCGCCACGGACTTGCCGTAGCCGGCTGCCATCTCCTTCAGGCGCTCGGTGACGCGGAGTTCCTTCAAGAAATTCTCGCGCTCGAAGAGCGGCAAGCCAAAAGCCATGCCGCGCCCGCGCCAGTCATTCTCGGCGAAAACAGTGTCGGGCTTCAGCGCGCCAGTCAGCAAGCCGAATGCCAGGCTGCCGTAAGCCATGAAGCCAATCCCACCCTCGCGGCAATAGGGTAATACCGCCCCCTCGACACGGCGGTCAAACAAGTTGTAGCCGACCTGATTTGCAGCCAGGCTGCCCACCTGCTGGCAGGCTTCCATCATTGGCACATCGTAGTTGGATACGCCGTAGTGGCGGATCTTGCCGGCCGCTTTCATCGCTTCCAGCGCGCCAATCGTCTCATCATGAGGCGTCTTGAGATCGGGCCAGTGGATCAGCATGAGGTCGACATAATCGGTGTTCAGGCGCTTCAGACAGCCTTCGGTCCGTTCGGTGATATAGGCGGCGGAGGCGTCCCGCCCGGTGATGGCGGCGTCGCCAACGATGGACGGATCGTCATGGAAGACGAAGCCCACTTTGGTCACCAGCACGATATCCTTGCGCCGCTCGCCTAGCCCGCGCGCCAGCAACTCCTCAGACGTGTAGGGTCCATAGACTTCAGCCGTATCGAAAAGGGTGACGCCATGGTCAATTGCCATGTGGACGGCGCGCACCGCTTCGTCAACGTCTATCTCGCCGTACTGCGTAGTGCCCAGCTCCCAGGTGCCGAAGCCGATCGCCGAGCAGGTCAAATCCGTGTTGCCGAAGGTTCGCTGTTCCATGTTCAATTCCTTTCGCTTGCGATTCGCGGGTTTCGACAAGTATAGCGACGCGTCGTCGCCACGTCATGCGCCGGCGAAGTTTTCTTTCGCGATACTTTCAAATCTTGCGAGAACACGATAATCTAATGATATAGATTGGATATCGAGGGTAGCAGCATGGTTCTAGCAGAGGCGCCAGCGCGAGCGCATGAGCCTTATCAAGTACGGGTGGACGAATACAAGTCATTCCGCCGCGATGGTTATCTGGTCGTTCGCGGATTGGTCGCGCCGGCGGAAGCGCGGGAATGGGCGGAATTCACCGATGACATGATGGCGGGGCGGCGCGCCATGCCCGGCTTGCCCACGCCGCCGGGTGACGCGACCGAGGCTGAACGCCGGGGCTTCTACGAGCGCATCCACATGCCCCATCGCACCTGCGAAATTGCCGAGCGCTTTTTGCTGCACCCGCGTGTCGTCGATGTGCTGGAGGCTTTGATCGGGCCCGACATACTGGCTTTGCAAACCATGCTCTTTTTCAAGCAGCCGGGTCAAAGCGGGCAGGGATTTCATCAGGACTCGTATTATACGTCTTATGTGAAATGGATTTGCCAGAAATGGGCTGATGTCCAAAATGGTAG
>JAPPFH010000050.1 GCA_028875185.1 Chloroflexota bacterium | reverse complement strand
ACCTTCTTTCAATTCACGTTGAAATGCCTACGACCAATACCAATCAAGCCTTGTAAGGCTTGATTGGTATTAGCGAAAATCGCCTGATTTTCTGCCCCCATCCCCCAGCCCCTTACCCCAAAATGAGGGAAGGGGAGCTTAGCCCAGTGCGAAACAGTACACAGATTGCGATTTCGTCTCGTTATTAGGATCTGTCATGCAGTATTCTGCCCATTTTTCATGCCGGTCTTGTAATACCAATCAAGCCTTGTAGGGGCGACTGAACCGCAGTGTCTACGCGCGGCAATGGGTCGCCCGAAATAGCCCAAGAAAACAAGTCATTTGCGACGAAATTCTGCCCGCTGCAAAACTGTCCTGTCGTCAGTCCTTTTGGGGCGCGTGTAGACACTGCACTACGGCAAGGGGGCGGGAGGCAACAATGCGCGCCCAACATTGAGTACCGGACTAGCCTTACAGTTTGGCTATGTGTGCTTAAGTCTTCTTCACCAGCCACTCGCTTGCGCTGATCGCCCCCTGCTGCCGGAATTGGTGGCGCATCCGACCGAAGACATCGACGCCCATCTGCAGCAGCAGATGCGGCACATCAATCGGGATCCAGTTTTCTACGATCGTGTCGTCATCGCAGCGATAGAAGTCCATTACCCGCATCTTGACGCGCTTGCCGGTCGGCGGCACACCAAATAGCTCGCCGCCCGTGTGCGTCGCCCGCAAGTAGCCCCAGCCGCCCGTCACCGCATAATAGCCATCGCCGATGCGGATGAAATGCCCCTGCTCGGAGCCGCCGCGGTCAGGGAACGCTGCGAGAAACGGGATCTGATGATAATCTTCGTAGCCCCGCAAGCCGCGCGTCGTGCCGATGCCCGCCGGTCCATACCACATGAAGTCTTTGTGCCAATGCTTCGCCTGCTCCATCTCGTCCAGCACCGCGCGCGTCGGCGGCGCCCCGCTGTAATAGCCGAGCGCGGCATGCATCTTCAAGATCGTCTCTATCGTCTGCCGCGAGCGCGCTTCATCTTGCGGGCTCAGGATCACGCCATCCAGCGTACGCGGAGGCATCCAGCGCATCTCGCGCCCCAAGCTCGGCGCAAGCGGCCAATAACCGGCTTGACGCATGAGATCGAGAAAGTCGAGGAAGAGATAGCTCGTGACGATTTTCCCGGCGCGCAGTTCATGCCCCTCGCAGAAACGCAAATGCGCCACGCCGCGCGTCGCCGGGATGCCGAGCAGATCCCGCGCGAAGCTGCCAAGATAATGCCCCATGCAGGCAATCCAATCGCCATCGCGGTAGCGCCCGCCGGCGACGAAATGCTCGCGCCGCTCCATATCAGGCAGGGCAGCCCGCAGTGGCTTCCACAGCTTGTCCAGCCCCGATTCGATCCCGCGCAATTCGTTAATCGGATGCGTCACATTCAACGCTACGTCAGCGGCGTATCCATCACGCGCGGCGTCTGGCAATTGCTCGAGCGGCGCCTCGGCGAGCGCGCGCATAATCGCCATCACCCGCCGCTTTTTGGCGATGTTCTCGGTCTGATCAACCGGGCTGTATTGGAATGAAGCTGTGAAGTATTTGTCCTGCGCGGTCATCAATTACCCCATCCCCGGCCCTTCCCCAGTGGAACTAGGGAAGGGTGACTCGACGGCGCAATTGGGAAACATGGACGCTGTATGACGGAAAACTCCGAGTTGCCCTGTTCTCGGCGAGGGCGCTCCCCCTTCCTTAGCTCGCTGGGGAAGGGGGCTGGGGGGATGGGGTGGAATAACCACGATGCCACTATCCAGCAGTGGACCGGCCTTGTAGAGGCGACCCATTTTCTCGCCTGTCTCCAATGCCGGACCGCGCATCTTCATACCCGTTCACGTGACGAGCTGCTTTAGCAAGACGAATTCGTCAAACACGGTATTCTCGTTGGCGATGCGGCCGTCCTTGATCACATGGTGACTGAAACCCATCAGCCTGATGGGATTGCCGGTCGGCTCCCCGTAAGGTCCGTAGCCGGTATGGGTCCCGCTAATCGACCAGCGCGTCGCCACGCGATAACCGGCGCGTTCATCGCCGACATGGCAGAAGTGATCCAGCTGCAGCGACAGATCGGGGAAGGGCGAGAGCAGCGAGAGCGCATAAGTCTGAAAATCGCCGATGCCTTTGAATGAGCGCCCGGAGGGGCATTCAAATACACAGTTCTCATGATAATAATCGCGCGCCTTGTTCAGCAGCTTCCAATTCCAGATTTCGTGCATCATGCGTCCGACGAAGTCTTCCGGGTCAAAACCGTCGGATTGCGCTTCGGGCCAAGGTTCCGGCGGCATTTGCCCGATGCGATGGTCGATGTCGCCGGCGATACCCAACTGCATGTCGCTGTCCTTCTCTTTGGCGGCCATTTCGCGCGCCATCCGCAAAGGGTCCAAGCCCAGCTGCGCAATTAGCGTCAACTCATCGCGCGAGATCCATTCTTCGACCATCATATCGCGTACGCAGACGCAATCGGCGATGGCGCGGTAACTGACGCGCTTGCCAGTCGGCGGACCATAAGGCGTCCAGCCGCGGTTGGTGCCCTCATGACGCAGGCGATGCGATGTATAGAATCCGTCGATATTATTGCCGGTCCAAATCACATCTTCGCCATAGAGCCGCCGATCGGGGAAGCCGGCTTGCGATTCGAGCGTCGCCGCGATGACCGCCTCACGCCCGTATCTCATGCCGCTCGCCGTGTGCATTTTCATCGTATTGGCGTAATAATCGTAGAGCTTGCCCACGCCGTGCTCTTCCCAAATCTCATGTGTGACGCCGATGATGTAATCGACGATGTTCTTATAGCGCGGGTTGTAGCCCTCCATCGGCTGTGTGAGCCGGCTGTCGGTTTCATCCATAAATTGAATGTCGAGCAGGTTCGGCATCGTGATGCGCGCATTCGCGTCGTCCGCGGTTGCCCCAGTTACCTTCAGCGCTTTGTTCGCGCCTTTGTCATTCGCCATCATTTTGCCTTTATTCGTTTCCGTATGGCATCCATTTTTCACCTGTCGTTCACGCAATGCCGTTAATACGCGCCATCGCGCACAGGCCTGCAAAGCCTAACACGGGCGATGCCGATTTACAAACCGTCCCATTCCAGGAAGTGGTGAATGTGTCGATATATCCCTCGTTTCCCCCACCCTAAATCTTGTTCCCCCTCGGTCCCCCGCCTCACGGGGGATGTTTCCCAAAATGAGGGAGGGACTTCAAAAGCCCGTAATTCCTTGAAAAACTCCCCTTCCCTCCTTGTGGGCTGAGGAGCGGACATGTTTGTGGCGATGTAAATGGCGGCGAAAGAGAAGTG
>JAPPFH010000016.1 GCA_028875185.1 Chloroflexota bacterium | reverse complement strand
CCAACCAAAAATTTTTATTTCTTTTTTTTCAAAAATTTCCCCCGGGGCCTTTTTTTTTTTCGGGGTTACCCCCCCAAAAAAAACCCAACCACCCCCCCCCCCCCCCCGAAAAAACAAGCCTGTTTTCGAAATTGAATCAGTTGCCCCGACTGGCTGTCTTGTCATTGAACTGAATATGCGGGCGTGAAGCCAGCGCTATGACTGCGGGACAATGGCGGCGCGCGCCACTTGACAAATCGCGGTTGAGATTTTCTAATCAGTGTTAGATTAAGACAAGGACGAAATTGACAAATGAAGATTGCGATGATCGGCGCCGGTTCGGTGGGCTTCACGCGCCGGCTGATGACCGACCTGCTGACAGTGCCGGAATTCGCCGACACCCATTTCGCGCTGATGGATATTTCCGCGCGCAATTTGAGCATGGTGGCGCGGCTGTGCGAGCGCGACATCAAGGCGAATGGATTGCCGGCGACGGTCTCGGCGACGCTGAATCGGCGGGAAGCGATCGCCGATGCCGATTATGTGATTTGCATGATTCGGCAGGGCGGGCTGGAGGCTTTTGCGCTCGATATTGATATTCCGCTGAAGTATGGCGTCGATCAATGCGTGGGCGATACGATCTGCGCTGGCGGCATCATGTATGGGCAGCGGACGATCCCGGCGCTGCTTGATATTTGCCGCGATATCCGCGCTGTGGCCAAGCCGGGCGCGCTCTTCCTCAATTATTCCAATCCGATGGCGATGAATACCTGGGCTTGCAACAAGTATGGTGGCGTGCGGACGATCGGCTTGTGTCACGGGGTTCAGCATGGACACGGGCAGATCGCCGAGTGCATTGAGCTTTGGGCGCGCCGCGAGGGTCTGATCGCCGCGGACGAGCGGGTGACGCGCGCTGATGTGGATATCATCTGCGCCGGCATCAATCATCAAACCTGGTATGTTCAGATTAAGTGGCGGGGCATGGACATGGTTCCGCGTTTGCTGGAATTGTTTGAAGCGCATCCGCAATTTCGCGACGAAGAAAAGGTGCGCATAGATGTGCTGCGGCGCTTTGGCTATTACTCGACCGAGTCGAATGGGCATTTGAGCGAGTACCTGCCCTGGTATCGCAAGCGGCCGGCGGAAATCAATGACTGGATCAGCTTGAATCGCTGGATACTGGGCGAGACCGGCGGTTATCTGCGCGTCTGCACCGAGGGGCGCAATTGGTTCGAGACGGACTTTCCGAACTGGCTGGAAGAAGAGCCGCCCGCGATCAGCGCTGCCGACCGCAGCCTGGAGCATGGCTCGTACATCATTGAGGGGCTGGAGACCGGGCGGGTTTATCGTGGGCATTTCAATGTGCCGAACCGCGGATATGTCACCAATCTGCCCGATGGCTGCGTCGTGGAGATCCCCGGTTATGTCGATAAGAACGGCGTCAACATGCCGGTGGTGGGCGACTTGCCGCTGGCTTGCGCGGCCACCTGCTCGGCCAGCGTGCGCGTGCAGGAGATGGCGATGGAAGCGGCTGTTCACGGCGATGTGACGCTGCTGAAGCAGGCGATGCTGCATGACCCGCTGGTGGGCGCGGTCTGCAATCCGGAAGAAGTGTGGCAGATGACGGATGAGCTGCTGGTGGCGCAGGCGGAATGGCTGCCCAATTATGCCGCTGCCGAAATCGAAGCGGCGCGGGCGCGTTTGGCGGCGCATGAGCGCGCGGGAACGCGTGTCATGTTGAGCGCTTCGGCTGGCGCGGCGCGTATTTCCACGCGCACGGTTGAGGAATTGGCGGCGGAAAAACGGGCCTCGTAGACGGCGCAGACGAGTGATAAGGGTTAGGTGGTCGGCTGTAGAGCTTAGAGCATATTTCCCGCTGGTTACCGGAGTAGTGCTATGGGTAAAGTTTCAGTTGTTTGGACAACGCTAACCGATAACGGTGAACGGGCGTGGATTCTCGATCAAGAAATAGAGAGCGGAGCCGAACCGGAAGAGGGTGCTTGGATCCTAGAAAAACAGTTGAGCCAAAAGAAGTATACGCGACATTTAGGTCTGGTAGATTGGCTTCTAAGCCTGACTCAAGAAAAAAATCCAATTAGCCCGCCTTTTGATATCTATATCTCCACCTCTGTCAATAAGAATGACGTCACCAGTGTGCAACGCATTGAAGTAGCAACTCAAAATAGGGGAAGGTCTGCTTTTGAGCCGCCACCTCAAAGTCGCAATGCACTTCCACCAGTAACTCCTATCGCAAATACGACATCTTCTAAAGGATGCCGTTTGCTTGGGATCGGAATTTTCGTATTTATATTCGTCTCAGTTCTAATGTTGTCAGCACTATAAAACATGAATGTAAAGAGTAGAAGCGGCGCCGAGCCGATTCTGGAAGTCAAGGACTTGAAGACGCATTTCTTCACCGACAAGGGTGTCGTGCAAGCGGTGAAGGGCGTCAGCTTTGCGTTGGCGAATAAGCAGACCCTGGGCATTGTCGGCGAGAGCGGCTGCGGCAAGAGTGTAACAGCCAGCTCGATCATGCAATTGATCAAGTCGCCGCCGGGCGAGATCGTGGAAGGCGAGATCATATTCCGGCGGCAGAAGCGGCGCGCCGAGACGATCGATATCGTGAAGCTCGACCCGAAGGGCGTCGAGATGCGCAGCATCCGCGGTGGCGAGATCTCGATGATCTTTCAAGAGCCGATGACTTCGCTGAATCCGCTGCATACGGTTGGCCGGCAGATCGCGGAAGTGGTGGAATTGCACCAGGGGCTGAGCCGCAAAGAGTCGATCAAGGTGGCGATTGACATGCTGGATCGCGTGCGCATTGCCGATCCTCAAGAGCGCGTGAAGCAGTATCCGCATCAATTGAGCGGCGGCATGCGGCAGCGGGTGATGATCGCCTTGGCGCTCTCCTGCAATCCGTCGATATTAATCGCGGATGAACCGACGACGGCGCTGGATGTAACGATCCAGGCGCAGATCATCGATTTGATGGAAAAGCTGCAAGAGGATTTTGGTTCGTCAATCATCATCATTACGCATAATCTGGGCGTCGTATCGCAGATGGCGGATTATGTCGCCGTGATGTATTTCGGTCGAATTGTCGAATACGGTACGGTGACGGATATCTTCCGCAATCCGCAGCATCCGTATACGGTGGGATTGCTGGAATCGATCCCGGTTTTGGGGCGGCGCAAGGAAATACTTGTGCCGATTGAGGGCATCGTGCCCAATGCAACGGCGGAGATAGCGGGCTGCGCCTTTGCCGACCGCTGCCCGCATGTGATGGCGAAATGCCGGACAAATTTGCCGCCGCCGACCATGGTCGAGGGCGAGCATCAGGTGGCTTGCTGGCTGCATGAAACGGCGGCGGGCGCGGATGCCGCGTCGGCAGTGGCGCATTAACTGCGGATAGTGAATTAACCTGCCGGGGCAAGAGCCGCCGGCCGGCTAATTTTTGTTCAATTAGTTTGGAGGAATGCAGATGAAACTGCCAACCTTAACTCGCATCCTGCTGGTAGCAGCGGTGATGCTCACTATCGTCGGGCCGGGCTTCGCGCAGATGGGCGAGGTTGCTGATCCGATACCCTATCCCGAAGGCGTGCAATTGGGCGATAACCCGATTGTGACCTTCTCATTGGACGAGATGCTCGTCTACAAGGCGCTGGACTCTTACAGCGAGCCGGCTTATGTAACGGCTAAGGTAGAAGCGGGCGAGCTGCCGCCGGTCGAAGAACGCCTGCCGGAGAATCCGCAGGTCATTTTGGAATCCGGCATGTCGGCCGGGCTGGGCGTCTATGGCGGACAGTGGCGTGATTTCTCGGCTGTTCCTACAGCAGGCTGGAATCTCTGCGCGCGCCAGACGCAAGGCTGGTTCGGCATCAACTATATCTATGGCGAATCGCTGGTTAAGTCTGGTCCCATGTTCCTGCGCCACGACAACCTCGAGCCCCTGCCGAATCTGGCGACGGATTGGGCCTGGAGCGAAGACGGCACGCAGCTGACGATGAATATCATCCGCGGCGCGAAGTGGTCTGATGGCGCGCCCTTCGGCGTACATGACATCATGTTCACCTGGGAACACATTATCCTGGATGAGAACGTGAATTCCTGGACGAACCGCAGCACCTGGCAGGTCGATGGTGAAGACATCATGCTGGAGCAGACCGGCGATGACCAGATCACCTGGACATTCCCAGTGGCTTACCCCGCGCAACTGCTGTTCAAGATGGACTTCCTGGACTTCAACATTTGCGCCGAGCACGCCTACGCGCCGATGCACCCCGCCATGAATGCCGAGTCCGACTATGACGCCTTCGAGACCTTCCAGGTACAGGATGCTTTGCCCGTGCCAACCATGGGTCCCTGGGTCGCTGTCGACTACCAGATTGACGAATTCATGGTGCATCGCCGGAATCCCTACTATTGGAAGGTTGATGAGGCGGGCAACCAACTGCCCTATCTTGAAGAAGTAACCTTCGAGAAGGGTCCCAGCGGCATTGGTCGCACACTCGGCACCTTGGCCGGCTCCATAGACCACACCAACTTGGAGAACCCGAGCACATACGTTGAGGCGATCACACGGTCGCAGGAAGACGATGCTCACTTCTACATTGAGTGGGGTCCGGAGACTTTGGCTTTCAACATTGAGTTCAACCTGTCGGCGACTTTGGGTGTTGCGGACGAGCGCGACCAGGCGCTGCGCGAGCTCTTCCGCGACCTGCGCTTCCGCCGCGCGGTACAGCATGCGGTTGATGGCGACGGCATCGGGCAAGCGGTTATCCGCGGTCCCTTCATGCGCGCCTTCGCCGGTGGCGTCACGCCTGGCTCGCCCTACTTCGATATCGACAGCGTTGTCTACTATCCGTACTCGCCAGAATCGGCGCGCGCGCTGCTGGCGGAGTTGGGTTTTGAAGATAGCGATGGCGATGGCATCGTAAACTGGACCGATGGTCCGCTGTCTGGCGACAACCTGGTCATCGTGCTGGACACCAGCGTGGCGGCCGAAGCGACCGGGCAGATCGGCGATGCCTTTGTTCTGCTGATGCAGGATGTTGGCATTCAGGTCAATCTGCGCCCGCTGCAGGGTCCCGCCGCTGGCGACGCTATCACGACGGGTACCTGGGAAGCGCGTGTCGACCGCGCTGGGCAAGAGTACACGACCTCCTTCACCCGCTGCCAGGACTTGGGTCCGGTAACGGATCTCACGCCGGACTTGCATCGCGCCGATGGCGGCGAACGCCAATTGCTGGACTTCGAGGAAGAAATCATTGACATCGTCAACGAATTCTGCCTGGAGCCAGACTTTGACGCGCGCAAGGCATTAATGGCGCGATACATCAATGTCTTCACCGGCAACGTTTACCATGTCGGTGGCATAATTGGTCGCTATGGCTTGGGCTTGGCGAAGCGCTTCAACAACATTCCGGTTGGCGCGCCGCCCTACTTCTATCAGTGGACCTGGGGCAATGTGATTCCAGAAGCCGTTTGGGTGAACCCGGACGAGCAGCTCGACGAGATCTTCCCCGGCGAGCTGCCGGACTACGGCATGGACGACATGTAGACTCCTGGACCCCCACCCTAAGTCCCTCCCCCATGAAGGGGGGAGGGACTTCACAAAACATCTGCTCCCCTTCCCTCATTTTGGGGGAAGGGGCAGGGGGATGGGGGGTTTGTTGTCAAATCAGCGAACTGTGATTTATACTTGTCAACGTCCCATTTGAGGGCTTGATCACTAATGCTCCGATTCATCGTACAGCGCCTGATTTCATCGATACTCATACTTTTTGTTATCACGGTGGTGGCTTTCACCATCATTCAAATCCCGCCGGGAGACTTCGCCGAGGTATACAAGGCGGAGTTGATCGCGCTGGGGGGCCAATCGGAAGAACAAGCTGAGGAAGCGGCAAACAAACTGCGTGACAAGTATGGCTTGCTCGATCCGCTGCCGATACAGTACTTGAAATGGATTGGCGCGATTGTTTTGCATGGGGATTTCGGCTGGTCCTTTTCGCAGCGCGTGGATGTCAGCCAATTGCTGGCGCAGAGGCTGCCGCGCACGGTTGGCATCGCGCTGGCGGCCCACGCCATCTCGTCGCTGGTGGGGATAATCGCTGGCATCTACATCGCGAACCGGCAATACAGCATCGCTGATAACTTGGCGGCCACCTTCGCCTTCCTGGCGACATCGGTGCCCCGTTTCTCGCTGGCTTTGATCATCGTCTATTTTCTTGCCTTCGGCTTGAACTGGGAGCACGTTTCGGCGCTGCATTCGCCGGAGTTTCGCTATGCCGACTGGTCTATCGAGAAGGCGATCGACCTGCTCAAGCATGTCGGTCCCGTGATATTGATCGCGGGTTTGGGCGGCGTGGCGCGGAATATGCGGGTGATGCGCGGCAATCTGCTTGATGTGTTGAATCAGCAATATGTGACGACGGCGCGCTCGAAAGGGCTGGAAGAACGAAGGGTGATCAATCGTCATGCAGTGCCGAACGCGCTGCATCCGATCATCGCCTATCAAGGCACGGTGCTGCCGTATATGTTTCAGGGGGAATTGGAGGCGGCGATTGTATTCGGCATCCCAACGATGGCGCCGATGTTCGTTGAAGCGCTGTTGAAGGAGGATGTCTTCTTATCGGGCAGCATCATGCTTTTGTACGGGATTCTGTTGATCGCGGGCAATTTCATCGCGGATATGCTGCTTGGCGTGCTGGATCCGCGGATTTCCTTCAGTTGATTGCGGAATGGTGAAACGTGCGAGAAGTCGACATTCACGAAGACCTGATTGAAGAAGAGTTGGAAGAAAGCAGCGACTCTTACTTGCAGCTTGTCTGGCAGCGCTTTAGCCGCAGCAAGGCAGCCATCATTGGCGGGCTGATGGTCGTCATGCTCATTGTGCTGGCGATTTTTCCCGAGTTTTTCTCGCCTCACAATTTGTACGCGTCGTCCCTGGGCGATTCGTACACGCCGCCGACGCAGATTCGTTTTTTTGATTTGGACGGCAACTTCAGCTTCAGCCCCTTTGTTTACAAGCAGGAATTGGAAATAGACCCGGTCACTTATCAGGCGCGCCCGAAGATTGATGAGGAAAATCGATATAATGTGCAGTTTTTCGTACGCAGTTGGGAATACGAGTTGTTTGGCCTGATCAGGACTGATCTCCATTTGTTCGGCTTGGATACCGACGAAGTTCGGCTGCATCTGCTGGGGACGGACCGCTTCGGGCGCGACCTATGGGGGCGGATCTGCCTGGCTGGCCGAGTGTCGCTCTCGTTGAGCATAATGGCGGCTGTAATCGCGATCGTAGTTGGCTCGTCGGTCGGCGTGATTTCGGGTTATTATGGCGGCGCCATCGACAATGTGATGCAGCGTCTGGTGGAAGTGATTATGTCGTTTCCGGAATTGCCGCTCTGGATGGCGCTGGTGGCGGTGATTCCCAAGACTTGGTCTGGGGAGCAGCGCTTCCTAATGATGGTCTTCATTTTCCCCTTTTTGCGCTGGGCGGTGCTGGCGCGCGAAGTGCGGGGCAAGGTGCTGTCGCTGCGCGAGACGGATTTCATCCTGGCGGCGAAAGAGCAGGGCGCGGGCGACTTCCGGATCATATTCAAGCATTTGTATCCTAACACGCTGAGCCACGTGATTGTGGTATTGACGCTGATGGTTCCGCAGATCATCCTGGCGGAGGCTTTTCTGAGTTTTCTGGGCATTGGCATACAGGAGCCGCTGACGAGTTGGGGCTTTTTGATGAAGAGCGCGCAAAGCCTGGAGACATTGGGGCAGAACACCTGGATCTTGACGCCGGTGATATTCATTGTGGTGGCGGTGCTAGGTCTGAATTTCTTGGGCGATGGCTTGCGCGATGCGGCCGACCCCTATTCAAACTTGTAGCCGGAGACGCTCAGGCATGGCAGATGCTTACCCCCACCCTAAATCCCTCCCCCATAAAGAGGGAGGGACTTCAAAGCAAGCAATCCGCCCCTCCATCAGCTTGGGGGAGGGGGCTGGGGGGTGGGGGCGCTTATGAACGACATTATCCTCAAGGTCAACGACCTGAAGATGCACTTTCCCTTGCGGCAAGGTCTCTTGCAGCGGCGAGTCGGCACGATCAAGGCGGTTGACGGGGTCAGCTTTGAGTTGGGCGAGCGGGAAGTGATGGGCTTGGTCGGCGAGAGCGGCTGTGGCAAGACGACCGTCGGGCGAGCCTTGCTGCGCCTGTACGACCCGACCGGGGGCGAGGTGCTGTTTCACCGGTCTGACGGCAGTTGGGTGGATGTGGCGATGATCAGCCGCAAGGAGATGAAGGATTTGCGCAAGGAGATGCGCATGATCTTTCAGGACCCTTTCAGTTCGCTGAATCCGCGCTTGACGGTGCGGGACATCATCGCCGAGCCGCTGGTGATTCACGGGGAAGCCTCGGGCGAAGCGATAACGGCGCGCGTGGCAGAGTTGATGGAAGCGGTCGGTTTGAAGCCGGCTTATATGGGGCGTTACCCGCATGAGTTTTCCGGCGGGCAGCGGCAACGGATTGGCGTGGCGCGGACATTGGCGCTGAATCCGCGGCTGATCGTGGCTGATGAGCCGGTGTCGGCGCTGGATGTCTCGGTGCAGGCGCAAGTGCTAAATCTGTTGCAGACCTTGAAAGACGAGCTGCGGCTGACCTTCATCTTCATCTCGCACGATTTGTCGGTGGTGGAGCATATCTGCGACCGGATCGCGGTGATGTATGTTGGCAAGCTGGTGGAGCTGGCGCCGACCGATGAGCTGCTGCGCAATCCGCGGCATCCGTATACGGAGGCTTTGGTATCGGCGGTGCCGCCGGCTGATCCGCTGATCAAGATGGAAAGGATCATCCTGGAAGGCGATGTGCCCAGCCCGGCGAATCCGCCGACGGGCTGCGTATTTCATCCGCGCTGCCGTTACGCGCAGGATATCTGCCGCGAGCAGGCGCCGCCGCTGATGCAAATTGGACCGGCGCATAGCGCGCGCTGTCACTTTGCCGATGAGCTGGAATTGCAAGGAGTGGTGGATGTCGACGCAGCCAAGCCCGCCTAAAGCCCCGCAATCGACCCGCCTCAATGCTATGGGGGGAAGTCCAGACGAGCGTCGGATTTTCGCGGCGCTGGCTTATGTGCTTCCGGTGGTCGGGGGAATCATCGGATTGCTTGTCGATGGGGGCAATCCACTGACGCGAGCGCACGCGCGGCAAAGCATCGGCGCGGCGCTGACGTTGATATTGGCATTCTTCGCCTGGGCGGTGGGCGGTTATATCATCAGTCTGATCCCAATTGCCGGACCGATTTTGGCGATAGCTTTGTTCTCGCTGGTGATCGCGATGGCGCTGTTTTTGGTCGCGAATTGGCTGATAAGCCTGGCGATGGCGCTGCGCGGCGCGGAACGAACGATTCCCATTGCCAATCGCGTAGTCGCGCGCCTGTTCGGATCCGAAGCGGCATCGAAGAATAGCGCAAAATGAGACGCCGGCTTGATGTTGCTACCCCAATTACGCGATGAAGTTTGTCGGCTCCATGCTGAATTGCCGAAGAACAACCTGGTGGCTTGGACGAGCGGCAATATCAGCGCGCGCGATCCGGCGACCGGGCTGGTGGTGATCAAACCGAGCGGCGGCCGCTTTGAAGATTTGACGCCGGCCAGCATGGTCGTCGTCGATTTGCAGGGACAAGTCGTTGATGGCGATTTTGCGCCCTCCTCCGACACCGCATCGCATTGTTATATCTACCGGCGCATGCCCGCGGTGAATGGCGTGGCGCATACGCATTCGCGCTACGCAACGGCGTTTGCGGTCGTTGGCGAGGCGATTCCTTGCGTGACTACGGCGATGGCTGATGAGTTCGGCGGGGAGATCCCTTGCGCCGGCTTCGGCTTGATTGGCGGCGAGGAGATCGGGGCGCTGGTGGTCGAGGCGCTGGCGGGTCATCGGAGCCCGGCGGTACTGCTGCGGAGCCACGGCGTGTTCACGATTGGCGAGAGCGCCGAAGCCGCGGTGAAAGCGTCGGTGATGACCGAGGACAATGCGGCGATCGTCTGGACCGCGCGTCAATTGGGCGAGGCAAGTCCGATATCGCCGGCGGATATCGACCGCTTGTACGAGCGCTATCAGAATGTTTACGGTCAGCGCTGATTTTAGCCATAGAGAGCGCGTAGACAGAGCCCGACTTTTGCTTGGGCATTGAGAAAGACTGGATCAAGCCGTATCCTAAGCGGAGTCTTTCATTACTTCATAATACCAATCTCTCTCAGAAGTTGATTATCCGAAAATTGCTAGCGGCATTACAGCCGTAGCAATCGCCGCGAAAAGCATCCATGGAAAACAGCCTCTGGATTTGCGTGGCACGGGTGTTGTATCCGCTTCGCTCAATGGCGGTATTGAGGCACGTTTGACATTTCGTCGAACAGACGTACTGGTCTTGCGCGATGGGGTGAAGCTCGTGCTGGGCGGGGGCAAGGTCCTTATGTTATCAGAAGCCCATTGCATTATCTGAATCGTCATATCGACATCAGCTGCTGCGTTATGCGCCTGCTTGGTGTCGATGCCCATGCGCTTCGCGAGACTAGATAGCTTTTGCCAGCGAACACGGTCATCTGCATTATCCGAAACTTGAACGCTTACTATTTTTCCTCTGCGTTGCCCTCTTTGGCCCGCCAGTGGCGACAACAGCTTCATTGCACAGCTGACACCTGTGCGTGATATTCGCTCAAAGCCGCGCTTGTCACACAATACATCGAAAAAATTGACATCAAATTGCTCATTCCAGCAGACCCAGTGCTTTCCTTCCAAAAACTCGCGAATCTGCGGGTAAACTTCTTCAAATGTAGGGCTACCAACAAGATCATCTGGATGAATCCCGTTAATGTCATAAGCGCATGTGCCACTACTATCTTTTTTGAGAAGATCTTGAGGGCGCTTGGGCATGATCAGCGTCTGTACTCCTTGCTGAGTATATGGTGATTTTGCCGCAAACGAGACTATCTCATGCCATCGCGCATTGAGGCCGGTTGTTTCAATGTCAAATACAACGGCCTGATGGCTGAGCATCATCGGCAGCAGATTAATAATCCGTTTGGCGTTGGAGCGGCTTATTTCCACAGTGCCTTTGGTCGTAGCCATTCTTAAAGTATCCTCTCCAATCAAGACTAGCATACTACCCATTCTAGCCAAAAGATTATCACAATCCCAGCCGCTCATATTGCTCTAGCGGGGCGTCGTTGGCGCGCATCAGATCGACCAGTTTGTCCACCATCCGCGCCTCGACGGCCGCGTCATTAATCGGATTCAATTGCCCTGGATCCGCTTCGAGATCGAAAAGCAAGGTCTCGAAGAAGGGGTTATGCAAGGGCGCGCGCGCTGCCGGGATCTTCATGGTCGGGCAGCCTTTGGTGAAGGGGAAGGGCGCCGCCAATTCGATATCCTGCAATTCTTCCACCTGGAAGCGATGGCGCATGTGGGTCGCCATCAGGGTGTAATTGTAAAGCGGCAGATTGTTTTCATCGGCAGCGGCGCGCATATAGACATAGCGCCCATCCGTAATATTGACGTGGCCGCCATGGGCGCCATAGAGCGCCGCTTCGCGCGGGGGCGAATCATCGGCGACCGCATCGCGCAGCGGAACCCCCTGCATATCGTGGGGCCGCTCGACATCAAAGAAATCCAGCAAGGTCGCTGGCACATCGATATTCTGCACCAGGCTGCGTCGCCGTTCGCCCGCCATCTTCGACCGCGGGTCCCACACGAAGAACGGGATATTGGCCAACTCGTTGTACCAGGGCATGCGCATCTTGCCCCACCAATCGTGCTCGCCAAGATGAAAACCATGATCGGTGGTGACAATCAGCAGGGTGTCGTCCCAGAGATTCAATTCGTCCATCACATCCAACACCGAACCCAGGTAATGATCGCACATGCTCATCAAGGCGGCGTATTCGTAGCGCATGTGCTGTACCTGCACAGGCGGTTCGGTGATGCGCGTGTAGGGCGGCCAATCGAAAAGCGGACCATCGTACTCGTGCGGGTAGAGTTCTTTCCAGCCTGGCTGGGTGAAGAATGGCTCATGCGGGTCGAAGGTCTCCAACTGCAGATACCAGTTGTCGGCTTCCGCGTTGGCGCGGATGAATTCCAAACCCTTGGCGAATGTCTTCGCCTGCGGCATCAGGCTTTCTTCGCTTAAGTAGCTGCGATTGACTTCGTCTTGCAAGCGTGTGCGAAAGCGCCGGTCCGCGCCCTTGCTGGCGACGCCGGCATCCACGACGCCCTTCCAGGGATCGCCCTCTTGCCCGCGGCTGAATTCATGGGTGGTGAAGCGGGTGTGATACGTTGCGCCGCCGTCTTCCCAATAATGCTGATGGTCGGTGACTTTGTGGCTATGCACGCCGTGCTCGTCGAGGATCTGGGGCATGGAGTCATCGAAGGGCTCCAGCGGACCCCAACTGCGATGCAAGAAATTGTAACGTCCGGTGTGCAGCTCGCGCCGGGCTGGCATACAGGGCATGCTGCCAATGAAGGCTTTATCAAAGGTGACGCTTCGCTGCGCCAGGCGCGCGAAATTAGGCGTATGCACCCAATCGCAACCGTAAGGCTCCATCAGCCGGCGATTCAGTGAATCGAACATAACCATGATTGCTTTCATTGGCGCATCCATTCGTCAACGTCTGATGATCTATTCCCTGTATTCTAACAGATCGGATTCAATCGTAGGCTTCGACGCGCGCCCGAGCCCTGAATAGACGGCGGCGAACCCTAACGACGTTTGGATTGGGAAACGCTCTCCAGCCGGCGGCTTACTCGATAGCCGCCTTCAGCGCCATCACCGCCGCCTCTTCGGCCGAATGCGCTTGCAAGACCTGGTCGCGAACGTTGGCGCGCAGGTCGTTGATCTCGGCATCGCTCAATGGAAAGTCGGTTTCGGATTCTGTCTTCAGCGCTTCCAGCCGATCGCGCTGGTCGATGATCTGGTCCAACTGCGCGGCGCCGCTTTCGATGAAGAGACTGGTTCTGCGGTCAATGGCAGCGCGCGCGTCGCTCAGCAGCGGGGCGTTTTGTGGCAGCAGGCTATCGAGCAGGCTCTGCCAGGCAGCGCCGGCTTCGCGGTACTTGGCAGCGGCCTCGTTTAAGGCGGTCGTTTCCAGAACCTGCGCTGCTTCATTGAGGAAATCAGCGTAGACATCGCGCTCGGCTTGAAGGGTCTTGCCAAAGGCGGGACCGAGAAAGGTATAGGCAGAGGTCAGAGCGGCAAAAAGCAGTCGGCCAGTCGGGTATTCTTTAGCCCAGCTGCCGCGGCCGGTTTTCGCGAGCATGTCGGCCCAATGCGCCAGCGCGCGCAAGCCGAAATTCTTGGCTGAACCTTTGGGCGGCTTCTCAGTCATCAGCTTTACGCAGTCATCAAGCCCCTTGCGGATTGCATCGGCGAGCGCGTTCTCGTCCGGCGCGCCCAGCAAAATCAGAGCGTGCCGGTCTTTCTTGACGCGGGCCCGCGCCGCATCCAGATCATCCGTGCTAACGGTTAAGCCGACGCGGCTGCGATCGGAGACATAAGCCTCGCCCTTGCCCGGTTCATATCCGTAAATGACCAGCGGCATGGTGTGCCAGTTGGCTTCGTCGTAGGCTATGGCATTGTAAGGCAGCAGCGCGCCGTCCGGTCTAGCGACCGGCGCATAGCCCTCCTCCAAGGCGTCGATAAGGTTTTGCCGGCCTTTGTTTGCGCTGGCGCTGCGCCGCAAGTCGCGCGGCAACTTTAGGCCTTCGAAGATACGCTCCATTGGGTCGAAAGTGTTGCGGGTCAACAAATTGACCTGGGGATCATAGCCCTGGTAATGAAAGGTGAAGTAGCCGAAGGTCACGCCGCCGCTGATGCCGAGCAGCATCGCTTCGCTGTAGGGCTCGCCGGTATGCGGGGCTAAGGCGCCCTGATAATCCAAGGCGTTTCGGATGGCGGCTGTGTCCCAATAACGTCCTTCAAATTGTGTGTAGCTTTCTAGCGTCGGCATGAATATGGTCTTTCTCCAGGTGATTTATCGCTGAGCGTAGTGTACAGCATGAATCTTGCTGCCCGAGGAATTTGCGACATAGTCTGCGGCATTGGCGGGCGGCAGCCGGCTCCCTAGCGCGCGTAGGGGCGATCCGGTGGGTCGCCCCTGCCATGTCGCGATCGGCACAGGGTTGCCACTTGAGATATGAGACGTCGCCGATATTCTCTAGCTATTCGAACGGAAACGCAACATTTGGTTGTCAGCGAATGAAACGCTTGCTTCGGCGAGAGCCGCATTATTACGGCTGGACCATTGCCTTGGTTTTGGCGACTACCACGACAGTGTCTTACGGCGTGCTATTTTACGCATTCTCCGTCTTTATCGCGCCAATGGAAGCGGAATTCGGCTGGTCCCGCGGGGAGCTCTCGGGCGCTTTCTCGCTGTCACTGCTAATCACCGGCTTGGTCGCCCTGCCGGTGGGCTGTTGGCTGGACAAACACGGCTCCCGCCTGTTGATGACGGCTGGGTCAATCGGCGCGATGGTCGCTGTCATGTTGTGGTCGCAAGTGAATACGTTGCCGGAATTCATCGCCGTCACGGCGTTGATGGGTTTCTTCGGCGCGGCGATTTTGTACGAGCCCGCTTTCGCCGTGATTGCTGCCTGGTTCTCGCAATCGCGCGGAACGGCGATGGCGATCGTGACCTTCATCGCCGGCTTCGCCAGCACGATTTTTACGCCACTGTCGCAAGCGCTGCTGGAAGCTTACGGCTGGCGTCAGGCGATCCTGATCCTCGCCATCATTCTAGGCACAATTAACATACCCTTGCACGCGCTATTCCTGCGCCGCAGACCGGCCGATCTGGGTTTGGCGACTGACGGCGACGCAAAGGCAGGCAATGCAAGCGCGAGCCCGAATATCAATCTGCGCGCGGTGCTGCGCTCCCGTTACTTCTGGCTGCTCACCTTGGCTTTCTCGCTGTCGTCCTTAAGCATTATCGCCGTGCGCATCCATTTCATTCCGCTGTTGATCAGCGTCGACGTTCAGCCAGGCAACGCAGCGCTGGCGAGCGGCGCCATAGGCGTCATGCAAGTTGTGGGTCGCACGATCTTCGCCCCGGTCGAGCGCCGTTTCTCCAGCCGGACCATGGCGATTGGCGTATTTGTCCTCTTGACCATCTCGCTAGCGATACTGCTTCTGGGCAGCGCGGCAATCTTGATCGTCTTGTTCGTCGCCTTGTTTGGCATGGCGATCGGCACGCATACGCTGACTCGTCCGCTGATTGTGGCCGATACCTACGGCGTCGCCTATTACGGCCGCATCAGCAGCTCGATGGTCATATTTCTCACGCTGGCCGGTACCGCCTCACCCTTCGCTGCCGGTGTGCTTTTTGACCTATTCGGCAGCTACAATCCGATGCTGATTCTGGCGGCAGGATTCAGCATTATTTCAACTGTGTTGATCTGGCTGCTGCCGAAGGACGGGCTTCATAGGCCTCAGCCCCGTAGGTCTATGTCTACGTGACCCGCCCCTTCTCCCACCTGAGAAGCCTGAGGAGCGGGCACCTTTGCAGGCGCTATGAAATCCAATGCGGCGCGCCCCGCGACGGCATGACATACAGAGTGGGATGGGTTATGGCTCGGCGATTAACGCGTTGGCCAGCCGGAGGCTAGGCGCGCATGGGTCGCTTCCCAGCTGCGGACGCCGGTGGTGGCATCGGCCGCCTCGATATTGCAGGCGGCGACGGCGCAAGCCATACGGGCGCAGGCTTCTGGTTCCATGCCGCGAATCAGGGCAGCCAGCAGGCCGGCGTAAGCGGCGTCACCTGCGCCGGTCGTGCCAGCTACATCGACCTGGAAAGCGGGATGCCAGGTCTGCGCGCCCGCCCAGTCATCTGCTGATTGGCTGATGGACGACAAAAACGCCATGCGCGATCTGTCCGCGGCGCAGCGCAGGAAGAGACCGCGCTCGCCCAGTTTGAAGCCGGCGATGCCAGCGCCCATGGCGATGAGTTCGTCCGCCAGGTCCGCCAGGTAAACGGCATTCAGCGCGCCTTGCAAATCGACGCCCCAACGCGCGAGGTAAGCGGGCCGCAGCATGAACATGATCTCTTCGATGCTGGGCACAAAGATGTCGATGTGGGGCAGGCAGCGCCCCAAGATCTTGCGCCAATCGGCGCGCCCGCTCGGCGAATCGGGCGGCGGCAGCGACATGTCGATCGACGTGATGACGCCGAGGCTTTTGACCACGCGCAATAGATCCAGTAAAGCCGCGCCGTCATCGGCGAAAAGGCGCGGCAAAAGCGTTGGATAGCCGAGATGGAAAAGCTTGCCGCCAGCGACCAAGTCGAGGTTGATGTCCTCCAGCGTAAAGTCATCATACACGCCGGTATGCGTGAGCAAGGTGCGGTCATGATCAGCGGGCTCAATGACGACAGTATAGGGGCTCGCGGCATGGGGTACGACCTGGATGCAATCGCCGAAGCGCGGATCGAAACCACGCAGGTAGTCGATGATGGCGCGCCCGACCCAATCGTCGCCGACAGCAGCCTGCAAGACAACATCGACGCCGAGCCGGTGCAGCGCCAGCCCGGTGTTGGACACTGCGCCGCCGGTTGAATATGATATCCGCCCGATTTCGAATACCTTGCCAGCGCTGACGACCTCGTCGGGCTTCAACGCCGACATATCTGGGAGGATATCCAGGGCGATATGACCGGCGACGATTACATCGGCGGGCATCAGTCTCCTCTCACATCCGACAGGCGGACGGAGTCTGCAATCAATGTGCCGTTGACGGCGAAGCCTTGATGGTTGTTGGCATAGAGGGAGACCGTTACCACTTCGGCATCGGGGGGCAGCGTGGGCAGATGATGCCACTCGCCGCAGAGCCGCGCGAGCTTCACCCCGTCGACATACAAATGGGCATGGCCCTCGCCAAGGACGGGCGCCATATCAATGTTTTGCGGCGTGAAGGTGAAGTTGCTGGTTTGCAGTTGAAGGTTGAAGCTGCCGTCGGCAAGGGCGTATACCTGCAATTTGAGGGTTGGGGCATCCATCTCGTCCAGATTGATCACGCGGCTGGGGTCGTGCATGAGCTCGTCCATCGGCGTATCGCGGTAGGGATTCGCGCCTTCGATGATCGGCGTCCAATACATGCTGTAAGCCATAAAACATTCAAGATCGCCGCCCAATACTTCACGCTGCCCGATGACAAAGGTGTAGCGCCCGATCTGCTTATCGGGGTGCCAGAGGGCGACGGTGTAATTGCCAGCTTGCGGGGCGCGGAAGAAGTCGTCCGCGTAGTTCCAGAAATGGACGCGGCCGAAGGGTTCGTAGAAATAGGCGGGGTCGCCGCCCAGCGCGACCATACGCGCGCCCGCGCCTGTCGGGATTTGTATGCCCGCGGGCAGCTCGGGCGGCCGGTCTCCAGGCAGGCCGGGACCGATGACTGCCATCAAGGGCGCGTAAATCGAATCTTCGTTCTCATCATTGGCGGGTATGCTCAGGCTAAGCAGGACAGTTTGGCCGGCTTCAGCCTCGAAGGAGAAATAATCGATATCCCAGGCGGGGTAGATGTTGCCGAAATAAGCGTAAGAGATGGCTGGGTCCGGCACTTGCCAAGGCGCGTCAACCGATACATCGGCGAATTCGCAGAACGGTTGGTGAGCCTCAACAGCGGCGGACGCGAAATGGAGCAAGCATATCGTGATGGCAATATGCGCCCATCTGGCTTGTTTCGCAATCGTTTTCAGACGAACCATTGTGATCCCCAATCTGTCATGGCGAACATGCCATCGATTCGAAGGTGATGCGGCAGCGCTGGTTCATTGGCACATTTGTATATTCATGAATTTCTCCACTGAGCCAACTGACGATCACGCGTCTAATCGCAGCGTCGCCTAAGCCGAAGTGCAAAACCAGTTCGTTGCCGGCGCCCAAGCTCGAGCCCGATTTGAGCTCGCGCATTTGCGACAAGCCATCATCGGTGACGACGCGCACGCGCGTGCCGATTGCGTCGCGGTCAATTGCGCCGCCGCCTGCGAGCTCAATGGCGATCCAGTTGTTCCGCAGCCCGTCGTATCCGGTATTCTGAAACAAGCCGTGCGCCTCGTTCCACCAGGTCAGAGCGAAGTCTACCCGTCCGTCGCGATCGTAGTCGGCGGTGCTGAAACCCATCGTCGCCGCCGACCCGTTGCTGAAGAGGCTCTGATCCATAGCGCGGAAGCTGCCGTTTCGCTGATTGTGATAGAGCATATCGGGATAAACGAAATGCATGCCGCCGGAGCCGTATTGCGCTGGCAGGCTGTAGAGTTGATCTGGATTTTCAAGTTGGTCGCCGCTTTTGCCGGAGACGGCAGTCGTACCGGTGGCTGCCAGGAAAAGGTCGAGCCAGCCGTCGTTGTCATAATCGAAGAAGGCGGCTCCCCAACCGACCGCCGCGCCAGTCCGGTAGGCGACGCCGGCGTAGTCGGCGCTATTGTTGAAAGCGCCATCGCCCGTATTCTCCAGCAGGACCATAGCGCCAATCATGTTGGAGAAGTAGAGGTCCAGGTCGCCGTCGTTGTCATAATCGCCGGTGGCCAAGCCCATGCCATGCACGACTGCGCCCGCGCCCGCGCCCGCCGACGCGTTGGTAAAGCACCAGCCGGCGCAGCCCGCGCCATCGTTGCGCCATAAGACATTGCCGACCGCATTGACGGCTTTATCGTTGACCACATACAGATCGAGATCACGGTCACCGTCATAATCCAGCCAGCTGACGGCGAAGCCGGCGCCAAGCAAAGTCTCGACGCCCAAGAGGCCCGATACATCGGTGAAGCTGCCATCGCCGTTGTTGTGATAAAGCGCGTCGCGGCTGCGCGAGAAATCGAGCAGCTCGCATTCGGGATAACAGGACCAGTTCGTCACGTAGAGATCAAGATGGCCATCCTCATCGTAATCGCCCCAGGCGGCTGACGTGGCTTTGCCGATATCACCGACGCCGGCCAGCTCCGTTACATCTTCGAAGGCGCGCGTAGACACTGCGCCGCCAGCGCGCGTAGACACCGCGCCGTCGCCCGCGCCAGCCAGATTGCGGAAGAGCCGGTTGGGACCATTGTTCAGCACGTATAGATCGCGCCAGCCGTCGTTGTCGTAATCAGCCCAGACCGCGCCGCCGCTGGGCGTGTTGGGCAGGCTGAGCGCTTCGGAGGATTCGGCAAGCGAGAAACTGCCATCGCCATTGTTGCGATAAAGCGCGTTGGGGTCCAGGTTGCCAGTGACGAAAAGATCGACCCAGCCGTCCCCGTCGTAATCAGCCCAGGCGGACCCGGCCGCCAGGTAGGCGCCTTGATAGGGGACGGGCGCATGTTCGTACCAGATGGCGCGGTGGGACGCGTTTATGCCGGCTCGGGCGCTGACATCGCGGAAGAGAATCGTGTCATCGACGGCCAGCGCGGCGCTTGCTCCGTAAAAAAACAGTAGAAAAGTTAGCACTGAGGACGCGGATTTCATACACGCTCACCGAGGGGATGCGCGGACATGCCGAGCATGCGGGCGACCTGATATGTCGCCCCTACAAGGCTTGTCCGCTACTGTGACAGTATCGCCAATTTTCACCCCCATCCCCCGGCCCCTTCCCCCACAAGGAGGGAAGGGGAGCCGAGAAACTCAAAATTCTCGCGGTAAAGCCCCTCCCTCTTTATGGGGGAGGGGTTTGGGGTGGGGGTTAGCACACGTACATTGCTCGGATAATCTAGCAAAAAAACAATACCGGACAAGTCTTACAAGGCATTCGGTTTTGCGGCCATCGCGCCATCAATCTGCCCGTCGCGCAGGTTGATGATGCGATCGGCATACTCATCGACGATGGGATCATGGCTGGAGAGCAGAATCGATACGCCGTCTTTGCGCACCGATTCTTGCAGCACAGCCAAGACTTTGTGGGTGGTTTCGCTATCAAGCTCGCTGCTCGGTTCATCGGCAAGGATGAGATCCGGCTTGGTCACCAGAGCGCGGGCGATGGCGATGCGCTGCTGCTGCCCGCCAGACATTTCATAAGGGCGGTGGTCGTAGTAGTCCTTCAGCCCCATTCGCTCCAACGTATCGAGAATGCGGTCCCGCCGTTCTCGGCGCGGCACATTGCCCAGGCGCGCCATCACATCGAGGTTCTCGTAGGCGGAGAAGCTCGGCAGCAAGCCCATCTGCTGGAAGACGAAGCCGATGCTTTCGCGCCGCCAGCGGGTGCGCTCGACCTCTTCCATCGTGGCGATGTCGACGCCTTGAATCCAGATCACGCCGCTGCTAGGGCTATCCAAGCCGCCCAGGCAATTCAGCAAGGTGGTCTTGCCGCTGCCGGAACGCCCGCGCAAGGCGACGAACTCCCCGCGCTCGACCTCGAAATTGATCTCGCGCAGGGCGTGCACATCGCCCGAATCCGAGGGATAGACGCGCCCGACGTCTTTTGCGGCGATTACGGTCTCGGTCATGAATTCCTCCGGAAGCGGCTGATGAAGCTCCCGCGCGCGCCATTCTCGCCGACGCGGATTTCGCGCTCCAGTTGGATTTCGGCTTGCGAAGAGGTTTCGTCCAGGTTCTTGGCTGGGCGAATCACAATGCTGTCTTCGGTGACTTCCATCTCGACGCGGTTCTCGAAGCCGAGTTCCTCGCGATATTGTTTCGGGATTTGCAGGCGGCCAGCCGAATCGAGCACGATGAGTTCTTCAAACTGCTCTTCCAAATGCTCGCCAGAGGACGTCTCTCCCTGGATATGAAGACGCGGTTTCTGAGACGCGCTCCGTTTCACTGTCTCGCTCGCCAGCTTGCCATCGCGGATGGCGACCACGCGGCCGACATGCTTTCTGATATCCGGATCGTGGCTGACGATGCAGATGGTCAAGTCGAGTTCGCGGTTGAGCCGTTTGAAGAGATCGTAGATTTGATCAGAGGTAGTGGAATCAAGCTCGCCGGTGGGTTCATCAGCCAGCAGCAGCTTCGGTTCGTTGGCCAGAGCGACGGCGATGGCGACGCGTTGCTGCTCGCCGCCGGAGAGCTGGATGGGCTTATGATCGTAGCGATCGGAGAGATCAACCAGGTCCATCAATTCGCGCGCGCGCTTGTCAATTTGGGCGCCGGCGACGCCCGCCAGCGTCATCGGCAGCTTGATGTTATCCAGGGCGGAGAGATAGGGAATCAAGTTGCGGCTGCCCTGCTGCCAGACGAAGCCGACTTCGATCTGTCGGTAAGCGGTCAATTCACGCGTGCTGAGCTTGAGCAGGTTTTTGCCATCGATGATGACTTGGCCCGCCGATGGGCGCGTCAAGCCTCCGAGCACGTTCATGAGCGTGGTTTTGCCGCTGCCGCTGGCGCCAACGACACCGACCAGCTCGCCGCGTTTAACCGTCAAGTCGAGCCCTTGCAGCGCCATCACTTCAATATCGGCGACTTTGAAAATTTTGTAGAGGTCGTCGCAGATGAGAAAGGCGCCGTTGTTCGTTGCCATTAGAGCGTCTCTCCTAATTTGACCGCTTGGAAGATGCGCATGCGGCGCAGGATGACAAGCAGAATGAGCATGATGAGCAGGAAGGTGCCGACGAAGAGGGCGACGATCTGCGCGATCTCGGTCCAAGCCATGGTCACGACATAAGGCGGCACCACCCCTTCGAGGCTGCTGACGAATTGCATATAAGGGATGTAGAGCACGCTGACCAGCAAGCCGATACCCAAGCCGAGCGCCAAACCCATGATAATCAACAAGCCCAGCTCCCAAGCGACCGAGACGATCATCGATGATTGCGACAAACCGATGGCGCGCAAGATGCCGAGCTCAATGTAGCGCCGCTGGTAGGAAAAGATCGTATACAGCAGGAAGCCGATCATGGTGGCGAGCGATGAAGTGATGAAGCCGATCGACAGCAGGCCAAATAGCCCTTGCCGCTCCGGGCGTGATTGTTCGCGGTCAATGCGCGAAAGCGGCTCGTCCACCAGGACGCCGGCGGCGCCGCGGTCGAAGACGGCGCGCATGAATGCCCGCTGATTGAATTCGGGGCTTACGCGCATGATGACGCGATGCGCCAATTCGATCTGCGCTTGCTCGAAGAGATAATCGAGGTTGCCGACGAATAAGGCGCCGTCCTTTTCCGGATACCAGCGCGGGAAGTAATTGAGCTCGCCGACAATTTGCAAGTTGACCTTGAAGACCTCGCCGGCGCTGCGCACATCGAGCTCGAGCAAGTCGCCGATATCGAGGGCGCGCTGCTCCATGAATTCGCGCGTTGCCAGCACGGAATCTTGCTGGAGCGCCAGAGCGTTGGTCAAATAACCTAGGCGGATATCGGCGAAATCGGAGCGCCAGAAAACGACCGGACCTAGATTGGCGCGGTCGACGCCGACGAAGCGGCCTTCGACGCTGCCCGAGGTCAAGCGCGCCTTTGCCGCATATTCGCCGATGCGGGTGGCGCCGAGGATGTGGGGCATGGATGTGAATTCCGAGATATGCATATACGCCGGCGGCGCGTCATTGCCGCCCCCGCCCCCACCGCCGGGCAAAGCGCTCGGATTCTGGCTGAAGACGCGCACCGAGACGTCTGCCGAGACGCGGTAATACTGCTGCTCATAGAGATAGCGGTCGATGGTTCGGGCGAAGGAAGCGGTGTAGATGCCCAGGCTGATGGTCGAGACGAGCAGAATCAGCGGCAGATAATATGCGCCCGGCGAGCGCTCCAGTTGGCGCGTCACGATCAGCAAGCCGACGCTGTTGGTCCATTGGATCAGCCAGGCTAAGGCGCGCAGCATGGGCGCAAGGAATCGCAGCAAGAATAGCGTCAAGGCGAAGATGGTCAGCGGCGGCAGCAGGAAGACGAAGGGCTGGTTGTAGGCGTCTTCGATATTGCGGGCGCCGCCTTCGACATCAATTAGCCCGCCCTGCTGGAAGACTTGATAATAGAAATAGCCGATTAAGACAAGCAGCAGGACATCGACGCCGAGCCGCTGCCACCAGGGGCGCTGCAGCAAGCGCGATTGGTCCATCTTGTAGCTGATGATCGTGTGGCGGGCGGAGCCAATGGTGGGCACGACGCGAATGAGGACGGTGAAGACGATCGCCAGGGCAATGGTCGAGCCGATGGTCGGCGGCACTGAAACGATGAAAGGATGACCCCAGCGAAAGTCCATGAAGCTGCGGGTGGTGCCGATCAGTTGAGTGAATAGAAGCGCGAGGGCGCCGCCGATGATGAGCGCGATGACGCCCATGATGACGCCTTCGACCGTAGTCAAGCCGACCACCTGGAAGGGCGAGGCGCCGCGGCTGCGCAAGACGGCGGTTTCGTTGCGCTGGCCATCGACGACCAAGCCCACCAGCATCACCAGGAAAATGATCAGCAGAACGACGATTGGGATGCTGAAGATAGTCAGCGTTAATGTGAGCACAGTAACGATGCGCTGATAGGGACGCAATTCCTCGACCGGCGAAGCTTGGATGTACGTGCCGGGCAGATATTGGTCGGCGATTTTTTCGGTGTCGTTATGGCGGCGGATGAGTTCGTCGACGCGGGAGGTGTTGACGCCGCTGCCGTCGGTGACGATGTACCAGACGGCGAGGTTGACTTCGGAATCGGTGTAGGGGGCGAGCCGGTCGCGGTAGGTCTCTTCGTTGATGAGGAGGATGTCTTCAAAGACGTTGGGGCGATAGAACCAGTATTCGTCCTCGTCATCGAGGGGCCGCCAGATGCCGGCGATGCGGATCATCGTGATCTGCATCGGATCGTCGGCGTCCAGCCGCCAATTATAGCCCTGATAATATTCGCCAAGCTGAATGCCATACTCGGAGGCGAATTCCTCATGGATCATTACATCGACGTAGCTCTCAGGCGATGGATCGGCTGGCGCCGGGTAATTGCCTTCGACCAATTCGACTTGCTCGAAGATATTCTCAGTCGTGCCGAAACTGACGTAATCGAGCGAGCGGTTTTCGTCGCGATAATTGGTTTCACCAGAGGGGTAAAGGCGGAAGTTCTGGGTCTCTAGATGGCGGACGACCAAGGTCGAGCTCAAACCCAGCTCCGACCCGCCGTTCTCGCGCAGGTAATTGTCGAGGTCGAGCGTCGCTTCCCAATTTACCGGCTCGTTCCAGGAACCGATATAACTGAAGAGGAAAGAAAAGGGCGGTCGGTTGATGCGATCCGGTCCTTCGGTCAGGCGGTCGGTGAGGACGCGGAAAGCCACCGACTCGGAATAAATCGGAATGGTCAATACCAGCGCCACGGCGACAGTCAAACCGAGGGTGGTCGCCAGCGACAGGAGTGGCTGCGCCAGCAAGCGTTTGACGGCGACGAGGACGACAGCGCGCATTCGCAAAAGAAGCCGCGTCATGGACCGATAACCGTCTGGCCCTCGTCAGCGCCTTCGAGGATTTCGACGCGGCCATCGCCTTCCAGCCCCAAGCGCACATCAACGCGCTGCTGCACGCCTTCATTGCGCACAACGATGAAGTTGCGCCCGCTGAACTGTCGGATGGCCGATTGGGGCAGCCAGAGCACATCATCGCGTTCTTCAATGACGACGGTGTAATTCATCCGATCGCCGACATCAAATTCGCCCAGCGGCGGCTGTTCGTCAAAGCTGACGTGAACCAGCTCATCCGTTGCCAAGCCATAGGGCGCGGGCAAGCTGGCGATTATGCCGCTGTAAACATTGCCCGGCAGCGCCGCCCGCTTGATGAGCAGGGGCATGCCCTCGTTCAGCTCAGAGAGGTCTTCCGGGCTCATATCATCGGTAATTTCCAGCACGGACAGGTCGGCCACCAAGCCGATCGGGTCGTAAGCCAAGACCGGCTCGCCGGGATCGGGCGAGAAATTCACCAGCCGTCCCGACATTGGCGCGACGAGCTCCGCTTTGGCGATTGTCGCTTTAATCTCGTCCACGCGCTTTTGCGCCCGCGCCACGTCAAAGCGCAGTTGCGGATCGACGCCGCTGGCCAACTCATCGACGGCAACTAGCGCCAGATCACGTTCGAGCGTTAGCAAATTGATTTCAAGCCGGTCATCGCTGCTTGCCTCTTCACTGGCTTGAGCAATGGCATGGTCGAGCTTCAACTGCGCCATCTCCAGGGAGAGGGCGGCGCGTTGGCTGTCGTAGCGAACCTTGCCCTCGGCGCTTTCCAAGATGGAAGCGGCAATGGCAAGTTCTTCTTCGGCGTCCAGCAATTGATTTTCCCAGCCAGCGATATTCAAGCGCGCGAGCACATCGCCTTGGCTCACATCGGCGCCGGCGTCGACTAAGATCTCAAGAACGCGGCCGTCAATTGCAAACGCGACTTCTTCCGTGACCGAGGGCGTGATTCGACCAAAGAAGCGGCGCTCGTATACGATTTTGCCGCGCTCGACTTGATACACCGGTTTGCTCGGCACGACGGGAGTGGGTATCGCTGTGGGCTCGCCCTGAGTGATGGCGTCGCCAAAAGTCGCTTGCGAAGCGCAACCGGTCAGGGTGAACAATCCCAGCATCAACAGTAAGACAACTCGCACGGTAGTCCTTTCCTCGCTCGCAACGCATTTACGACATGAAAACTTACTTGAAGACTGTGTCTCTCAGCAACCATTTCCGATGAACTGCGCTATTGTACAACATCTTGATGAAGACTCCACCCACGACTGAGCGCGCCTGCATATTCACCTGGGCGCCGCTATCGGTGTAGAACCAGTCGGTCAAGGGAACGCGGCTCTCGCTCTCGTTCAGCCAATCCCAAAGCGGCGCGACAAATTGTTCAAAGTCCGCTTGCGAATCGGCCAGGCTCGCCGACCAAACGATCCAATCCAGCTTGGTATAGCTGTTGCGGCTATCGAGTGGCAAACCATATCTCCCACCCTGCTTCTTGTAATAGGCGATCTCTGTTTCACGCAGGTCGTCAGGGAAGAGATCAAGTTCCAGCAGCCTGTCCCAGACCAGATTGTACTTTTGGCTCCAGCTGCCGGGACGGTCGAAGGCGAGGCGATAATGATCGCCGTCAGCGGCCATCCGCAGCCAATCCCGCGCCATGCTTTCGACCCGGGAACGGATGGCGCGCGCATCGTCGAGCAATCCGCGCTGTTCACACAGCCAGGCATAGCAGGCGATCCCGACCAGCGCTTTGATTGACAGATTGACATTGCGCGCCAGGTGACCGGCGAAGTCATCGGTGCAGAGCTGGTTCTCCGGGTCGAGCCCCTTTTCCAGCAAGTATTCGGCCCAGGTCGTGAGCGTCGCCCAATAACACTCTGCCAGCGCACTGTCGCCACGCGTTTTGCAGCATGCCGTCACCATGATCAGCATATTGCCGCATTCTTCTATCGGCATTTGCTTGAATTGCGATTCTTCGCCACCGCCGTAGACTTGGCCATTGGCGAGAGGGTAGCGGCCCAGGTCATGCGGCGCGAAGGGAAACTTCCAGCGCGGCGATTCAGCGTATTCGAGGACCGGCTTCAGCATCGCCTCGAGCAGATCAGGATTGAAGAGCAGGAAAAACGGGCTGGAAGGATACGAGACGTCAACGGTGCCCATGCAGCCGTTGCTGAAATTCTCCTTGGAAAAGAAGAGTGGCGTCCCATCCAGATCGGCGACCAGCTTGTGCGCGCCCAGGCACTGCCGGAAAGCCAGCGCCGCCAACTGCGCGTACACTTCGCCACCGGCTTGACGCAGGTCCGCCATTAAGGCATCGTCGTAGGCGCGGCAAGCGGCGCGAATCGCTGCGAACTGATCTCGAGTCGCAAGGATGAGGCTGGCCGCGCTCAACCCGTTACGCCGCCAGTAGGGACGCAGCCTGCGATGCATATACTCAACCGAGATGCCGTCGTCGTAAGCCAGAATGGCGCTGCAGGACGCGACTCCGTCCGCGGCGACATCGGTGATGAAAGACAAAGCCATTGCCGGATAAGGCGGCCGGCTGTCGATTGCGCGCGGCATGTCCGTATCGTCGCCGTCGGGCAGTGTTCCGGTCTCCATAAATAGAGCGCGCAAGTCCGTACTGCCGCCGAGCGCGCCCGCCGCCTGTTGAGGGGATGTCAAATACAGATAGCCCCAATCAATACGTAGATCGTCGCCCGATTTCTGCAGCATCGCTTGCTCGAGCGAACCCATCCACAATAAATCATGCCCGGCGAGCTTGTGACGGCCCCAGACGACTTTCTGCCCCGGACGATCAACCACCCAATGGCCCAATACATCGACATAAAGCGCGATATGATGCGTCTGACCATCGGTCGCGCGCAGATCCATTTCCAGAGTAGTCACCGGGCGCGCAAGCAGATCCAACTCGTGGGGCAGTGCCGCCGTCATGAAGGTCAACGTCAACTCGATGCCGCCGACGGCAAACACATAGAGTGTTCTCGTCGGCAGCACGGTGACCGATGTCTGCTCCATTGCCGGCGCGTCCAGCCCGATGTAATCGAGCGGCCCACCGGCAAAGCGACAACACTGCCCATCAATGCGGATCAGCCCGCACAAGGGATGCGGCTGCCCCGTCCAATGACGCGTCTCGTCATCGGTGAGCCGATCCGCCATGGACCAAACGCTGAGGTAAGGATCATTAACGACCAGCGGTATGGCAGGCGGACGCAAGGTCTTCATTATCTATCAGCCAACTCAATCGCCGCCGGCTTGATCTGGGCGGCGCGGATGCGATCCATATCGAATTTGAGACCGCGGTCAAATTTGTAGATGCCGTTTTGCTCTTGGTAGATATCGGTCAGTTGGGTGTAGCAATAACCGAACATGTTGACATCATCGAGCAAGATGGCGCAGAGTTGTTCGAAACGTTCGTAGAATGCCTCCAAGCTGCTTGGGCGCGTGCCATAACCCCAGGAATCTTCGCCTTCCTGGACATCGGGATTCCACCAGATGCCGCCAAATTCGCTGACGAAATAGGGTTGTCCGTCATAGGGAATCGACCAGCGGACGTTGCCAACCATCCGCTCGGGCAGCCCCCATTGGCCCCCGTCATTTTCGTAGGGCGCGCCCTGCGCCAAGCCCGCGTGACGCTCGCGGAATGTATCGGGATCCTGCGTATAGTCATGGCTGTCGTAGACATCGGCTGCCGGCACTCGATGGGAATAACCGGAAGCATCCAGCAGCGGGCGCGTGCTGTCCATCGCTTTGGTCGCTAGGTACATGCCGCGGGTGACATCGTCCAGGGCGGTGATGCGGTCGGTGATGGATTGCCAGGTCTCGTTTAGCGGGCACCAGCCGATGATGCTCGGATGCGAATAATCGCGCTCAAGGCATTCCAGCCATTGGGTGATGTAATCGGGACCCGGCTGCTGATGCTCGCCATCGAGCGGGCCCTCTCCGCGACAGCCCCAATCGCCGAATTCGCCCCAGACGATATAACCCAAACGATCGGCGTGATAAAGAAAGCGTTCTTCGAATACTTTTTGATGCAGGCGCGCGCCGTTGAAGCCGGCCGCTAAGCTCAGCTCGATATCTTCGATAAGGGCGGCGTCGCTGGGCGCGGTCATGATGCCATCGGGGTAATAGCCCTGGTCGAGCACGAGGCGTTGGAAGACGGTCTTCCCGTTGATCTTGATGGCTAGCCTGTCGATTGAGATGGCGCGCATACCGGCGTAACTGCTTGCGCGGTCAATCGTGTTGCCGTGCAGGTCGATTAGGGCGATTTCAAGATTGTAAAGATGCGGCTCGCCAACATCCCAGAGCATGAGGCGATCGTCTGGAATGGGCAGATCAAGGCGGGGCGAGAGGTCGATTTCGGCGGATGTTTCGGCGCTGACGACCGCGCCAGCGGCATCCGAAAGCGTCGCGCGCAGGCGCAGCCCGGGCGCGTTGCCCGTTATGGGCTGCTCGAGGCGGAAAGTCTGATTGGCGAGATCAGGCGTTATGCGCGAGCGGCGCAAGGCGATATCGGGCACTGGTTCCAGCCAGACAGATTGCCAGATACCGGTTGTGCGCACATAGATGGCGCCTTCTGGTCCATAATCGGTGGCTTGTTTGCCGCGGGGCTGCGGTTTCTGGCCATCATCGCGCGCCCGCAGCACGATGGTGATGTCGTCGCCGGCGCCCGCAGTATCGCTGATATCACAGCTGAAGGGCGAGAAGCCGCCACGATGCCGCCCGACTTCTTCGCCGTTGACCCAGACGGTGCTGTCATAGTCTACCGCCTGGAAGTGCAGCAGGACGCGTTTGCCGGCCCAAGCCGCCGGGATCGTCGCGCTGCGGCGATACCAGACGGCGTTGTAATAATCGTGATCTTCTATGCCGGAGAGCTTCGACTCCGGGCAGAAAGGCACGGTGATTGTATCGCTGAGTTCGCGCTCAAGCAGGCCGCGATGAATGCCGCTATCGCCCTGGTCGATTTCAAACTGCCATTCGCCGTTCAGGCAGAGCCAGTCGTCGCGAACAAATTGTGGGCGGGGGTATTCGCCGCGGGGGATGTCAGTCATGCTCTGCTCCTGCTTGTAGGTCTAATCAATTGACGGGTTCAGAAAAAGAAGCTGTGTAAATTTCTAATCTCTAGATGAACTCGCTCGGTACAAACAGGGCGAGCCCGAAAGCCCGCCCCAAGAATGCAACCCTACCGCAACCCCTCCCCATTGCAATGGAGAGGGGCTTTTGCACCTCCTTTAGCAGGTGCAAGACAGGTCTAAGGTCACTTACTCGAAGAGGGCGAAGTCTTCAAGACGGGTCTGGGCATCGGCGAGCGCCTGCTCGGGCGTCTTTTCGCCGATGAAAGCGGCGGACAGCTCCTCGTCCATTATGGATTCAAAAGCGGTGCTCCAATTCTCGCGCGGCGGAATGACAGCGCTGGGCACAAATTCGGCGTATTCCTGCCGGTGCGGATAGTCGCTGTAGACATCGCTATTGACGACAGACGTATTGACAGCGGAGTGACCAGTGCGCGCCCACTCGATGTTGTTGTCGTTGAGGTAATTGAGGAAGGTCAATGTCGCTTCGAGCTTCGCCGGGTCCGGGTCGTCGCCTTGCGGGATGATCCAGGCATGGCTGCCAGCCCAGGCGGCCGGCTGGTCGTAGACGGTGGGGAAGTTATGCACGTAGTAATTCTTCAGCGCGCCTTCCGGATCTGCGACTTGGTTGTCGTAGAAGTTGACCACCCAGGTGCCATTGACATGGCCGCCATTCTCGCCATTCAGGAAGATTTCTTCCGCGGCCGGATAATCGACATTGTCAGTGATATGCCCCTCGTCGCGCAGCATAATCAGGAAGTTCAGCGCGTTCAAGCCGGCTTCGTTGTTGACATTGGGCATGCCATCTTCGGCTTCAACCGTGCCGCCTTCTTGCTGATAAACCAGCGCCATCCAGTTGCGGCTCAAGCCATTAGTCCACATGCCGAGGAAGGGCAGCCCGGTGGCTTCCTGGAAAGCCTCAGCGTGCGACATGAACTCATCCATGCCGTAAGGGATATCGGGTGCGCCATCATCATTGACCAAGCCCGCTTGCGCCCAGAGATCGACATTAATGTGCCAGAGGTGGCCGTGCAGATCCAAGGGAATGCCGTAGAGCTCGCCATTATATTCGACGAAGCCGCGCGCGCTGTCGGTCAAATCGCTGGCGTCAATGCCGGCGCCGGCGAGCACATCGCCCAAGGGCGTCAGCAGACCGCGGGAGGCGTAGTTGGGAATGCGGCGGCCGTGCAGCACCATGATATCGGGCGGCGTTCCGGCGGCCAGGTTGGCGTTCAACTCGGTGACGCCGGGCCAATCCACCACGATGGTATTGACGACGATCTCGTCTTGTGTCGCGTTGAACGAATTGGCAAGCGTCTGAATGATGCCACATTCGCCATAGGCTTCGGACAAGTCGGTGGTTTCACCGAATTCATCGGCGCATTCGCCGAAGAAGCGCATAAAGTTGACTTCGACGGCGTCTTGCGCGGCGACCGGCATGGACACCAATACAAGCAGCAATACCACAACCAGCAGAGCTCTCATTCTGTACATGGTTCGCATCCTTTCGGGATAACTATTCGATATGAAGATATGGGTCAGTCTGCGCGCAGTTCAATAAGCCTTCCTTTCTACTTGATGCCGCTGTTGATAGCGATGCCGCTGATGATGCGGCGTTGGAAAACGAAGAAGAAGATGATGATGGGCAATGCCGTGAAGACAGCGGCCGCCATGTCGCGCCCGTAAAAGTTGACATCGCCCCATGCCTGATTCAACTTGCGCAAGCCGATAACAATGGTGTAGACCTCGCTGCTGGTGGCGGAGATGATGGGCCACAGATAGCTGTTCCAGTTGCCGAGGAAGGTGAAGATCGCCAAGGCGGTGATGACCGGCGTCGAAAGCGGAACAATGACAATGAGGAAGATGCGGAAGCGCCCGGCGCCGTCCATCATCGCCGCTTCTTCCAGTTCAAGCGGGATGCCGCGAAAGAACTGCGTCAACAGAAAGACGGCGAAAGACGAGGCGATGCCGGGCAATATCAGCGCGATCAGGGTGTTGTGCAGCTTCAAGTTAGAGAATAAGAGATAGACGGGCAGGAATGTCGCCTCAAAGGGCACCATCAAGCCGATCAAAACCAGCAGATAGAGCGGACGTTTGAAATAAAAATCCAAGCGCGCAAAGGCATAAGCCGCCAGCGAACAGACGGTCAATTGCGCCAGCGTATGCGTAGTGGAGACGAAGGCGCTGTTGCCCAACCATTTCCACAGTTGGCTGCTCTTGAGGATGAAAGCCCAATTCTCGGTGGTGAATGGGTAGGGAATCAAGCTCGCCAGATTGCGCTGCAGCGCGGCTTCAGGCCGGAACGACGTGACCAGGGTCCAAATAACCGGCAGCATCCAGATCAACGCGAAAACACCCACTGCCAGCACATATACGCTGCCGCGCCGCCGCTCCAGCAACTGACGTTTGCGTTGCAGTTCCGCGCCAACTGCCGTCACCGCTAGCTCCCTACACCCTGATCCCGAAACAGCGCCAATTGAAATAGTGAAATGACCAGCAGAACGGCGAACATAATCACCGCCATGGCCGTGCCATAGCCCACTTGAAAATAGAGAAACGAGGTCTCAAAAATGTTGTATACGATAGTGCGGGTATTGCCGGCCGGTCCGCCGCCAGTCATGACATCGACCTGACCGAAGATCTGGAATGAGGCGATCACTTGCAAAATGCACAAGAAGGCGAAGGGCCGGCGCAAACCGGGAACGGTGATGTGGCGGAATTGCCGCCAGCTGTTGGCGCCATCGACCTTGGCCGCGTCATAGAGCGTTTGCGAGATATCCTGCAAGCCAGCCAGGAATACCAGCATGCTAAAGCCGACAGTCCACCAAAGCGTCGTGAACGCGACAACGAGCGTCGCCAGATCGCCTTGATCCAAAAATGGAATTGGACCCGCATCGAAGTTTTCCAGGAAAGCATTGATCAAACCGCGGCCTGAAGAAGCGAAAACTCGCGCCCAAATCAAACCGATCACCGTTACCGCGATGATGTTCGGCAGATAGAAGATCGTGCGAAAAATGCCGATGCCCCTGACGGGCCGGTTGAGCATCAGCGCGAAGAAGAGACCGACAAAGATGATTGGAATCGTAAGCGCGACAAAGAGGATCGTCTGCTCAAAGGCTTGATGGAACTGCGTGTCGCGCGTTAGCAGGCGCTCGAAGTTTTTCAGCCCGATATAGCGAATATTGGTGCCCATGATCTCCCATTTGTGCAGAGAGATATAGAAGGTTTGGAAGATGGGCAGGATGGTGAATATGGCATAGAGAATACCGAAAGGCAGGATGAAGGCGAATGCGGTCACAGTCTGCTGCGCTTTGGGCGGCAGCTTCTCGTGGAAGCGGCGGTAAGGCTCGATGATGGGATTGAAGATCTCGAACAGACCGAGGAAACCGTCAACCACGCGACCAAAGTTGAATCCGGTCATCAGCGCCCGCTCTGCAAAATGCGAAATGCGCTGCAAAAAACAGCGGCGATGTGATCGTCGAAATACGTCGCGCTGGAAAAGGAGTCAAAGATCATTAGTCAAGAGCAAGATCTTATATCGCGGACGGCTACGGCACTTGATAATAATGAGAACTATTGGCATGTCAAGCCGCGCATTGGAAGTGGTGAATGTGTTGATATATCCCTCGTTTCCCCCACCCTAAATCTTGTTCCCC